>JANOXJ010000029.1:0-3123 GCA_031418455.1 Flavobacteriales bacterium | reverse complement strand
ATTCAATTCAGACGCAGAAGCGTTAGACTCATTAAAAGGCAAATACGCCATTCTTAAAAAAGAAATAGGCAAGGCCATAGTAGGTCAAGATGATGTGGTAAAAAGCGTGCTCATTGCCATATTTGGTAATGGACACTGCCTTCTTGTGGGTGTGCCTGGTTTGGCTAAAACCCTTTTGGTAAGCAGCATTGGCCAGTCACTTGGTTTATCGTTCAATCGTATACAATTTACGCCTGACCTTATGCCAAGCGACATTATTGGCTCTGAAATTTTGGACGAAAACCGCCATTTCAAATTTGTAAAAGGCCCATTGTTTTCTAACATCATACTTGCCGATGAAATAAACAGAACTCCTCCTAAGACACAGTCGGCCTTGCTGGAAGCCATGCAAGAAAGAAGAGTAACCGCAGCAGGACACAGCTACGATTTACCTTCGCCATTTTTTGTGCTTGCCACGCAAAACCCAATAGAACAAGAAGGTACTTACCCTTTGCCGGAAGCACAGCTTGACCGTTTTATGTTCAACATTTGGGTAGATTACCCAAGCTTTAGCGAAGAAATGCAAATAGTGAAAAGCACTACCACCAATGTGCAGGCCACATTGCAGCCGGTGATAACAGGGCAAGAAATAGTATTCTACCAACAACTTATACGTAAAATGCCTGTGGCAGATAATGTGATAGAATATGCCGTAAAACTGGTAAGCAAAACACGCCCCGGTGGCGAGCATGCGCCCGCTATGGTAAACAACTTCCTTAGCTGGGGAGCAGGACCACGCGCTTCGCAATACTTAATTATTGGCGCCAAGTGCAATGCCGCTCTAAATGGCAAATACTCGCCCGATATAGAGGATGTAAAAGCTGTAGCTACACAAATACTGCGTCACCGCATAGTGCGCAACTACAAAGCCGAAGCAGAAGGCTACACGGTAGAAAAAATTATTGAAGAGTTGGTATAATCTGACAATTCATTTTAGAATTTCAATCAACGGGTTTCCTTGCGGAAACCCGTTGTTGGTTTATGGCACAATATATTATCTCTCTGAATATTATTCCTCTGAACTTTTATTGCCGTTCTTTGTTGCTGTACCTATAAATCACTCAAATGAAAACAACCCTCATCATAGTTACTGCCATTGTAAGCCTCATAGTTTTAGTAGCATTTCGCAACAGCCAATCAAAAAAGAAAGCCACGCTTATAGCTGCCACTCCTACTTCGTTTTATGACCTTTCGTACAAAGCCATAGACGGAAGTACTGTAAACATGAGCCAATACAGGGGCAAATATGTACTATGTGTAAATGTGGCCAGCGAGTGCGGTTACACCTCGCAATATGCAGAGTTAGAAAAACTGTATAAGCAATACAAAGACAAGTTGGTAATTGTAGGATTTCCTTGCAATCAATTTCTTGGTCAAGAACCGGGCGATGAAAAAACCATTCAAGATTTTTGCAAGAAAAATTATGGTGTTACTTTTCCATTGTCATCTAAGATGGATGTGAAAGGAAGTGGCCAACACCCCATATACACTTGGCTATGCAACAAGGCTAGCAATGGTGTAAGCGATGCATCTATCTCATGGAATTTCAATAAAATATTGGTAGGTAAAAACGGTGAATGGATAAGTCATTTTGGTAGCAAAGTGCAACCTATGAGCACCGACATTACTTCTCTTCTTAAGTGATTTTCTTCTTCACTTTTAGGTTAGCGAATTCAAATTTTATCGCTTTAACTGAAGTCCAGATTTAGCTGTGATTATTCCTCCTCCTCAGTTTCCTTTTCAGGCATGGGAGTATTTATAACCGATTCTATAAAGTCCAACATTCTATCTTTTCCTAAACGTGTTTCGGCAGAGGTAACGAACATGTTAGGCATTTCAGCAAAATTTTCTGACATGGCTTCATTAAACATTTTAAGGTGACGCTCAAGCACTGCAGGCTTTTGTCTGTCGGCCTTAGTAAATGCTATGGCAAACGGAATTCCGTCTTCGCCCAAGTATTTTGCAAATTCTAAATCAATCTTCTGAGGTTCAATGCGTATATCTACCAGCAGCATGGTGCAGCGCAATGTTTCGCGCTCTTCCAGGTAAGTGCGTACCATTTTTTTCCATTTAGCACGCTCGCTCTGCGAAATTTTAGCATACCCAAATCCAGGCAAATCCACCAAGTACCAGGGCTTCTTTTTTTCATTGATAATGAAATGATTCATTAACCGAGTTTTGCCGGGTGTGCCCGATGTTTTGGCCAGGCTTCTGCGGTCCACAAGCATATTTATAAGGCTGCTTTTGCCCACATTACTTCTGCCTATAAATGCAAATTCAGGATAGCCCGTGGTAGGGCATTGGTCCAAAAACTCTGATGACTTTGCAAATTCGGCTGAAGTAATAATCATTATATGCTAAATGTGTGAATGAATGCGCAAGATAGTGATTAATAAAAATAGAAGAATAACACTACTGCCCTGCAACCATTATAGGTTGTGCTCTTTCATCCAACCGTATAGTAGCTCGTTGAAGGTGACAGGGTGCTCCATCATGGGCGCATGTCCACATTCGTCTATCCAATACAGCGTGCTATTGGTAAGCAGTTGATTAAATTCTATAGCCACCTCAGGTGGTGTTATAGTATCATTTTTACCCCAAATAAGACATGCAGGCATTTTCATATTGGGCAGGTCTTTGGCCATATTGTGGCGTATTGCACTTTTGGCCAAGGCCAATATGCGCAACACACGGTTGCGATCATTTACTACTTCAAAACATTCGTTTACCAACTCGTCAGTTGCATGTTTTGGGTCGTAAAAGGTTAAGGCCACTTTTTGACGTATAAACTCTTTGTCCTCTCTGCGCGGAAAACTTGATCCAAATGCATTCTCATACAAACCGCTGCTGGCGGTGAGTATAAGCGAGCTCACTCGCTCCGGATGCTCCTTTGCATAGACCAGCGCCACGTGGCCTCCCAGAGAGTTGCCAAGCAAATTCACTTTATCAAACTTTTTAAAATTTACAAAATCTCTTAGAAAATGTGCGCAAGATTTTACACCCGTAGTAAGCACCGGCATGGTATAAAGCGGTAGCATGGGTATAACTACCTTGTGTGTTTTAGAAAAATAATCTATCACATCG
>JANOXJ010000028.1:0-2793 GCA_031418455.1 Flavobacteriales bacterium | reverse complement strand
GGTTTGGCCATTTGGCGCGGCTGGAAGAATGGATTTGTGATGGAAATATTCTCCATGCTTTCGCTCTTTGTGGGAATATATGCAGGCGTTCACCTGAGCGATGCTATGGCATCGTTTCTTAAAAATAAAATGGATGTACAGTCGTCCAACTTGCCTATTATTTCTTTTGTAGTAGTGTTTTTGCTGGTGTGCATAGGCCTGTTTTTCCTGGGCAAACTCATTACCAAAAGTGTAAGTGCAGGTGGGGCAGAGCGCTGGAACCAGGTTGGTGGTGCATTTTTTTCACTCACCAAAACTTTGTTATTCCTCAGTATTTCGTTTGTACTGTTCAATGCCATGGACAGGCAGTATTCACTTTTGCCTAAAGAGCAAAAAACAAAATCATACTTCTACGAGCCCATTTACAACTTCTCACTGTTCTTAATGCCCGCCATAGAAAAAAGCGATTTCTACAAAAAGCTAGAAGAGAAAAATTTGGCACCTATACACGCCTCCAGCGACAAGGCGGAAAAGAAGTAATCAGCCTTCCGTGCGGCATTGTAGCTATTTCACTAATAATTGACTGTGGTTAGCTAATATGAAACAAATAAGTGTTTCATTTGTAGTATAGCTCTCTACCACATGCACGGACACCAATTTCATAAATACATACCAGAAGAGGACAAACGCACTCCGTTTGAAAAACTGTTGCCGCTTTTTATTGAGTTGCTCAATTATACCAGCGGCCAGCCTGACGATGCACTGGACTTTATGGAAGAAATAGATAAGCAGACACCTATTTTTTCTGACACCTACACGCGCGATGATTTTGAACAAGAACTTAAGCGCAAAGGATACTTAAAAGAAGAATACAAGCAAGGCAAGGGCAACGGAAAAGGTGGTGGCAATAGCATTACCGCCAAAAGCGAACAACATATGCGACAGCGCGCGTTGGATCAGCTATTTGGTAAAATGAAAAAAACGCAAAAAGGATCGCACAAAACAAAATCGACCGGCAATGGCGATGAACCTACCGAAATGCGCAGGCCGTTCATATTTGGCGACAAGCCCGAGCAAATACTTATGAGCGAGTCGCTGCGCAATGCGCAAATAAATCATGGAATGGGCGACTTCATCATTACCGAAAATGATTTAGAAGTATTTGAAACTGAAAATATATCGCAGGCCAGCACCGTGCTTATGATAGACATATCGCACAGCATGATATTGTATGGCGAAGACCGCATAACACCGGCCAAAAAAGTGGCCATGGCACTTGCAGAATTTATAATGAAGCGTTATCCAAAAGACACATTGGACATAGTAGTGTTTGGCGATGATGCATGGCCGGTGCAGGTAAAAGATTTGCCTTATTTGCAAGTAGGTCCTTACCATACCAACACTGTGGCGGGGTTGGAATTGGCAATGGAAACATTGCGAAGAAAAAAAGCGGGCAACAAACAAATATTTATGATAACCGATGGAAAACCATCGTGCTTAAAAGAAGGTGGCGAGTATTATAAAAATTCGTTTGGGCTAGATCCATACATAGTGGGCAAGTGTTTGAATTTGGCACGCGCATGCCGCAAGCAAAACATACTCATCACCACATTTATGATAGCAGAAGATCCTTACTTAAAACAATTTGTAGAAGATTTTACTGAGGCCAACGGAGGCAAGGCATTGTACACAGGGCTAAAGGGGCTGGGCGACAGCATACTCAGCGACTATGAGCGCAACAGAAAAAAAAGAATTTAGAAGAAATAAAAAAGCCTGTTTAGGTTGCGAAATCTAAAAGTGCTATAGGAAATAATTTTATGAAACACGAAAAAATAAAAACGCTGGGCTTATTAAAAGCATCAGGATACGAAACTAAAAGTATAAAAGATGAATTGCGTGCCAACCTCATTTTATCTATGGAAAATGGCACCAATCCTTTTGCAGGAATAATTGGTTATGACGAAACAGTGTTGCCCGATATACAACGCGCCATACTGAGCGGACATAGCATAAATCTGCTTGGACTGCGTGGGCAGGCCAAAACACGGATAGCACGCCAAATGACTAATTTGTTAGACGAGTGGATACCTGTAATAGAAGGAAGTGAACTAAATGATGATCCGCTTAATCCCATATCGCGCTATGCAAAAGATGTAGTGCAACACAAGGGCGATGATACACCTATAGCGTGGCTTCACCGCAGCGACAGGTATGTAGAAAAACTTGCCACGCCAGATGTTACTATAGCCGATTTGATAGGCGATGTGGATCCTATAAAAGCAGCTAACTTAAAATTGAGTTATAGCGATGAGCGCGTTATACATTTTGGATTGGTGCCACGTAGCAACCGATGCATTTTTGTTATAAATGAATTGCCAGATTTGCAACCGCGTATTCAAGTTTCGCTTTTCAATATTTTGCAAGAAGGCGATATTCAAATACGCGGATTTCAGTTGCGGTTGGATTTAGATATTCAATTTATTTTTACAGCAAACCCTGAGGACTATACCAACAGAGGCAGCATAATAACCCCGCTTAAAGACCGTATACAAAGCCAAATACTAACACACTATCCTAAAAACATAGAGCTGTCGCAGGAGATAACCATGCAGGAAGCTAAACTGAGCAAGGAGCAAAAGAGCAGAGTGAAAGTTTCAGCTTTTATAGCAGAGCTAATAGAGCTTATAGCATTTGAAGCGCGCGAAAGCGAATATGTAGATCAAAAAAGTGGAGTGAGTGCAAGACTTACAATTTCTGCTTTTGAAAATGTAGTGAGTGCTGCAGAAAGAAGAGCTATAATAAATAAAGAAAAAT
>JANOXJ010000027.1:0-35440 GCA_031418455.1 Flavobacteriales bacterium | reverse complement strand
ACCGTCTGGTGTAGCCTTCAAATCTATTGCATGGTGCATATCACTTTGACTTTCTACAAAGTGGTAGTATCGTTCCCACATCATGCTGCCATCTGTGCTGTCACATTTTATTACTTGAGCTTCGTAATGAGTTCCTCCATCCCAAGTATAAAAATCATTTGTTCCAACATAGTTGCCGTCAGATACCTTTACAAGATTCTTAATGTAGTTGTAGCCAATTGCTGACTCAGCATAAGCGCCCAATGGTGATGACCAAATCAGTTGACCGGTTTCATCAAGTTGCCAAATTGCACAACGTGAATTCAAATCAATAGCTTCGCTTATCCCACCTGCACAAATTATTTTTCCATTGTCAACGAGCATGGCCAAATTATAGACTGGGAAATTGTTCCAATCATTGCCATCAATAATTGAATTCTCGGTTCCATCTTCTAATAGATGCACCAACACTATATCATTATCGAAAGAAAAATCACTATTTCGTTTGCCAATGGCAGCCATCACTCCCCCTTGCCACGGTATCATAGCAAAACACGTTTCGGGGTCGGCTTCGGTGGCGTAGATATAGTGCCATAGCTCGTTGCCATATTTGTCTAAGTGCCAAATGCAGACATCGTTGGAGGTGCCTTCTTGAAATACGCCAGTAGTTGCATAAATAGTGCTATCTGAAACAATAATTGTATAGAGTGGATTAATGTATGTAGATCCAAAATAGGTTTCATTTACAAAGGGCGATTGCAGAGTCGCACTTTGAAGCGTATCACCATTTTGATTGAACCAAAAATATAATGCAGCTGGTTTGCCGTTTCTGTTGCCATAACCTTGTTGAATATAATAGTTCGGAATGCTACTTGAAGTATGATGTTGCGTGATAGTTTGGTGCAAAGAGTCACCAAATTGCTGGCTGCTGACGAAGTTTCCGAAAGCATCAAAAAGCGCTGAAATTGCATCCACATGTACATTTGGTATAGTATCGTAAGTGGCTCCGGTTACCAAATATTTATTCTCCGAAAGAACCTGAACAGAATTAAAAACGGTGGCAGTTACAATCGGGACGCGCGAACTAAATGTTGTTTGACCAAATGCAAAAGAAGAAACAAATAAGCAGAGCCATAGCATGGCTCTGCTTATATATTTTGTATTTTTATTAATGAACCACATTGAAAGCTACATTGTCTAATATCATTTCGCCCTTGCGCAATATAGCCTGATAATTGCCTGCGGCAAAGGTGCGTGTATCTATTACAATCTGCTGTTCATTGTTCACTACCTTTAAGTTTGCAATTTGTCTGCCTGATGCATCAATTATGATAATGCTCTCATCTGTAATTGTTTGACCGGACAAACACACCTTCAATTGAACCAACTCATCTGCTGGATTAGGATATGCAGTTAGCAAATGAATTTCTATTTGATTCTCACTATTTTGTAATGCTCTAACTGACGCGCTACCCATGCCATAATATGGCGGAATAAAATGGTCTTCGTGATAATAATGATTCAATACAGCGCTTGCTTTTTTACCTGCAGTGGTGTTGTAATAATCCACAGCCAAGTCACGCAATTTGTTTTGGTTAGCAGTGCTCAGGTTTTCCAAAGATGAATTAGCATTCACCACTTCTATCCATTCGTACATGGTGTCTTGTTCACGTTTTACTCGGGTGGCAAATTCAAACTGAGGCAGCAGAGAATCTCTTACCTGCTATTGTGCTGTGCACTCTTATTCTAAAATGAAATAAAATCGAAGTGGTTGCGGGCTGCTCCCTTCAGGGTTAGGGTGCGTGTGGTTATAATTATTTCACAACAAAATAACGATGGGTGCCTAAACCATCGCTGTTAGTTCAAGAGCAGGCATAGCTTCAAAAATAAATCGATATCAAACATCCAACTAACCACGAAGTGGTTAAACTAAAATAACGGTGGGTGTATCACCCACCGAAGATGGTGAGTGTATAACTACAACCCTGAAGGGGTTGAATAATATCAAACCTCAAGACAAATACTTATCATCAAATTGAATTCCATGTTCTTTAAACAGTTTTTTGCATTCATCCTGATAACTCTCCCTTTTATGATGCTCTTTTTGATTCTTTATGTAATTCGCGACTGTGTCTAATTCATTGACAGAATAGGTGAAAGCAGCATATCCCTCAGCCCATCCATTAAAATGTGGAAACAACGAATTGTTTTTCAAAAAAGTCGAACTTCCTAGTTTTATGTCCTTTACAAAATCTGAAAGTGCCACCGTAGGATGCAAGTCACTTAATATATGTATATGATCTTCCACCCCGTTAATTCGGTATAAATGACAGTTCTTGTTTTGCACAATTCCCCAAATGTATTTGTAAAGCTTTTCTGAATGCTCATCAGTTATGGTCCGCTCACGCTTGTATGTGCCGAATACTATGTGATAGATTATTTTACGATAGCTGCTCATTTCAAATTAATAATTACCACACAAAATTATGGTCAGATACTAATAATTCAACCACTTCGTGGTTGGGTATTCACTGTTGTTTTTACCGCGGGTTGCACCCACGGTTATTCATGTTCAACCCTTTCAGGGTTATCAAAGTGTTTATTTCACAACCACTATCTGCTCACTTTGCAACATAACGCCCTTGCACATAAAACCTCCCCACACCCCAACCCTTATAGGGGTCTGCGCGCTTTAGTACAATAAGCTTTCTTATCCTAAAATGAAATAAAATCGAAGTAGTTGCGGGCTGCTCCCTTTAGGGCAAGGGTGCGCGTGGATATAATCATTTCACAACAATTATCTGCTCACTCATTAAAACACTGCACCACCGCATCACACCTTCATCTTTCGCTCACCAATCTGCTGGCGCCACATGGCGTAGTAAAGTCCTTTTTCTGCCACCAGTTTTTCGTGGCTACCTTGTTCTATTATGCAGCCTTGCTCCAGCACAAATATGCGGTCGGCATGCATCACGGTAGATAGCCTGTGGGCTATAAGTATGGTCATTATATTTTGCGTAGCGTGTATGTGCTTTACGGTGTCTGTTATTTCTATTTCGGTTATAGAATCCAGTGCACTTGTAGCCTCGTCCATTATAAGCAAGTTAGGGTTGCGCAGCAGCGCGCGCGCTATACTTAGTCGCTGTTTTTCACCGCCCGATATTTTTATGCCACCCTCGCCTATCATGGTCTCTATACCATTTTCAGCACGTGCCAGCAAGCGTTGGCACGATGCTTTTAGCAGGGCATCCATTACCTGCTCATTGGTGGCATTGGGTTTTACAAACAACAAGTTTTCTTTTATAGTACCGGCAAACAGTTGTGTATCTTGTGTTACCATACCTATTTGCTCGCGTAGTTGGGTCATGTCTATATCGCTGCCACTCACATTGTCGTAGTATATGTGTCCTTCGCTGGGGCGGTACAAGCCTACCAACAGTTTTACCATGGTAGTTTTGCCGGAGCCTGAAGGGCCCACAAAGGCAATAGTTTCACCTTTGTTTACAGTAAACGATATGTTGTTAAGGGCTTTTGTTTTAGCCGATTTATGCTGGAACGATACATTTTGAAAACGAAATGTGTTGAGCGTACTTATGGCAGTAGGATGCTCCGGCCGTGGCTCTGTGGGCGTGCCCATTATGGTTTCAAAATTGCGGAGCGATGCTTGTGCCTCGCGGTAAGTAGCTATCACATTGCCCATTTCCTGCAAGGGACCAAAAATGAAAAAGCTATAGAACATAAGCGTCATTACCTGCCCCAGACTTATGCTGTCTTTAAACAATAAATAGTACAGCAAAAAGATAAGGCATGTGCGCAAAAAATTGACCGTAGTGCCTTGTATAAAACTGAGCGAACGTATGTACTTCACCTTGTTCAGTTCCAGTGTCAATATTCTTTTGGTCACATTGTTTAGCCTTCCTATTTCCTGGTCGGCCAGGCCTAGTCCTTTTACCAGTTCTATGTTGCGCAGCGACTCTGTGGTGCTGCCTGCAAGCGAGGTAGTCTCGCCCAGTATAGTGCGCGAAATTATTTTTATGCGCTTGCTAAGCAGACTGCTTACAATAGCTAGCATAGGCACAGTAAGTAAAAAAATAGGTGCTATAATCCAGTGCACGCGTATGGCATATATTACCACAAACACCACACCTACAAGGCTCTGAAAAAATATTCCTATGAATGATTGAATAAACTTTTCGCTATCGCTGCGCACCTTTTGCAGTATGCCCAAAGTTTCGCCACTGCGCTGGTCTTCAAACACCTCGTAGGGCAGTTCCAGCGAGTGCTTTATACCATCAGTATACATTTTAGCACCGGTGCGTTGTATGACTACACTGGTAAAATAGTCTTGAAAATTCTTAGCTATGCGGCTCACCATAGCCACGCCCATGCTAAGCAGTAGAAATATTAGCAGGTCGTGCGAAAAACTTTCCCAGTTAAAATTATAATCGCTTTTGTGCACACCCAGCTTGTCTATAAGCTTGCCTGTAATAAGCGGGTCTAAGAGCGAAAAACATTGATTTACTGCGGCCAGCAAAAGCGCCAACCAAAGTAATTTTTTAGTGGGCTTTATATATTGAAATAAAACCTTAAGGTCTTTAAACATGCGCCAAACATATTGTATAGCTGCATACGCAGAGGTTGATGTTAGTTATTTTACAATAACAAAATTTGAAGTGCAGCATCACATTCTGCCAAATAATAAATTCACAATGACATTGAAAGTATTTCATTTGCAACCATGAACACGCTGCTCCAATTTTCGGTCGAAGTAAAAAATGCTATGCAGAACAACCTGCCTGTGGTGGCATTAGAAAGCACTATTATATCGCACGGCATGCCCTATCCGCTCAATTTGGAAGTGGCCACAGCGGTGGAAAATACAGTGCGCCAAAACGGTGCGGTGCCTGCCACCATAGCCATTATCAACGGTCAGTTTCATGTAGGCCTTTCGGAGGCAGAGTTAGATTTTTTTGCACAGGCAAAAGATGTAATGAAATGCAGCCGCAGAGATTTGCCCTATGTGGTGGCACAAAAAATAAATGGTGCTACCACTGTAGCCGCCACTATGATAATAGCTGAAATGGCTGGTATACCACTATTTGCCACCGGTGGCATAGGAGGAGTGCATCGTATGGCGCAAAACACCTTCGACATATCGGCCGACCTAATAGAGTTTTCGCAAACGCGCGTAGCAGTAGTAAGCGCAGGTGCCAAAGCCATACTGGACTTGCCTAAAACCATGGAGTACTTAGAAACATTTGGTGTGCCGGTTATAGGTTATGGAACAGATTTTTTTCCTGCATTTTACAGCACATGCAGCAACATTAAAGTGCCCATGCGACTGGACCAAGCCACAGAGTTGGCGCAGTTTATACACGCTAACCAACAACTCAATCAGAAAGGAATACTTATAGCCAACCCCATACCACAGGAGTTTGCTATAGACAACAGCGAGATAGAACACCACATAGAACAAGCCTTGCAGGAGGCTGATAAGCAAGGTGTAACTGGCAAAGAAATAACTCCCTTCCTACTCAAAAAATTAAATGAACTTACTGCAGGCAAAAGCCAGATAGCCAACAAAGCACTGGTGCTAAACAATGCGGAATTAGCCGCAAAAATTGCGGTAGAATTAAAACGATAAAGGGCTGAAAAAAACAGTTTCAAATCCGAGTTTGGGCAAGTATCTTCGCCCCATGTCAAAGACATTCGAAACACCAGACTATATAATGACCGAAGAGAAAATCCGTCAGCGTATGCTTGATGATTATCGCTTGGCGTGCGTATCACGCGAGGCTTCTCTACTGGGCCGCAAAGAGGTACTAACTGGCAAAGCCAAGTTTGGCATATTTGGCGATGGCAAAGAGCTGGCGCAAATAGCCATGGCCAAAGTGTTTCGCAATGGCGACTGGCGCGCTGGCTACTACCGCGACCAAACATTTATGATGGCTATAGGCGAGCTTACCGTGCAGCAATACTTTGCCGCATTGTATGCGCATACCAATGTGCAGGCCGACCCAAGCAGCGGTGGCAGGCAAATGGGAGGCCACTACTCCACTCGTTTTTTAAACGAAGATGGCACATGGAAAAATGTAATGGAGAGCAAAAACTCTTCATCTGACATATCGCCTACTGCAGGCCAAATGCCTCGTTTGTTGGGCCTTGCGCAAGCTTCTAAAATTTATAAGCAAAATAAAGACCTGCATAGCTGGACTACATTTTCTAACCAAGGTAATGAGGTGGCCTTTGGCACCATAGGCGACAGCAGTACATCAGAAGGATTGTTTTGGGAAACTATGAATGCTGCGGCAGTGTTGCAAGTGCCCATGTGCATGAGCGTGTGGGACAATGGCTGGGGCATAAGTGTGCCCAAAAAATACCAAACCGTAAAAGAGAGCATAAGCGAAGCCCTTAGTGGATTTGAAAAAAAGACTACCACTAACGGAATAAAAATAATAAAAGTAAAAGGCTGGAACTATCCTGAATTGCTCATGGCTTATGAAAAAGCCGTGGCATTTTGCAGAGAGTATCATTTGCCCGCCTTGGTGCATGTGGAAGAAATAACGCAGATACAAGGCCACAGCACCAGCGGTTCGCACGAGCGCTACAAAGACCAAAAAGAACTGGACTGGTACAAAGAGTATGATTGCATAGCGCAGTTTGGCAAGTTCATAATGATGGATGGCGCAGCTAACGACAAGCAGTTGGAAGCAATACGCGAAGAGGCTAAAACCCACGTGCGCACCGAGCAAAAGAAAGCCTGGGCAGCATTTAGAGAAGATGTGGACAAAGACTTAACTGTAGCTAAAGCTAAATTGAATGCCCTTGCAGCATCGTCTGCCAATGCAGAAGTAGCAGCCATAGCGGAAGAATTAAACAAGGCTATAGAACCCATTCGCAGAGATGTTTTTATAGCCGCCAAAAAAGCATTGCGCAAAGTGAAGCCTGCAGAAAATGCAGAGGCACAAGCCTTGCAAACATGGCTGAATGAATTGCATGGCGAAATGCAAGAGCGCTACAGCTCGCACCTATACAGCGAGAGCAATTTAGGTGCGCTAAAAGTGACCGAAGTGCCACCAGTATTTGCACCAGATGCAGAGCAGGTAGATGGCAGAATAATACTGCGCGAGTTTTGGGACATACAATTGGCCAACCGTCCGGAGGTATTAATATTTGGTGAGGATGTAGGCAAAATAGGTGGTGTAAACCAAACCTGCGAAGGCCTACAAGAAAAATATGGCGAGCTACGTGTAAGCGATTGCGGCATACGCGAGGCTACTATCCTTGGTCAGGCATTGGGCATGAGCATGCGAGGCCTGCGCCCCGTGGCCGAAATACAATATTTAGATTATATATTTTATGCCCTGCAAGGCATGCGCGATGATTTGGCCACTGTGCACTACCGCACCAAAGGAGGCCAAAAAGCGCCCGCTATAATTAGTACACGCGGTCACAGGCTAGAGGGTATATGGCACAGCGGTTCGCCCATGGGCTCCATTATACACAGCGTGCGCGGCATGCATGTGTGTGTACCCCGCAACATGATGCAGGCTGCCGGCATGTACAACACACTTCTGCAAGGCGATGAGCCAGGCATAGTAGTAGAATGCCTTAATGGATACAGGTCAAAAGAAGCCATGCCATCTAACTTAGGCGAGTACACCATACCACTTGGCATAGCAGAGGTGGTAAAAGAAGGCACCGACATTACTATAGTTTCTTATGGCAGCACCTTCAACATATGTGTGCAGGCAGCCAAAGCATTAGAAGAAGAAAACATATCGGTAGAACTGGTAGATGTGCGCACGCTATTACCTTTTGACCTTACACACATTTGCGCTCAGTCTATAAAGAAAACATCGCGCTTACTCATAGTAGACGAGGATGTGCCCGGTGCAGCAAGTGCCTACATACTAGACAAAATAATGAACGAGCAAGAGGGGTATAAATACTTAGATGCACGTCCGCAAACACTAACAGCTAAGCCTCACCTGCCAGCCTATGGCACCGATGGTGACTACTTTAGCAAACCTAATATAGAGGATGTGGTGGAAAAGGTGATAGAAATAGTAAAAGAGTAACATTTTTTTCTTTCATTACCCAAATAAATATTTGCTTACATTCGCTTCAACTCCTTTCATTTCCTTATCAAAATTTATGAAGCGAATTGTACATTTAATAGCACTATTTAATCTACTAATATGCGCTGGCGCCAGCGCTCAAACGCTTAAGGGTCGCGTGCTGGATGCCAACACAGGCGAGGCATTGTTCAGTGCCGTAGTGCAAGAAAAAGGCACCGGCAATGGCACCATTACCGATTTTGATGGCGAGTTTTCGTTAAAACTTAATGGCTTGCCAGCCACACTTACCGTTGGGCTTATTGGGTACAAAGACCAAGAAATTACAGTAGCTGCCACCGACAAAAAAATAGAGATAAAACTAAATACATCTGAATCGGACACGCTACGTGTGGACATAGTGAGCGATCGTATTTTACAAAAACAAAAACAAAATCCATTGTCGGTAGAAACGATGGATGCCTTGGCCATAAAAGAAGTGCCCACAGGCAATTTTTATGAAGGCCTGGCAGCACTAAAAGGAGTGGACATGGCCAGCGCCAGTCTTGCATTCCGCGTTATAAATACACGTGGATTCAATAGCACATCGCCTGTTAGAATTTTGCAACTTATAGATGGTGTAGACAACCAATCGCCTGGTCTCAACTTCTCGTTGGGCAATTTTCTTGGAGCGCCCGATTTAGATGTAAAAAGTGTGGAAATAGTGCAAGGCGCAAGCAGCTCTTTCTATGGCCCTGGCGCTTTTAATGGAGTAATAAAAATGGAAACAAAAAATCCATTCTTCACACCTGGCCTTTCATTTTCTATGAAACTGGGTGAGCGCGGTTTGATTCAGCCAAGCCTCCGTTGGGCCGATGTGATAAACAATAAAGACAGCCTTCCATTTTTTGCATATAAACTAAACCTGCTTTACCTCACTGCTGAAGACTGGCATGCCGACAATTACAAACCAATATATGGATCTAAAAACGATGAAAAAAATTATGGCGGATATGATGCTGTAAACATTTATGGCGATGAATATTTTCCGGCTTTTGACTACTCTACCTCCAGTGCATACTCTACCAACTACCGCGGCCTTGGCACCTTTTACCGCAAGGGTTATAAAGAGGAAGATTTAGTGGATTATAACACCACTAATTTAAAAGCAAGCGCATCATTTCATTTAAGACTTAAGCCAGAGTTAGATTACAATTCGCCCGAACTTATTTATCAGATAAACACGGGCAAAGGCTCCACCATGTACCAAGGCGACAATCGTTTCCGCTTGCAGGATATTTTCTTTATGCAAAACAGATTGGAGCTAACTAAGAAAGACAAATATTTCATACGTCTGTATAGCACACAAGAAGATGCAGGCAAAACCTACGACCCCTACTTTACAGCCTTGCGCATGCGCGATGAGGCTCGTTCGCAAGAAGATTGGGCTTCGGTATATATTAAGTATTGGCAAAACAAAGTGATACCAAAAATGAATGCCAACGGCTACCCCGGCTTGGTACAAAACCCTAACTGGCCGGGCCCTATAGCCGACCCTGACTATTCAGAATATTTTTTACCGTATGATTATGACTCGCTCAACAATTGGTACAACAACTACAGTGACTCTATGTTTGTATGGCACCAATGGGTGCAAGACCTAACTAATACAGGCAATGCAGGCATTCCCAACATAGACTCAATGGGTTATTATGTACCAGGCACCGATCAGTTTAATACATCTTTCAACCGAATAATATCGCAAAAAAATAATGAAGGGCAAGGAGGCACGCGCTTTTTTGACCGCTCTAAACTTTACCATTTGCAAAGCGAATACAAATGGAGCTTTGTAAAAATAGATGAGGTGCGTGTGGGTGGCAATGCTAGGCTTTATACACCCAACTCAGACGGCACCATATTTTTAGATGGTAGACAACCGCAAGTAAATAGCGAGGGCGACACAACTTACGTTGACACAAAAATTACCAATTTCGAATTTGGATTGTATGCAGGTATTGAGAAAAAATTAGCCGAAGACAAAATCATAATCAACGCCACTTGCCGATTAGACAAAAACCAAAATTTTGATGCATTAATTTCACCAGCGATATCTGCTGTATTTATCCCTAAAAAAGACCATTACCTAAGACTATCGCTAAGCAGCGCATTGCGCAACCCTACCCTGGCTGACCAATACCTAAGCCTAAATGTGGGCCCCGCTACCCTGCGTGGCAATTTGAATGGGGTGGATAGCCTTATAACTCTGGAATCTTTTACCAACTTTAGAGACACACAAGACCCCGATACTATTAGGTATTTCAACATAGCGCCAATAAGACCTGAACAGGCAAAAACGATAGAGGTAGGATACAGAGCGAGTATTAAAAACAAAGTGTATTTAGACATGTCGGTATACAACACCTGGTACAATAACTTTATTGGATACAAACTAGGTATTGATGCAGACTTTGACACACTTGGCAACCTTTATTATGGCAGCATAAGGGCTTACCGCTACAGTGCCAATTCCGAAAACACAGTAATAACGCGTGGAGCCAATATAGGAGCCTCGTGGTATTTTTATAAAGAGCACACATTTACATTCAACTATAGCTACAACAAATTGGTAAAGACTGATGCCAACGACCGCATTATTCCTGCATTTAATACCCCGTTGCACAAGTTCAACGTAGGTTTTAGTGGCCGCGACTTGTTTAAAGCAGCCAATGGCAATACGTGGGGATATGGTTTCAACTACAAATGGGTAGACAACTACTTCTGGGAAGGCTCGCCCCAATTTACAGGGCCTGTCCCAAAATTTGATGTGCTAGACGGACAAGTAAACTACACCCTGGTAAAACAAAACATAAATGTAAAAGTAGGTTGCAGCAATTTATTTAGCAACAAACACATAGAAGCTTACGGTGGTCCTATGATAGGCAGGTTGGCTTATATAACCCTACTTTATGAGTGGAAAAAAAACTGATATCTTCCCCTTTCTATAGGGCATAACGGTAGTAGATTGTAAGTGACAAAGCGATATATTCGCCCAATAAATTTTTCCCCTTAATTAATCAATAACAAATGAAGAAAATCATTACTCTTTTTGTTGCGCTTGTTTTGAGCTGCAGCGTTTCTTTCTCGCAGCGTTATCTGCAAGAAGTTTTTACAGATGTTCAGGTTACATCTAACGTTACTTATGGCGTAAATGCTACGGTAATAGCTTACCAACAGCTTGGTCAAGCCATTCCACAACAGCTTAAGTGCGACATTTATGAGCCGGTAGGCGACACTTCTACCAGCCGTCCAGTAGTACTTTATTTCCACACTGGCAACTTTTTGCCTACTCCACAAAACGGCAGCCCAAGCGGCACCAAAGTGGACTCTAACGTAGTAGAAATGTGCTCACGTCTAGCTAAAATGGGCTATGTAGTAGCATCTTGCGACTACCGCTTAGGCTGGAATCCAGTTGCATCTACACAAGATGAGCGTGTATACACACTTATAAATGCAGCATACCGTGGTGTTCAAGACTGCCGCACTGCTATCCGCTTCTTCCGTATGACTGAGGCTGAAATGAGCAACCCATACGGCATTGACCCTACTCGCATAGCAGTTTGGGGCCAAGGCACAGGTGGCTACATTTCATTTGCATCTGCTACTTTGAATAACTATTCTGACATAGTTATTCCAAAGTTCATACATGATGTGGAAGTTGCACCAGGCGTTATAGTTCCATTGCCTATGGTAATTCAAGAAGTAAATGGTGACATCTATGGCACATCAGTAGGTATTAACCCAAATGATGGCGACACACTTTGCTATATCAACCACCCTACATACTCATCAGATTTTAATGTGATGGTAAACTTGGGCGGTGCATGTGGCGACAGCTCTTGGGTAACTGCTAACGACATTCCTATGATTTCTTTCCATTCTCCAACTGACCCATTTGCACCTTACAACGTAGGTACAGTAATAGTTCCAGGTTTTAACCTACCTGTAGTAGAAGTTAGTGGTAGTGGTCACGTTCAGCAAATGGCCAATGCTTTTGGTTTGAACGATGTATTCCAAATGGCTGATGATGCAGGTGATGTTTACACCACGGCTGCCAATACTTTCAACGATGGTAATTTTGGTTTGTACCCGCTTAACCGACCTGCAACCCAACCAGCTGATAGCGCGCCATGGGAGTGGTGGGCAGCTAGCAATCCTAACAACAGCAATGGTCTTATGACTAACCCTGACATGAGTGCAGCTAAAGGCATGATGTTCTTGGACTCAATACAAATGTATGCTGCACCACGTATGATGTGTGCACTTATGCTTGCAGGTAGCCCATGCGAAGAAATAGTAGTAGAAGGTCCTGAAAATGATGAGTGTATGAATGCTATAGACATCAATACTTTGTTCACAGGCGGATTGCAAATGACAATGTCTGATGGTCCTTTCTCTAACGAAGGTGCTACTGCAGAAGATCCTAACTACCCATTAGATGCGGGTTGTTTTGTTGCATTTAGCTCTGAGCCTTCTGTAGACAATACAGTTTGGTTCACTTTTGAAGGTGATGGTCAGTTGTACAACATAAACACTAGCGATTGTAATGGCACTGCCACATTCACTAATAGCGACACTCAAATGGCTATCTATTCTGGTACTACTTGCGAAGGTCTAACTTTGGTAGACTGTGTAGATGATATAGATACTCAAGGCAGTGTATTCTGGGCTGGCTTGCCTTTCCAGACTGCTGACAACACTACTTACTATGTAATGGTAGATGGTTTTAACTACACTGCTGGTGGAAGTGGTGGTTTAGATTCATTGTCAACCGGCAACTTCTGCTTAGATGTAACACAAATAACAGTGAACATCAATGAGAATGAATTGGCTGGTTTCCGTATGTTCCCTAACCCAACACGCAACAACTTTACTATAGCTGCTAATTCTAAAATAGAAAACATAAACATATTTAACCTGGTAGGTGAAATTGTAGCTACAGAAAGCAACGTGAATGCAAAAACTTATGAAGTTAAAGCTCAGCTAGCTAAAGGTATATACATGGTAGATGTTTACACATCTGCTGGTAAAAACACACAGAAGCTAATTGTAGAATAATACTGTAAGTATGATTAATTGAAAGATTAGTCGTATTGAAAAAATAAAGGCTGCACCTACGGTGCAGCCTTTATCGTTTTTATATAAATCAATATTGTAGAGGTAATTAGGTATTATCAGCCAATGGATAATAAAGAAGACACAACTAAGCCAAAGCTGAATATCATACTGCTTTGCTTCCTTTGTTTTTCTTTGCCTTATAAAGCCTATTTGATGCGCTAAGAATTTGAATAATTGGCCTTCATACACGCTTACCGCTCTAACTGTACATACATTTAATTGTAAAGGTTGCACCTGTTAATCCCGTAGGATTTTGATTATAAAATATTTCTCTTCTATAACAAAGTATTCTATGTGTGATGATGTAATAGAAATTAGAGGTAGCCAGGGAAAAGATGCTGCAAGCACCGTCTTATTTGAAGCAATATTTTCACCATTAAATATCATAGCAAAAAAAAACTCCGGTTGAATTAACAACCGGAGTTTCTATGTTATATGCTGATAGAATCAGTATCCTTTATTTGGTATTAGTTGCCACCTGCTGGAGCACCGCCTGGAGCTTTTTCAGGAGCACCGCTTGGAGCAGCATTTGGGTCAGGACCCACATTACCTTTAATACGAACAACCTTCACAGGCTCGTTTACTGCGTTAGAATTTACAGTAACAGATTTGTTGATTGGGCCAGGACGCTTTGTGTCGTACTTAACTGTAATAACAGAAGTTTCGCCAGGAAGTATTGGATTAGAGTCGCACTTAGGCACTGTGCAACCGCAAGAACCTTTACAGTTGCTAATAATCAGAGGCTCAGTACCAGTGTTGGTTACTTTAAATTGGCAAGTACCGTCACCACCATAAGGAACATCTCCATAATCGTGTACGTCTTTGTCAATAGTGATAGATGGACCCGTTACAACCTGATTTTGGGCTATAACTACGCCAGTCATTCCGAAGGCAAGTGCTAAAGAAAGGATAACTTTTTTCATGTCTTTTAAATTGGTTTGTTTGTATTTAATTTCCTCTTACTCAAATCTAAGGCCAAAATGATTCACTGGTGAATCGCTTTAACTGAGATTTAACAGGTTGTTCGATTTTATTGTGTGTTGGCAAAAATGCTTACACCGTTTTATTACGAATTTCCTTTCACAAAGGTTGTATCCTTTAGTAGGCTTTGGTGCACATTTAACTTTCGGTTAAATGCATTAACAAATAATTTCTGAAAATGCAGTGCTTAATTCACCACTATTAATTTAGTATGATAGCTAGTTGCTCCTTCTGTAATGACCACTGTATATGACCCCGCTGCTAAATGCGAAAGGTCCAAAGAATAGCGAGTAGTGTGCATTACGTTTCTTGATTCTACAACATTTCCTACCGCATCCGCTATTGCAATGGTGTAAGAAGTATTCACACCATTTTCAATAAAAATATTATCACTTGTCGGATTAGGGAATATTCTAAATGGAACTACATTTATTTCATGTACATCGTTTACTACTATTTCGGTGGTACCTAAGCAGCCATTCACATTGGTGCCCGATACTATGTAAGAGCCAGACTCAGCAGGATATGGGCCATTGCCCGTGAATATGGTGCCATTTATATTCCACATCACAGCAAGCAATTCTGCGCAATTAGTACATTCTACCACATCTCCATTTTGCTGCACTATGGGCAATGTGGTTTCGTCTACCGACACGGCAGTATTATAGTTGCCTGCACCATTGCTGTTGCCACACTGCAGTGTAATACTATAATTACCTCCTTCTGTATAGAGGTGTGTAACGGTTTCAGCCGGATTTCCTATAAGTGTTCCGTCTCCAAAGTTTAAGGTACAAATAAGCCCGTCAACAGGGTCTGTTAGGTTGTTTAGTGTCACTTCCCAAGGAGTACAACCATTGTTAGCGCTCAAAGTGTAATAGGGTTGTAATACAAAAATTTCATTAGAAGTTGCATTACATCCGTTGCTACTAAACGCCTGCAATTGGTAATATCCATTTTGATAAGTACCATCAATAAAAGTATTGATGGAATTAGCTATAGCTCCGCTTATTTGAACATCGTCTAGCAGCCATTGGTAAGAGCTACCTGTGCACGAGGTGCAAGACACTGTGTGATTAATATTGTTATATACCAATCCAGATATACTTGCAGAAGGAAGTACATCTATATTGATAGTAGCAGTAGTGGTTTCCCCATTTAGCACATATGTATAGGTTAAATCATAATTACCTGAGTAATTGAATGTGTATGTAAACTCTTCAGTACAATCTGTGCTTATGACATCGCCATTTACTGTAAACAGGCATATACCATTAGGGCTCAGGTCGGTTTGGTTAGTTATATTAACAACCAAAGGAGCGCAGCCACCAGTAATGTTAGTTGTAAACACTGCATACTCATACAAGCAGGAACCATCATCATCTATGGCAATGGGGTCGTAGTTACTTGCTATTGGGTCGGTGCATCCTATGTATTGGCAAGTATTGTTATTGTAGGTGGCCAAAGGATCATAATTGTCTGCCAGCGGATCGTTGCAGCCACCTAAAAGGCAAGTGCCATTATCGAAATTAGCGCTTGGATTAAAATTATCCGCATTTTCGTTAGCACAACCTGGATAAAGACAAGTGCCATCATTAATAGAGTTGCCAGCAGTGTAGTTCATTGCATTTACATCTGTACATCCGGGAATATCGGCCTGCGCAAAAATGTTCATTCTTACCACTGGCGTCTTTAGAAAATAGAACAACGCATTTATTTCAGGATATCGTAGTATGCTCATTTCCTCAGGAGCATCGCCACTGCGGGCAATGGCAAGAGGTTGCTGCGCATCCACTTGTTGAACCATTACAAGGTAAATGCTATCTGTAAATAAGAACAAATCGTCTATCAAAGGAATGTTTACAATGCGCTCCTCTCCTACTTCATTTATATCAGCATAATTCACTGTGTACACATCGGTTTCTGCCCAAATAGTTTCCAAATCATCTTTATAAATAACACCTTTAATTTGTGCACCTGGTTGAGTGCCTTCAGCTATGCCCACGCCAATGCTATGACATATGCGGCCCCAATTTCTTGATTGAAAATAATTGCCAGCTTCAAAAATGTAATCTTGATACGAAGCAGCCGGAACAAAGGCGTTTTCCATTGGCCCTTCATCTCTTGCGTAGGTGTAAGTGGCTATGGTGTAGTCAAGCGAGTCTTTGTTGTTAAGCAAATTATCATCTACTTGTGTTTGATTGATGGTATAAAAAATTTCATAATCGCCCACTTGTGCTGGTGGTGTATAGGCAGGGGCTACACTGAAGGTATTGCTTTGTCCGCTAGCCATTACTATGGCTGAGGTATTGTTGTTATAAACCTGAGTAGTGTTGTTTTTAATAATTTTAGTATTGAGCGAAACACCAGTTTGCTGATTGGCACCTATATTTTGGGCAGTAGCTTTAAAGTTAAATGGCGGAATCATTACAAGGGGATATTGGTCATAAGCCATATCGTTGTAGGGCAATGAACTACCTATTCCTTGGTGATTGGTGTACTTAACTGTAAGTAATTGTATATCGTTTGGATTGGGCACATACACCGTAATGTCATCTAAAATCCACCAATAATATAGACCGTTGAAAATGAATTTGAACCTTACGTTAGACTCACCTTGAGTGAAAGTGGAAATATTTACCGATGCCCATTGCGACTGTGCACTTTCAGTAGATGGGTTGTTTAGTATATCTGTCCAAGTGGTTCCTCCATCTACAGATATTTGAACTTTGGTAGTGGAAGTGTAATGTCTGAATTGTTGTTGGAATGTAAGCACAGCGCCAATTGCGCTGGATAAATCAATAGGGTTGGTAATAAGCCATGCCTGATGCGGACCAGGGTCCGGACCAGTGCCAACATCCTGCAAGTTGCAGCCCAAAGAATCATTGTCCCAATAGTTGCTGTCAAAAATTACAAAACCATTGTCGGCAGTGGGCGAAGAGATTGGCTGAGCAAGTGCTGCGCAAGAGCCGCGTCCACCCACTGTATTGTTGGGGGTTGTATTTGGGCCGCGGTATTCCCAGTAAGCAGTATTGTTGGCACTAATAACGCCCTGTTCCCAACCAGCAGGTATGCCATTGGCAAAATCCCATGTGTATAAGGGGTTACCATATACCTGAGCATGCACATCTGCTTGCAAAAAAGCAACTACACTAAGACTGAGTAAAAATCTTTTCATGAAAAGCAATTTCGTTAATAATTGGCCAGGTAGGAACCTCGTTACAATTTTTGAAAAAAGGCACGCGAATATAGCAAAATATCAACATTCTATGTTGATTTAGGCATTCTTTTTTGGGTGTTCTTCCATTTGTTGAATATCTCCAATATGATACCATCGGCCAATCCAATTTTAGGAACAAGCATTGATTTAATTCCAGCAGCATTCATTAGTTTAAGGTAAATTTCGCATGCTGGAAGTATAACGTCTGCTCTATCGGGCCTAAGTTTCAGCTTGGTTATTCGCTGGTCATAGGTAAGCGATTTTAGGAATTCATATTGCGATTCCAGCTCTTTGTAGGTTAGCGCATCGTTTGGCTTTTTACCTTGAATTTTAAATATGGTGTTTACGTTGCCACCAGTACCTATAGCTATTAGGTTTTCATTTTTCGCTAGAGTATTCTTGACCCATGCTTTTGCTTTGGTCCACTCTGTGCGCTTTACTGCACCAGTAAGCATGCGCACTGTGCCTAGTTCAAATGATTTTCCCTTTATTCGTTTGCCGTGTTTTATTAAGGTTATTTCGGTACTTCCCCCGCCTACATCTATGTACAAATAATTGCCTACAATATTGAGATTTTGGGTAAAGTAGTTTTCAAAAATGAGGTTGGCTTCTTCATCGCCACTTAGCACTTCTATTTTTATATTGGCTTCAGCCGCTACTTTGGCTATTACATCTTTTTTATTTTGCGCTTCGCGCATGGCACTTGTGGCGCATGCTCTAAAGTATTCAATATTGTGCACGTCCATAAGGTACCAAAATGCGCGCATGGTCTTTACCAATTGTGCAGTGCGCTCTTTAGAAATTTTACCTTTTGTAAAAACGTCTTCGCCCAGTCGCACAGGCACACGCGTAAGCGAAACTTTTTCTATGTGGTATTTACCTTCGGTAATGTACACCTCCTCTATGAGCAGGCGAATGGCGTTTGAGCCTATATCAATTGCAGCAAATTTCAATTTTGTCTTTTATTACTTAGCGTCAAATAAAATTCATAATTTCCTTTTTTTGAAATATTGCCAGGTTTTTAATTGCGTATCGAAACTTTGTTTGCCTGCAGGTGGCTTTAAGTATTCATTCTTAAGTGTCTTTTCTATCACCCTCACTTTGGCACAAGGGTCCATCTGTATGTCTAGGTACTCTTGCAATTCTTGCTTTAATTGTGCATCATATATGGGTGTGGTCACTTCTATTCTATAGTCCAAATTGCGTGTCATCCAGTCGGCACTGCTAATGTAGTATAGTGGTTTACCCCCGTTTGCAAACACAAGTATGCGCGAATGCTCGAGATATCTGCCTATTACGCTGCGCACGGTTATGTTGGTGCTTTTGCCTTCCACACCTGGCACAAGGGAGCAAGTACCTCTTATTATTAAATCTATTTTCACGCCTGCTTCGCTTGCTTCATAGAGCTTGCGTATCATGCCTACATCTACTAGGTTGTTTAGTTTTAGCTTTATCCATGCGGGTTTTTTCTGCGCTGCTCTCTCTATCTCAGCATTTATCAATTCATGAAATTTTCTGCGTGTGCCAAAGGGCGATACTATAAGGTGTCTGAATGCTATGCGCTGATAATTGCTCTCAAAAAACTCGAATATTCTGCGCACTTCAGAACCTATTTCTTTATTGGTAGTAAGTAGCGAAACATCGCTATAAACACCAGAAGTTTTTTCGTTGAAGTTGCCACTACCTATGTGCACATAACGCACTGTACGTCCTGCTTCTTTCCTGCTTATCTGTATAAGTTTGCTGTGCACTTTAAGTCCAGGCACACCGGGTATTACTCTCACTCCGGCCTCTTGCAGTATGCGTGTTACTGTTAGGTTATTCTCCTCATCAAAACGGGCTTGCAATTCAATAACTGCTATTACACGCTTTCCATTTTTAGCCGCACTCATTAGCGCATTCACTATTTGCGAATAGTGCGCTACTCTGTATATGCTTATTCTAATGGTGCGCACAGCGGGGTCTATAGCCGCCTCGCGCAGCAAATCTATTATTTGACTAAACCGGTGATAAGGGTAGTGCAGCAATATGTCTCGCTTTCTTAATTCATCAAAAATGCTGCTTTTCCCCTTCAGGGCAGGGTGCTCCAGCGATGGCCATGGTTCAAATACCAAGTCCTTTCTACCAAAATCAGGTATTTTCATTAAATCCCTTTTGTTGTGATAGCGGCTGCCCGGAATAATATTTTCTTGTTCCTTAATCTTTGTTCGCTTTAGTATAAATTCAAGCAAAGATGCCGGGATTTCCCGGTCGTAATTTATGCGCACATACTTACCGCGTTTGCGCTGGGTAAGGCTTCTACTCATCTTATCGTAAAGGCTTTTGCTCAAATCATCGTCCACATCCAACTCTGCATCGCGCGTTAGTTTTATGGAGTATGCATTTAGAACATCATAATCAAATATTCCAAAAATTTTGCGCAGCCTGAATCGAATTACATCATCTAAAAACATAACAAATTTCTTGTTGCCCTCCGATGGTAGCTGAAAAAAACGTGGCAGCACGCTAGGTACTTGAATTAGTGCAAATGCGCCACCGGTGGTTTTGCCTTTATATCCTAATTCTATTGCTAAGTAGGCCGATGAATCGTTTAATTCGGGAAAAGTATTCTTGGAGCTAAGCATAAGGGGAATTAGATTTTGACGCACATTGCTATCAAAATATTCCTCCACAATCTTTTTCTGATTTGCATTCAGTTGTTGCTCGTTCACAAAGTGTATTCGTTCCTTTTTTAACTCTGCAGTTAATTGAAGAAATACTTTATCAAATTTTTGTTGTTGTTTTAGAACTATGGCGTGTATTTCCGACAAGGTTTCCTTTGGGTCGAAATCCATAGGGTCGATAGGCTGTTTGGAAAAATGCTTAGCTCTGGCCAAAGTGGCCACACGCACTTTAAAAAACTCATCGAGGTTGTTGCTAAAAATGCCCATAAAGCGCAGGCGCTCTATTAGCGGATTAGCCAAATCTTCTGCCTCTTGCAGCACCCGCTCATTAAAACTAAGCCACGAAATTTCGCGGTTTATGAATTCAGATTTAAGTTTTTTACTCATATAAAATTAGTTAGCACATAGAAAGCACTAAATAAGGGTATTTGTGTTAGCACAAGGTAAATGAAATACAATGAAATTGCTATGAAAAAGTCAACCTTTTTGTTTATCCATGCACAACTCTACAAGTACACCATTAGAGTCTTTTGGGTGCATAAAAGCTATTATTTTTCCATCGGCACCTTGCTTAGGCTGGTCATTTATCATTCTATACCCCAGGGTTATTAATCGCTCAATTTCCGAATGAATGTCTTCCACATCAAAAGCTATGTGGTGCATGCCTTCTCTGTTTTTTTCAAGAAACTTTGCAATAGCGCTGTCCGGGTGGGTGGCTTGCAACAACTCTATTTTACTGTCGCCAATTTGAAAAAAAGAGGTGAGCACCTGCTCACTTTCCACCTTTTCTTGCTTGTAAGGCGCCACGCCTAGCACATCTTCAAATATTTTATTGCTTGTATTAATGTCCTTAACGGCTATACCTATGTGTTCAATTTTGCGCAGCATGTTGATTTTTTTTTTAATTGAAATGATGAAGCCAAATTAATAGTGCAACAAAATTGCCTCTTGCACAAATGCTAAAATTATGAGCAAGAATGCGCTCATTATGTAAACAAAAAAAAACCTTTAAGCTGATAGCTTAAAGGTTTTCATTCTAAAATTCTATTATGATTTTATCAATATTATTTCTTTTCCACTATTACTCCGCCTTTATTATCAAAGCTTACATAATACTTGCCTTTGAAAAATTTAGAAGTGTCAATGGTAATACCACGTCCTGTCTTTACCAAAGCGCCATATTCGCTGTACACTTCGTAATCGGTTTCAGCAGAAAAATCTATGCTATTGGTAATTTTAGTGCTTCTAATATTAACTATTGGAGTAGAGCTTTCTACCTTCACTTCCTGCGAGGTGCGCTGACCTTTGTGGTCTATTTGGTACAATCGGAATGTATTGCTTCCGCTATGCAATGCTACCTGAAATGAGTATTCATTTAAATCCATTTTGCCCTGACCAATTACTTCGCCTACTTTAATCCATCTGTTCCAACGGAATTGCTCCACTATGTATGGAATGGAAGAGGATTCCTTTTTAGTGGTCCAAGTAAACATGCCTTGGGGCGTTATAGACATATTGACTACCTCATAGGTACTGTTAGGGTATATCACTTCAGGATTTATGATTTTCACATCACATTTTTCCTTGCAGCGCAAAACAACCTCAACTGGGTCGTTCACCTTTAAGCCCCAGGCAGCAAGGTCTACAGCAAACGCAGGAGAGTTTACCTCATCACTGGTAATATTGCCGTTTACCAGTACTTCGAATATGCAATAGCCCACACCACTTTCAGTAAGGGGGTTTTTTACATATAGGTCTTTGCCTTGGTAAACTCCACTAATAACTATTACCTCTGCCTGACTGGTTAAAGCTAGCAGAGCGATAATACACGTTGTAAATAGGGTCTTCATTTCTTAAACGGTTATTTTTATTTTTTGCCGTATGCAGGGCGAAAATATGAGAAAAACTTATACAGAAGTATGAATAGTGGAAATTGCTTGCTTCATTCTACCAACATTCTCCATTGAAAACTCACCTTCCTCGCATGTTTTAAAGAAATACGACTTTCCGCCTATTTCGCCAGCATACCTGTAACTATAGTCATATTCCGTGCCATCTGGCAATATTCGTTGAAAAAGCAGGCTATTTGGATTTTCTTCCATAACCTTACAACCAAACAGCATGTCTTCGCCTAGTTCAGCTTTCACTTTAGTCATGTCAGCCTTTTCTAAGGAAGCTACTATCCAAAACTGATTGCCCAGTTGAATATTCAATTCGCCTGTAGAGCTATTCACACCTATTACAGGTTCATTCTCTATCATCAAATCTTTAGGTAGTATGATGTTAAAACTATAGCCACTCTCGTTTATATGAAAAAGAGAGTCGTTTGGCTGAAGCATTAAGCTCTTTGTTTCTTTGCTACATTCAGCATTTTGGCATGCTTGAAAGGAAATAACTGCACCAATAACGGCAGTAAATAGGGCTACTTTTTTCATTTTTTTCTCGTTTATAAAGTTGTATGAAGACTTTTTAACGAGCGAAGAGAATGAATTGTTTCAATCTGCAAAAGCCCCTATACCAGCGCTTAATTAGTTATGTATAAATAAGGGTTTTGAAAACTGGTTTCATATTGCACAAGCGGGAAAGTGGCCGGGCCATTTACCACTGTACCATCTTGAATGTACCATTGAGAGGCGCTGCAGGGGTCGCTTATGAGCACACCATCATCGTTTACAGCCACTGCACATTGGTTTTCGACTTGGTAAGTACTGTGGCGCTCCAGCGCAGTAAACTCATCTATACTATTGCGATAAACAATAATGCCTCTGCTACCACCTGTAACATATACCCAACCTGAAGGAACTGTAAGGTCGAAAAAATCGGGCTGATTAATATTGATAGCAATATTGACCGGCACATAGGGCACTTGAGTTATGTTATTGTCGCGACAACGCGAACAGCTGAGAGCTGCTATAAAAAAGAAAAGTACCGCTTTTTTCATTCTTAGCATAACGAGGAACAAAGATAAAAATTATATGCTACAAGATAGCCTTTTTAGCAATGCCGGGAATAAAATCTTTGAGATAGTATGGTTCAAAGTATGCCAGACTTTCAAAATTGCTGGCCATATATTTTTCGTAAGCAATGTTAGCCATCATACTGGCAGATGGGGGCAAAGACACGGCCTTATGCTCTGCGCCAAGCCATGGAAGACATTTGTGTGCTCCATCACCAATAAAAACTGTGGGGCTACCTGCACAACCGGCCACAAATTCTTCATCTATTATTAACGGCTGCACCTGTTGCAAGCAGTTCATATTTTCATCATATACCTCTCTATACACCTCGCTTCGTCTTGCATCTAACATAGGCTGGTAATAGGCATAATTAGGCCACTGATTTTGGGCATAAGCCGCTAATGCCTGAAGCGAATTAACTGAGATGAGTGGCAAACTACCAGCAAATGCCAAACCCTTGGCAGCACTAACACCTATGCGCAAACCTGTATAAGACCCTGGCCCTTTGCTTACTGCAATAGCTTGCAAATCTTTTATATTGATATTGGCTTGCTCTATTACATTCGCTATAAATGTGTGCAGCATTTCGGCATGCACATATTGCTCTTGCGCAAGCTCTTTTACTGCTACAATAGCACTATCCTTAGCCAGTGCTACCGAGCAATTATTGGTGGAAGTTTCAATTAGAAGAATAAATGCCATTAATTTTTTTCTTCTTCTTCTTTGTCCTTACCCTCATCATCAGTGCTGTTTTTTATTTGCACTTCATCGCCAGGTTTTAATTTTCTGCTTACCTCGTCATACGGCCCGGTTATTATGCTTTCGCCTTCATTTACACCGTTCAATATGTGTATGAATTTGTCATCTTGAATACCTGTTTCTACTACTCTCAGTTCAGCTTTCTTAGTAGATTCATTCATTACAAATACTACAGTGTAAGGCTCATCGGGCACTACAGCTTCTGTGGTCATGCTCTCTTTTCTCTTTATTTTTTCAAGCAATGAAGCAGAGGATGTGTCTTCGCGCGTTGCCACAGCCTTTATGGGAACTGTAAGCACATTGCCAGCAGAGTTGGTAAGAATGTCTACGGTGGCACTCATGCCCGGTCTAAAGGGCGAGTAATTTTCGTCTTTATCTTTAGTAAGGTGACTATATGATTCTGGAAGAATTCTAATCTTCACTTCAAAATTGGTTACCTGGTCTATGCTGGATGTAAGCAGGTTGGAAGCTGTATTGCTTATTTCAGTAATTATTCCTTTGAACTTTTCATCGTTATACGCATCCACTTCTACCAAAGCTGTATCGCCCACATTTACCCTTACTATATCGCTCTCGTTTACATCCACATTTACTTCCATGGTTTGCAGGGCCGATATTTTCATAATTATATCGCCACTCATCATGCTGTTGCCCAACACCGACTCGCCTAACTCTTTTGTAAGAGCGGTAACAGTGCCATTCATGGGAGCTACTATTGTGGTGCGCTTAAGATTATCTGAAGCTTCTACCACACCTGCCATGGCACTTTCTATTGAAAATTCAGCGCTACTAATACTTTCTTTAGATGCCATTACTTCGGCCTTAGAAGTTTCGTAGGTGCTTGTAATATTTTCCAGCTCTGCTTTGGAAATAGCTCCATCATCAAACAATTTTTTTTGTCTGCCGTAATTTAACTCAGTGGCGCGGAACTGCGCCTCGGCTTGTGCGCTGCGCGCCTTGGCACTGCTTAAATTACTCTTGGCACTGTTTAAAGCGGCTTGCGCTCTGTTCAAAGCTGATTTGTAATTATCCGGATTGATGGTAACAAGCACCTGTCCTTGTTTTACCAAATCGCCTTCTTTCACAGGTAGGGCAACTATTTCGCCACTTACCTGCGACTGTATTTTCACCTCTGTTTCAGGCTGAATTTTACCACTGGCAGATACACTTTCAGTTATGCTTCGCCTTTCGCATTTTTCTATATTCACTTTTTTAGCATCGTTGCCGCCACCAAGTGCTTTTACTAAAACAAGCGAAAGCAAAAGGGCTCCACCTATCCATAACAAAACTTTTTTGTATTTCTTCATCACTTTAAACTTATTGATTTTCCTTGGTAAAACTCAAGGACTTTTAATTTGAAAATAAAATCGTATTTACTTCTGGCAAGCGTAGCCTTGGCGCGGTCCACGCGTGTGCGTGCATCGCTATAGTCAGCTATATTGGTTTGTCCGTTTTCATATCTCGATTCGGCATATACAAAGGCTGTTTCGCTGGCCAAAACACTTTCGGCCGCGGCATTGTATGCTGCCAGTGCTGCTTGTGCATCAGCATAAGATCTGTACACGCTTTGTTCTAAATTTTGTTTGGTTTGCTCTAGTTGCAACGCGCTTAGCTGCTGATTCAATTCAGCCCGTTTAATATTTGTTCTTGTAGAAAAGCCATTGAATATGGGGATAGTGAGTGAAAAAAATAATGACTGGTTCACATTGTCCTTCATTTGTCTTTCGAAGGGTTTTAGCACATAATCATTGTTGTCATAATCCAATCCGGGTATTATTACCAAATCGTTGTTAGTGGTATAACCTACGGTGTCTAATCGCAAAGCGGGAGAGCCTGACAATACTTTAGAGGCACCGGAGTAACCTGTGCCATAGCTGTAGCTTGCATTAAGACTTGGCATTTGATAGCCTTTAGCAATTTTAACCCCCATATCGGCACTTGCCAGTTTGGTGGCAGCACCTTTTACTTCAGGAAAATTATTAAGTGCAGCCTGCACTACAATTTCTGGATTGGCTATTATTTCTTGTGCTGAAACCTCACCTAACTCAGGTACAAATAATTCGAAAGACTCCATTTGGCCGGGGTCTAATCTTAACAGCTGCATAAGGGCCAGCTTAGCAAGATTATAAGAGTTCTCTGAACTTACCATGCTACTCTTATCATTAGCCAGCTGCGCCTTCGCATCAGCCAAATTGCCATTAGCTAATTGTCCTGCGGTTACCAGTTTTTCTAGCCTTGTAACTTGTCGTTGGGCGGCCTCCATATTTTGCTGCGCTATATAAAGCAGCTCTCTGTTCAGCAACACATTTAAGTAAGCTGATGCAACGTTGAGTGCTACATCATTGCGCATTTTTTCATAGTTCCATTTGCTTACTTCACTATTTAATTCTGACTGCTTCCAGGTATTGAGCAGTGTAAAACCGTTGAAAAGAGTCACATTGGTTGACAGACCAAAGTTGTTGCTTCTAATACGCTCCGTGGCAAACTGATTGGTAAATGGGTCTATACGCTGTCCCCAATTGTATCCATGAGTTGCTTGTCCGTTTAAACTAGGCAACATGTTGCCCAAAGTGTTTTGTTCTGTTGCTTCAGAAATCTGAACATTCAAATCGCTCTGCTGGATGGAAATATTTTTAGCATATGCATATTGTATGCAGCTATCTAACGTCCAAAGCTGAGCATTGCATAGCGTAGGAAGTAAAAAAATAATTACAAGAATGCGTTTGCTCATAATGGACAAGATATTTGATTGCACAAACATAAAGATGCTCAAATTAAATAGTGGTATTGAATGTTTAGTGGCTTTGCTGCCACACAAATGGAATGTAGGTTATATAAACCCAGATTGCTCATTAGAAATGAGCAAACGATTAAGCATTTGTATTTCATCGCCTTTACAAGCGATTAAAACAGGCTACTAAATCGGGATAACCCAAGCTAAATCAATAGTTCGGCTCTTGGCGAGCCTTCTATTGCTTAATCTAGGATAAACATATTGCAACAGCTTGGCAGCTCGCGAAAAAATACATAATGCAAAAAAGGCCTTCCCGCTAGGAAAAGGCCTTTTCAATTATTTTTTAAGTTGTAACTAAATACGAAAATTACAGAGACAAAATTTCTATTTCAATTCTTCTGTTAGCATTTACCTGCCAGTCAGTTTGAGGGTCAGGGTAAATCATGGACTTGTTGCCCTCACCGCGCGAGGTAAGTCTGTCTTCTGCTATACCGTGTTGAATAAGGTAATCGCGCACTGCCTCCGCGCGCTTTTCACTTGCTTTGCGGTAGTATGAGTCACTCTTTTGCTCAGCACCCACAGGGCCGTTAGCATTTCCTATTATACAAATTTTGACAGTTGGATTTTCAGTTAAGAAGCTCATAAGCTCTTCCAATGCAGGCAGCGATTTGTAATAAATTTCAGTTTCATCGCCTAAGAAAAATATATCTTCGATACTTGTCTTTAATCCAACAGCCAGTGGGCGCAGCTCTATACGCTCCATGTGCATAGCGCTTTCGTCAGGCCAAAATTTATGGGCAAAATACATGTAGCCTTTTTTGACAACAGACACGCTGTACTCACGGTAGGTTTTAAGTGCCAAGGTGGTATCGCTTAAGTCTTTAAAGGTTATGGTTTTTCTTGGGTTCAAACCCTTTACCATTACATCTGCATCCATCACACGTTTTGTTTTAAAATCAGTGACAAGCAAATGCATTTTTTGTTCCTCTACAGTTTCTACCTTAGTAGAATCTATTGCCTTTTCAGTAGTAAACTGAGCGTTTAAGCAATTAGCAGAAAACAAAAAAACTAGAATTAATAATGCGTTTAAAAAGCTTTTCATTGGTTTAAAAAAATATTGTATTGGGTGGCTTAACATATCCGCTTAAACACGAATGCCAAAAACCAGTCCATGCATTCCGTAATAAAAAAAATTAAGATTTTTTTACCAATTTGAACACCTGCTACAAACGAAAATAACTAACACTAATTACTCACGTTCAATTACTTAGTATACAAAAAGCTAAAAATCTTCTTTCTAAAAAAAGCAATAGCCCCAATGGCCAACAGCATGTAAGGCGCTAACATGAGGTAAACTATACCTCCATTAAGACCCTCTGCTATTCCCTGGTTGCCTCCCTGCGATGCACTTTCGGCAGTTTGTCTGCACATAGCACACTGAGAATCAACATCTAAACTAAACACAAGCATTACAAGTGTTAACAAAAAAAAGGGAATTGCTTTTTTCATAGATGCAAAGGTAAATTAAATTAGAAAGAATAATACGGACTAATCATTAAATAGACTAACACACCAGTAACAGCCACATACAGCCAAATAGGCAGGGTAATGCGTGCAATTTTCTTATGTTTTGCAAATTTTTTGGCCAATGCTCGGCTGTAGGTAATGAGCACCATTGGCACTATGATGGCCGATAGAATAATATGAGAATTTAGAATAAACAGATAAGTTCCGCGCATGGGGTTGTCCTTTGGGAACACCGTGTGCTGGCTGGTGCTGTGGTAACCCACATATGACAGTAGAAAAAGTACAGAAAGTACCAAGGCCGAGGTCATTAGCTTTTTGTGCAATTGAATATTTTTATTTTTAATAGCTACAAATGCCAGCACCAACACCATTGCAGTGGTGCCATTAATTACAGCATTAAAAGTGGGAAGCATATTGAGGAAATTTCTAAGAGCACCACTACCCGCTTCAATTTTTGGCATAAAATGCAAAATGGTAACTACTACCGGTATAGCTAGTGAGGCTGTTAACACAAAAATCTTAGCCTTTCTTTCGTCAACGGCAGACATTGCTGCAGTTGGTTTTAAATCTTCTTTCATTGCTTTTCCTTTACCAACCATTTTATATCCTCAAAAAGTTTGTCTACGCTATTGGTAGCGGTACCATCGTAATAACCGCGAATGTGCATGCCTGTATCTATAAGCGTAAACTTATCAGTATGAAACACACCTCCCTCAGCAGTATCTGATGGAAATGCGGTTAGCATGTACCCCTCCTGTGCTAGTTCGTATATATCATCTGCCTTGCCGGTTACAAAATTCCAATTTGAAAAATCGGCTCCAAGCGCATCGCCATAGGCTTTTAGCACTTCAGGACTATCTTCTTCTGGCTTTACAGAATGAGACAGGAACATTACTTTGTCCTGAAGCCCCTCCTTCTTCACCAAACCCTGTAGCCTTGTCATTTGCGAACTCATAGCTGGGCAAATGCTTTTGCATGTGGTAAAAAAGAAATCTGCTACAAAAATTTTACCTTCATAATCGCGAAACGATACGTTTTTGCCATCCTGATTTGTAAAAGAAAACTTGGGTATGGTATAGTACACTGAATCTGCCTCTATGGAACCATCGGCTGCCTTTACCAGCTCTATATCATGCTCGCCATAATAGCTTAATCCATGAGTTGTTACCTCATTTTCTTCAGGATCATCTAGAGCAGGCTTGGCAATAGGACTATTGCAAGCCAAAAGCATGATGCTCGCCATAAACAACCAACTACTTATTTTCTTTTTCCAGTCTTTTCCGTTCATTGTATTTGGTCTGATCTATTTCTTTTTTGAGCAATGCTATGTCTTCTATTGCATTTAAAATGTGGTACTCTGTATTGCCATACAATCCGCGAATTTGCCCTTTGTCGTCTATGAGCCTAAATATAGCCTCGTTAGACAAGTCGTTTATAAGGAATCCGTTTTTTATGTAGGCCTGCATGGCTTGCTGATCACCTGTTAAAAACTGCCATTTTCCTGGGTCCAGATTGTAGCGCGTAAGCTGGTCTGTGTAGCCTTTTAGTTTAGCAGGCGTATCACTGTCGCAATCTGTGCTAAAAGTAATAATTCTAATATCGGGCTCGCTGCGGAACTTAAAATTGATGTTGAGCAAACGCTCTGTTATTTTAGGTAAATGCGGATTGTTTATCGAATAAAATGCAGCTAGCCAAACCTTTCCTTTAAGCGAATCTGAATGAAACGGAGCACCATTTTGGTCAGTAAACTCAAAAGACGGAATGGCATAAGTACTGCTATCCACCATGGCTCCCGATTGTGGATTTAAGTATGGTAGAGTTTTAAAATTATGAGTTAAAACCTTACCAAAAAAGAGTAAAAAAAAGAGTGGAAACAAAAAAAGCATACCACCTAGAGCGATATACTTTTTCCATTTTTTCGATATGTGCATGCTTGCTAAACTACTAGCGGAAATTATTGTTCATTTCCTGTACAGAAACCCCTTCGTAAATACCTATAAAAATAAGGTACATAATGAATAAGGCATAGGGTAAAAGGACCACATATTTCAAATTTCTGCGCTCACCTCCAAGGTGCATAAACTCAAGCACAATGTAGCCGGCCTTTATAAGTGTAAGAATAATAAAAGTAAGTTTAATAGCTTCCCATGTGAAGGTGCCATTGCGCTTAAAGTAAACACCCATAAAAATTTCTACAACGGTTATAAGCGTAAGAAGAACTGTAACAAAGTATACGTTCTTACGAATTTTAACTCCCTCTTCTTCGCTATGTCTAGCATTTACAGAGTAGCTGTCGTTTACTATTAAATCGTCTCTTTCCATATCTATTTGGGTTGACTAAATTATAATTGAAGAAATGCTTGTTGTTGCTAATTATTATACCAGATAGTAGAAGGTAAATACAAATACCCATACTAAGTCTACAAAGTGCCAGAACAAGCCAATCTTTTCTACCATTTCGTAGTGGCCTCTTTTTTCAAACACACCACGCATGGCCATAAGCCATACAATGATATTGATAAGTACGCCTTGCATAACGTGGAATCCGTGGAAACCAGTGATGAAGAAGAAAAAGTCAGCATATTGCTGTGGGCCATATTCATTTTTGCTAAGGTTAGCACCAAATGCCAATGAATTAGGAGCCATAGCATTCCACACCTTTACAGCATCTTCGCCTTTAAGCGAAAGCTTACGAAGGTCTTTACCATCTTTATGCTCTAGAGTATATTTATTAAGAACAAGGTCTAACTCTACTTTCTCATTGTTATCCACATGTGTGGCATGAGCCTCTTCGTGCCCGGCAGCACCGTGCTCGCCATGTTCAGCATGTTCGCCATGCTCTGCAGCATGCCCACCGGCTATAACTAGTGCAGAGCCAACTAACTTTACCTCATGTCCATTGTCCAAAGCATGCTCATATGCATGGCCCATGTCGGATGTCATGTGCACCCAAGAGCCTGTAGCCAATTCCATAGGAAAATTTTCGCCCTTATTATTTACTGCATTTACAATAACTGGCTGCGATATTTGAAAACCACCGCCTGAGCCGTGAATAAAGTGACTCCACTCCCAAGCCTGAGAGCCAAGGAAGAAAAATCCACCAATGATGGTAAGGCCCAACCATTTTACTACTCCTTTTTTGTCCATTCGATGGCCAGCCTCTACAGCCAACACCATAGTAACAGAAGAAATAATAAGAATAAAAGTCATTAAAGCCACATAGATAAGCGGATAGCTACCATGCAGGCCAGGCAGAGATTCGAACACTTGCTCGCCTACCGGCCAAGGCTCGCTAAGGCCATGGCGTATTACCCCATAAGCTGTGAGCAGACCTCCAAATGTCAGAGCATCTGACACGAGGAAATACCACATCATCATTTTACCGTAGCTGATACTGAATGGTGACTGACCACCACCCCAGAGTTCTTCTTTGCTTACTGCTTGTGTGTGTCCTGACATAAGGTATTGGAAAAAGTATAAATTTCGGGGGCAAGTTTAATCACTAAAACCGCTAAGTAGAGGCTTAATGTTGAAAAAAAAGAATGAGCGTTGACATGTTGAGAAACCAAGCATGATTTAACCCTTCTAAATAGGCCTTTCATAACTCTGAAAATGAACCGATTGAATGAATCGACAGAAGCACCAATCAGTGCTAATAAACTGTTGGTATAAAAAAAGATTTTTTATTTACCTTAGAAAATATAAAACACAAACGCAAAAAGGTACAGCCAAAGCATTCCCAGAAAGTGCCAATACATGCCATTGGTATATAAGCTTATGGAGTTATCAGCATTCAGTTTACCTCTGGCTATGCGCACAGTATTTATAGCAAGGTATATTAACCCAAAAAGCAAGTGAATAATGTGCACGTAAATGAGAATGCTAATCATAGCGCCACTGGCATTAAAGGTGGTCATTACAGTATTTGTAACAGCCTTAGAAGGATCGCTGGGCTTGTAGTATTCTTCGCCTTCTTTTACCACACGTTCGTTACCTATGGTATACCAATAGTCCTTACCATATTCACCCACTACTTTACCCAGAGTGTTCCATCTGTAAGCAGGCAGCCCATCTTCGTTGGCGGTTACGGTGTAGCCCATTCCACGCGCGGACATTTCTTTCCATGCAGCATTTTGCGATACCGTAAAGGCTATGCCTAAAAGTAAAGTAATGGCTGTAAACGCAAGAGCTAATTGTTGCTTTCCGCTTTTTAAAAAACGAACAGCTGCTATAAGAGTGATGCTCGAAAGAACTATTAACGCATTGCTAATCCATAAACTTGCCGGTGGAACTACGTGCAACCACATAAGTTTGCCATTAAGCACTATAATAGCACTGGTAACACCTGCAAACAACATTACTACCGCAAATATGATGAACCACATCATCATTTTTTTGGTCCTTATTTTCACCTCAGGATCCATTCCTTCAAACACATCCATTTTGGCTTTTACAGCATCTTCTGCTATTATTTCTTCTGACATTTTATTATTATATTTTAATATTCTATTTCCTAAATCTCATTTTAATTCTACGAGCTATTTTTACTTATTGCAATGAACCATTCTATTAAAAATGACTTGTCATAAATGTATGAATCATTTCGTAGCTCATTTCAGCGAAAGCACTGTCACATCTAACTCTCATTGCAAGTTAGTTACCCAAGTTAGCATTACAGCTTATCAATTACATAAAAGAGCTGCACTATGGGCAAATAGAAAAAAGAGGTGAACATTACTTTTCTTGCATCTTTAACATCACAAGAGAGGAAAAGTTTATAGCTGAACCACATCATAGTACCACCCGCCAGCACAGCTACCACCATGGCTATATTGCCCACAAGTGGCGACTCTAAAGGCAATGACCATGGCAAAAGACTAATAGGTATTAGAAAAGCTGAGTATAGAAATATTTGGAAGGCATTGCGCTTGCTCGGGCCACCTTTAAAAGGAAGCAAATCATAACCACCGCGCGTGTAGTCCTCGTGCGACACCCATGCTATAGCCCAAAAATGTGGAAACTGCCACATAAACTGCATGGCAAATAACAAACCAGCCTCCAAACCATAATTGTTGGTAGCAGCTACATAACCTAACATAGGAGGAATGGCACCAGGCAATGCTCCTACAAACACAGCCAAACTTGTAATGCGCTTAAGCGGTGTATATAAAAAAACATACATAAAAAAAGCACTTAGGCCTAAAATACCGCAAGCGGGATTTACTAACCACCAAAGTAATACAATGCCTGAAATACCAGCTGCCATAGACAAAACCGTAGCCTCCACATGGCTCATTTTACCTGTAGGAATGGGCCTTATAGCCGTTCTATTCATAAGTGCATCGTGCTTGCGCTCCCACACTTGGTTCATACCATTGCTACCCCCGGTAAGCAACAAACCACCAAATATGAGCACAAAAAGAGTGGTCCAATCCACGGTGTTAGTGCCCATAAAGTAACCCAAAACAGCACTTATAATAACAAGTGCCGAAAGGCGCAGTTTAAAAAGTGCAGCCACATCATATACCTTGGAAGGTACTATGCTTGAACTGGATGATACTGAGGTAGATTTCACTTAATTGGGCAGAGCTACTTTATTAATAAATGGGGCGCAAATGTAATATTGATTTCATGGTGGAATGACCACAAGTTATTATCCATTTGTAAAACAAACCGTGCCCTCATGTTACACTTTCTTTTTACCATAAAAATGAAGCGAGTGATGCTCTATTTCTATTCCAAAAATATCTTCTAACGTGGATTTAATATTGTGAATACGAGGATCGCAAAACTCCAGCACCTCGCCCGTATCGGTAAGTATTATGTGGTCGTGTTGCTGGTTTTGGTAAGCCTTTTCAAACTGAGCGGTATTGGCTCTAAACTGATGTTTGCGCACAAGCCCACAGGCTATAAGCAAATCCATAGTATTGTATAAAGTGGCGCGCGATACACGGTACTTTTTCTCCTTCATTTTTGTGTAAAGTGCTTCTATATCAAAGTGTCCTTTATAGTCATACACCTCGCGCAGTATGGCAAATCGCTCAGGAGTTTTTCTGTGCAAATTTTTCTCGAGGTATTGAGAAAAAATGTTTCTAACCTTTTCGTGCAATTCCGCCTGATTCATTTTCTGTGGTGGTACAATTCCTTTATTGATTATTTCCTCTTACTACTTAGGCAAATTCGCTCTCTATTCTATCAACGGTAAGAACACCGTTTACCGCTTTTAGTTTATCCATTAGCGCATTCAGGTGCAAAGTATCGTGCACCAAAACTACCACTTTTCCCTGAAAAATACCATCATTGGCTTCAAACGAAATGGCACGCATATTCACGTTCATGTCAGTGCTTATAATGTTGGTAATGCTCTGCACTATACCCACATCATCTATACCGGAGAAGCGCACGCCCACTTCAAACTGCACTGTTTCCTTATTGCGCCAACGCGCCTTAATAATGCGGTAAGCATACTTGCTCATTAACTCTTGCGCATTGGGGCAGTTGGTTCTATGTATCTTAATTCCTTCGCCTATGGTTATAAAACCAAATACCTCATCGCCTGGAATGGGGCTGCAGCATGGTGCCAGTTTATAATCTATTTTTTGTCCATCATCGCCTAGCATAAGGGTTTCGCCTTTAGAGGGAGTGGTGGTCACAAGTTTTGGCTCTTCTGATTCCTTTTTTATAATAGCCTTTTTGTCAAACTTAAGTCGGCCATTTTCCACTATAAAGCCCTTCAGCTTATTTAGTTCTATGCTGCCTTTGGCTATTCTAAAATAAAGTTCCAGCGCACTGTCAGTATCAAAATGTTTTACAAGCTCCTCAATATTCACACTTAGCCATTCAGCCTTTATATGGCCAAATTTTCGCTTAAGCATTTCCTTGCCTTCTTCTGCTATTTGCTTTTTCTCTTCGCGCAGTGCATCGCGTATTTTATGCCTTGCACTTGCCGTTATTACTATGGCCAGCCAATCTTCTTTAGGCCGCTGCTTTTTGCTGGTAAGTATTTCTACCTGGTCGCCACTGCGCAGCTTATGGCTGAGCGGCACCAGTTTAAAATTCACTTTTGCACCTATACATTGCGAGCCCACATGCGAGTGTATATGAAAAGCAAAATCGAGAGCTGTGGCGCCTACAGGCAGTGTTTTCAAATCTCCGTTGGGTGTAAACACATATATCTCTTCAGAGAAAAGAGATAGCTTAAAATTATCAATAAAATCTATGGCATTGTCTTCCGGATTGTCCAATACTTCGCGCACTTGCTGCAGCCATTTATCCAATTTATTTTCCGGAGTTTCAGGGGCATCTTTGTATTTCCAATGCGCTGCATAGCCATTCTCAGCCAGTTCGTCCATGCGCTCGCTGCGTATTTGCACCTCTACCCACTTGCCACT
>JANOXJ010000026.1:0-35634 GCA_031418455.1 Flavobacteriales bacterium | reverse complement strand
GATTCGGTGCTTGGATTTGAAAGAAATTTGAATAGCAATTTTCCTGAAGACCGAAAATACTCATTTGAATCGCGCGGCAACACCAGCATGAAAGTGTATAGCGAAGGCTACAGCAAAGAATACAGCGATATGCTAGACGGGCAGGTAGAGCGCAGAATGCGCACTGCAGTTACTTCCGTTGGTAGTTTTTGGTTTACCGCATGGGTAGATGCTGGCTCGCCCGACTTAGATAAACTTATGGGCAATAGTCAAGAACTTAAACAAGACTCTATAGCAGAGCAAGCGCTAGAAAAACCTGACCCCCAATTGAAAGTGCGCGATCACGAATAACTCAATGCTTTATTACAAACCATTCATTTCATCTATTAATTAGTTCATTATGGGTTTAGCAATATTGCCAATTATCATTTTATCATTCATACTTTTTATATGCTGCTCGCTTTATATAGCACATTGCATAAAGCGAGGAGAGCTTAGAATAATGTCCGTAGGAGAAGGAGCTTTGGTAGCTGTATTGTTGAATGTGTTATTCTTTTCTATCTGGAATGCAATGGGCTCTGTGTGGGTATTGGCACCGGTTATTACCATACCACTTGTCACTATTATTTTTCCTGGCAGCTATTGGTTTTACGACAAGTATATGATTAAGAATAAAGATTCGCGATGGGCGCAGGCCAGCGCATGGTGTGTCATATTTGGCACTATTCTGTTTTTGTTTTTGTTCGACAAGCTGCAGCATTTAGACCAAATGCTCAACGTAAAACTCACGCATTAAAAAAAGCAAGGCCAACTATCTTAAAATAAGTGTTTATAAAAAAACATTTAGCCTACAATTCCGTTTAGCCATTTGCAATTCTTTTAAAGAACCATGCAAGAGCTAAAACAGCATCGCAAAAAAATAATAATTATTAGCCTGCTCACAGTAAGCCTTTGGCCGCTATGGAGCAACAGGTATGATGTGGCTGAGTGGCTGCGCAATGCTATAGGCATGGAGTTGCCAGAGGACCCACGGCCAGCAGGTGCAAGCGACTTAGAATGGGCAGAGAATAACTATAGCGAAGAAATGACAGAGCTGGCACAGAAATACAATGTGCCCTACGAATACTTAATGGCCCTAACTGTGTTGGAGTGCAGCGGCAACAAACCGGCAGGTCATAGATTTGAAAAACACATTTTCAGACAATTGCAAGATGTAAAAAATGGTGGCCAGCGCAAGTTTGAAAACATAAAGCAGGAACACATAAAGGAACTGGACGAAGAAGGAATTAAAAATCTTGCAACCAGCTGGGGGCCCTTTCAGCTAATGGGTTATAAAGCTATACCTTTGGGAGTAGATGTGGCCGATATGCGCGATGAAGATGATGCCGCAGAGGTAGGAGTGAAGTGGATAAAAGAAGAATACGGACATTTTTTAGATAAGAAAAAATGGAAAGATGCATTTCATTATCACAACACAGGCAAGCGATTTCCACTTAGTGGCCGCAGCAAAACACACGACCCTTATTATGTAAGCGATGGACTTAAGTATATGAAATACTTTGCCGCACACTCGTTATTGCCACCTGTGTACGAGGAGAAAAAGAAGAAATAAAGCATGCTACCAAGTGCCTGCGGGCGATAGCAAGAAGTCTATTTCAGTATCCAAATCATATAAATATTTATAGCCTGTTGTATTTCTGTTGCAATACGGTTCTAATTGTTTCAGCAAGTTTCTATAACCATCCAAAGTAAGAGCGCAAATAAAATTTTCGCCATCTCCTGTTATTATACCCGCATCTTCATTAGTTACATGCAGCACCAAGCTACAGTTGCGCGGTTCTATAAAACTCAATGCCGTTAAATCAAGCGATTCATTTTTTTCAATTATGGTTTCCACAATTGCGTTGCGAAGCAGTCTGGCCTCATCCATTCCAAAGTCATATAGCCTTAATATGTGGTCGCCAAAGGCATTGGTATTGTGCAAATAATCTAGTTGCATAGTGATTAAGGAAAAGAAAACATTTCCTATTTATGTTCCGATTTATTTTTCAAAGTAGATTCTATTCTGGTAAGCATTTCCAGTTGTTTAGATTGGCTATCAAACAAAACTTTTATTTGTTCTTCCAGCAGCAAATCTATTTTAGAATGCAAGCTGCGCAATTCCAATTCAGCTTTTAAATTTATAAGGTAGTCGTTCTGGCTGCGCTGCCTGTCTTTTTCTTCCTTTCTGTTTTGGCTCATCATTATTATAGGCGCTTGCAAAGCCGCAATGCACGACAATATGAGATTCATAAGTATAAAAGGATAGGGGTCAAAAGCTGTGCCCTGCGGCAAAAGGGCATTTATAATAATCCAAATTGTAAGTACAATTCCAAAAAGAATAATGAACTTCCAGCTGCCTCCAAAACTGGCTACTTTGTCTGATATGCGCTGCCCTCGCGTAAGCGGTTCTTCGGGTTCATTGGCCAAATTTTCTACAATCAACTTTTCATCACTTATAGCTTGTTCCACTATTAGACGAAATTTTTCCAGTTGTTCCTTTTCAGATTGTAATAAGTGTCCGGCTGCGTTATTCATAGTACTTCAAAATTCTTTATTGTTTAATTCTAAGTTTGACATACAATATGGAATAAATCACAAACATCAATTTCTTTTATAGCAATAAAATTCCAATACTATTGTGTGTAAAGTTATGACTGACTTTGCTAGCGCAAGTTGCTAATTGCAATATCCATAAAAATGGCTCATAATTAGTTCTTATGAATGAAAAGGTATGTGTTGCTATTAGCACTATTCCATTATGCAATAACTAAGTGCAATTAATACTCATTAGACTTACTTGCCCAAACGTTTTTATGCTCGCTGGAGTAAATGACCAAATTGCCATCTATACGCATTAAGAGATACGCACCAATGTTTTTAGCCAATCCAGAAGTCCAAATTATTTTGTTGTTGCTGAATAAAATGAGGTTGCCGGTTTTATCCATTTTGCATCGCATATTTTCATGCGGTGCATTAGGCGAGGTCCAAATAGTGTGCTGGTCTTTTACCCTTATTATTTCTAATTTACCGCTGGGGTTCAGTATTAGCTTGTACTTATAATCGTGCGAGTAAAGTGGGTAGCCCCTGTTTAACTCCATGCCTGGCGATAAAAAATGCTGGCCGAAAACACGCGCTGCATTAAACAATAGGAATATGAAAAGAATATAAATACGCATAGAACAAGACGAAGGTAATCTGGATTTTGTAACAGAATTATCTACCGATTAAAGTTTTCTCAAAATAAAAACCGCCAACTTTTTTTAAGAAAGTCAGCGGTTTCCAAATTATTCTTATGGTAAAAGGTATAATTTTTATTGTTTAATAAGTTGAATGCATTGTGATGAAGCATTGTTTGTAGACATACGAAGTAAGTATTGACCAGCCGCTAAATCATTAAGGTTTAGGCTAAGTTGATTATTACCAGAAACCAATTTTTTGCTCATGCTCCAAACTTTTTGTCCTTGCATGTTCATTAATTCAAACACAGATGTTTGAGCAAAATTGGATTTTACAAACACAGTAGCATTATCTGCAGCAGGGTTTGGGTACAATATCATTTCTGCTGCTGAGGTAGTAGCATCGTTTACTGCCAATACCATTTCGGGCACTATGTTTAAATAAAAGCCTTGCAAAGCAGCGCCACCGCCATCAAAAACACCATTTTCGTCTACTGTAAAAGTGAGGCATTGTGTATCGGTGCAGCCTGAATTGCTAACTGTAAGGCATATAGTGTATGTGCCTGGCTCAGCATAAAAATGTTGCGGATATGCTTCAGTAGATGAGCTACCATCACCAAAATCCCAATTGTAGCTTAAGTCTAAACCAGAGCTAACATTAATAATGTACACGTTAAAAGGGTCTATCTGAACGGAATCTGAAGGCACAGAGTCGTTCCAAGCCCAAAACTCAGCATTGCATGCAGGAGGAGCATCGCAGTAGCTAAGCACTACGCTAAAATCTGTAAGGAAAGCACCCCATTCTAATACTTGAGTTTGCCAAATCATACCGTTGCATGGCAACGATACAATGATGCTTCCGCTAGTGGCTACTACTGGAGTGGAGTACGAAAAACTTCCATCCGCATCTGTCATTATTGTAGTAAAAATATTGTCTATAGAGTCGTTACCAATTACTTGAATGTAAACACTAATGCTGCCTGGTGCGCCAACCACAGAACCTGTAATATTTAACTGAATTTGAGAAGATGCATTGAAAGCGATGCTGGAAAGTAGCACAGCAATAAATAATTGTAAAGATTTCATATAGGTTTATGGTTTTGTTGTCAATCGATAGGCAAGACCCCAAAGGACAAGAATTCGTTGCCTTCACTTAAAATTAAATTTAAGAAAGGTCATCTTATTAATGTGATGTTACCTTCTTCAAAATATTTCTGGCCGCCTTCGCATGTTGCGGTAAGGTAATACACATACACATCGGGATCTAGTTCGCGCCCCTGAAAGGTGCCATCCCAACCACTTGTGAGGCTGCGTGTTTCAAACATTTTTTCGCCCCACCTATCGTAAATTACAAAATACAATTCGTCAATGTTATTGGCACGCACATACATTTTCTCATTAGTTCCATCGGCATTAGGAGTAAATGTATTAGGCACATATATGCTAGGCGGCCCACATACAAAATCTACCACACGCACTGTAACCGAAGTGGAGGCTGTGCATTCACCATCGGTGGCTACTACGGTGTAAGTTATGGTTTCAAGGGGCGAACTCACTGGATTGTAAATATTGGAAGCGTTGAGCGATGAGTTGGGTGTCCATGTGTACTCATAAATATTTGGCACCACATTCAGCTGCGATGATTGGCCTTGTAATACAGTAGCTGGAATGGCAGTAGCTAAAAGCAAATCGTTGTTAAGTGGGCTTACAGTTACCATCAAACTATCGCTTGCCGCGCAGCCGGATGGGGTAATACTATACACAAAAAACTCAGTATCGCTGGCCACAAACACTGTTACTTCAGGCGTGTTTTGTCCTGTCAATACAAGATTGTCAGGTGCCCAGTTGTAGGTGAAATCTGCATTGGGTTCTAAAATAGAAAGCGTCACAGTATCATTTTCGCAAGCAGTAAAATCGCCTTCTACCACGGTTTGAAAACTTACAAGATTCACTTCTACCTGTTCCTGCAGCATGCAGTTACCTGTTGTTAATTGCACATAATATGTGGTGGGCATAAGAGGGGTAACACTTATGTCAGCATCGTTCACATTATCGTTTAGCACATTGCTAAAGTCACTTGCATCACTCCATATAATTTCGGCATTAGCCGGATTGTATGTGGCGGTTAATACCAGGGGTACATCATCGCACAGCGTTGTATCATTAGGAGCAGTGAGCGAAAGGTCTATCACTTCTACATTTTGATAATAAGTGTCGTTGCAATTATTGTGCGACACTGTAAGCACATAGCTAGTGCTTGCACCGGCAGTAAATATTGGGTTAGGCACGGTGCTATTGCTTAAATATAATGCGGGCGACCAGCTGTATTCGAACAGCGGATTGGCATCTGTTGGGCCTAAAGTGGTATCGGTTCCGCTGCATACTTGCAGGTTTTGCAAGTTTTCGGTAACAGGCTCTACTATGAGTATTGTTTGCTGCAGCGTATCAGCACCATTGCATGTGTTATTGTGTGTTACTATGAGGGTAATGGTGTATTCGCCTGCAGTATCGTAGTTGTGTATAGGATTGGGGGAGTTAGACAAGGGTGATGAGTCACCAAAGTTCCATTGGTAAGTTTGAGCGTATGTGCTGGTGCTTGTAAACTGTATGAGCACATTCACACATGCAGAAGGTGGTGCTTCAAAAGCAGCAATTGTGATAGGCAATTGAAAATCGAATTTGTAAACACCATTGTTGCAACTACTGTTGTTTACTGAGCTCCAAGCATTATCAGGCTCTGTCGGAAAATCGCTGTTTCCGCCACATCCTGCGCATACGCTTTGGTACATTACACCCTTGCGATCAAATCGGCTTGTGCCACCATCCACGTGTTCGCTGCTGGTGCCACCACCATAATATGTGGCATAAGTCAAGTTATTCATGGCATCATCAAACACGGCCATATAAAAATCACCAGTAGTACATGTAGCATCATATGCATCTGCAGTAGTTTGCAATGCATTCATGGGAAAAAGGTTGGCACCGGGATTTAACGGATTGTTAGCTGATACAAAAACACCCCAACCTGATATGTAAATGCGATGACAATAGTCTACCAAAAAAGCACTTGGCGAAAGGTTGGGCTTGTTGTTGCCTGTGCCAAATACAGTGCTCCACACTACTGATGTAAGGTCTGGAGAAAATTTGGTTATTAGATTGCCGCTGTTGGGTGTTCCATAATCAGCATTAATTATAAAATTGAAATCGGTGCTATTGGTTTGGCCATAAACGTAAACGTTGCTGGCATCATCCAGTTCTATAAAATAAAGCTGGTCGTAGCTTGCCGCGCCCCAATAAGTCATGCTCAACAAATTCTGTGCGGTTGCATTGAATCTTGCTATATATCCATCAGCATCGCCAAGACTATTGCTTGACTGAACAGCGCCCGATGATGCAACTAGATTAGTTGAATGTGTACCGCCACATACATATACATCGCCATTGGGAGCGGTAGTAAGCGATAGGCCAGAGTCGTCAGCAGAGCCACCATAAAAAGTGCTCCAAACAAGACTGTTTAAACCAGGAGTAAATTTCACCAGCACTGCATCCTGACCACCACCAATGGCTGTTTGCCATGCATTTACCAAAGGAAAATTGGCAGAGAAAGTACTGGATACAATGATTATATTTTCGTTTTCATCCAATGAAATTTCGCCACGAAATTCATCGGCATAATTTTTCTTTAAGAATACCGAAGTGTTTACACCATCATTTTCGCTGCCGCCTAAATAGGTAGCCCCAATTAAATCTGAACCTGCGGCATTAAAATGTGCCAATACTATGTCAGTGCCATTAGGAAAATTAGCTCCAGTGCCCGATGGCGCAGCCAAAGTGCCACCAGAAAATGTAGTTTGCACAGCACCACTCGTGGCGGGAAAATTGGCAGATCCGGTGCTTCCATAAACTATAAGCTCGTTGTTGCTATTGGTAATAATGCTATGTGGCAAATCATCGCCACTACCGCCTAAAAAGGTAGAATAAATAAGCGTAGTACCGTCAGTATTGTACTTGGTAAGAGCCATATCTATTCCTTCCTCTATACCACTGTCGCCACCCATATGTGTGGTTTGGTAAGCGCCTGTGGTAGTGGGGTATTGCTGACCAAAAGCAGAGCTGCCGCTATAGAGGTAGCCATCCGCATCATATGTAGCAGTGTATCCAAAATTGTCGCTAAACGAACCACTGTAGGTAGAAAATATAAGTTGTGGGTCTATAACCAAATCATACTTCGCATTGTACCCTTTAGGAAAGTGAAATGACACAGTGTGGTTGTCGAGTTGATACTGACAATCAACCATGTGTTTTTGACCATCTATTATCTGCCACACAAGCGGCTTTTGCTCGTATATTGTGTTTACAGAAGTGCTTATCTTAAGTCGGTCGTTTTCAAGTTTTAGGTTTACCGAATTATCAAATCGCATTTTTATTTCAGAAGCATTGGCACCTTCATGCACTATAAAATCATATTTCAGAAAAAAATCCTGAGAGTAAAATTTAAAATCTATACCGGGGTAAAAATTTTTCCTCACAACCTCGCCAAAAGCATTGCAACCACCAGCCCATTTAGAACTGTCATTTCCTAAAAAATAATTGTAGTAGGTAGTTTGGTTGGCGCTGCAAAGGGCTGGAGCGTGTTGGTTCGCATTTTCAAAAACCACTTCATACACATGGCCTTTTACACGCACATCTTCAGGCTTAAAAACCTTCCCTTTGTTATGCGCATCGCTTATGGCACTAAGGTCCATAAAATGCCATCTTAAGGAATTTTGCTCCAGAAACACTTTTCCATTTTCAAGGTCGCCCCCAAATAGCACATTGTCTGGCCACTGACCTTTATTCTGAACAAAGCTATAATGACTATTGCTTTGAGAATAAATGTCCGTTTGAACCAATAAAAGTAAAAAGAGTATACCTCCTAAAATTCGCATGGGCACGAAAGTAATTGATGATTAGCAAATAATCTTTGAACAGACTTATGGAAAAACGAATAAGTTGTCGTCTTATGTAAAAATGATTTTTTATAACTGATAAATGATGATTTTATAAAAGCCGAATTAGTAAACAACTTTATTAAACTTTAAGATATGTGCAACAGTTTTAATGCTAAATTCGTTTAATCGTTGTATACCACCTTATTATCTAATGTTTTCTATAAAAACCCTTAAATATTGCATGTTGTCATGCGCTGTTATGTTGCACATGGCAGGGCTTTGCCAATATGTAACTCCTGACGCTGGGTTTGAGGAAAACAAAGGCCAGCTGATAGATCAGAACGGCACCCCCAACGATGATGTGCTATACATTTTTCATGGCAATGGCATAAACCTTCAGCTCAGAAAGACAGGATTTTCATATGATCTATTTCAGATAGCAAACAGTGCATCAGCAGAATCAGAATTGAATCCTGAGGAAAAATATCCTGCAGAATGGTCCAAACCGTCAGAAATTTCTTTTCACAGGATAGATGTAGAATTTGATGGCACAAGTGCTTTGCCTGATTTAATACCTTTCCAACCATTAAAAGCTGTAAACAAATATTCCAATATGCCTGCAGGCAGACCATCTGCTGAAACAAGATTATTCAAAGAAGTACTATATAAAAATGTGTACCCCAACATAGACCTCCAGTTCTTAATTGGGGCAAATGGCCAGCCCAAGTTCAATTTCATAGTTAACTCAGGCGGACATTATGAGCAAATACAACTCAACTATTTAGGTGCCTCCATACTGGTAAATGATAAAAAACTGCTTATTGATTCAAGATTTGGGCAGCTTGTAGAAGAAATCCCTTATAGTTACTATAAAGAGTCAGAAAACAAGGAGGATAAAGAATTCAACTATAGTGTAAAGGGAAATAAAATATCCTACACCACCTGCGGCACTATAGAAAACAATAAAACATTAATAATAGATCCGCTTCCCAGCATAGCCTGGAGCACATACTTTGGCAGCACAGCAGGCGAAATTGCTTATATAACCAAATCAGACAACTCGGGGAATGTATTCATAGCAGGCAGAACAGGTTCGGCCACTAACATAGCCACTGCTGGTGCTTACCAAACCACGTTTGGCGGAATTACAGATGCTATTTTAGTAAAGTATGATGCCAGTGGCGTGCGCCTTTGGTCTACCTATATGGGTGGCATAGGTTCTGACATAGCATACGGCCTTACACTTGACAGTGGTGGCAATGCATACGTTTGTGGCAACTCGTCTTCCGCTGCGGGAATTAGCACAGCGGGCACACAACAGCCTGTAAAAGGCCTTAATACCGATGGATTCTTAATGAAATTTAGCCCTGCCGGAGCACTTATTTGGGGAACCTATTTAGGCAATGCGGGTGATGAAACTGCTTATTCCGTGGTTCAGCATAACGATAACGAAATTTATGTTTGCGGTGAAACTACTAGTGGAGTTGGCTTTGGTACCGCTGGTGTGGTGCAGGCATTATATGGTGGTGGCACCAAAGATGCATTTATTTCAAGGTATACGGCAGCTGGTATTAGAACATGGTCTACATATTATGGCGGACCAAGTACCGACATATTTTACGCCATAGATATTCATACAGATGGGCGCCTGGTAATAGGCGGCACCACACAATCCAATGCAAGCATTGCCACCCCCGGCAGTCCACAAACTAGCCTAAATGGCACTTCAGACGGAATGCTTGTTTGCCTAAGCTCCAGCGGTGCCACAAGAAATTGGGCAACATACATAGGTGGTTCTGGCACCGAAAGCATAACCACTGTAGATATAGACCCTTATATGTATATCGCTTTTGCCGGCAATACAGCATCCGCCACCATGCTAAGCACAGCCAATGCGCATCAACCTGCGTATGGTGGAGTTCAAGATGGCTTTGTAGGTCTCATTTACTTGCCTTATGCTACAGTTGATTGGATTACCTATTATGGAGGAATCGAGGTAGAAAATTTATATACCATAATAACCGACTTGTGGGGATACATTTATTTAGTTGGCACCACCGCCTCCTTAACCGGAATAACAACAGTCGATGCCACTCAACCTAGCTTTGGTGGAGGATTTAATGACGGGTTTATTGGTATTTTTGGCCATGTGGGTTACAGACAATGGGGCACCTATTTTGGTGGCAACTTAAATGATGCGGTGCTTTCAATTTTCCCGACACCCGGACCAGGAGCATATATATGTGGCGCCACCACAAGTATGAGTGGCATTGCCACCGCAGGTTCAGACCAACCTGTATATGGCGGTGGAAGCTTTCAGGACGCTTTTGTAGCTAAACTTGCCGATTTGGCTCTGCCTGTAGAATTTGAATCTTTTGAATTAAGTAAAAAAGGAATTCAGACTGTACTTTGCGAATGGACTACAGCCTCAGAAATAAATAACGACCATTTTGAAATTGAACGCAGTACAGACAATTTCAATTTTGCAAAAGTTGGTACGGTAAACGGTGCTGGTAATTCGTTCGGCTTAATCTCATACTCATTTGAAGACAAACCACTTAACGAATCTTGGCTATACTATAGAATTAAGCAAGTAGACACCAATGGAATGTATTCCTATTCTGATGTAAAAGCCATATGGATGGATTCAATAGGGGAGGTGGTAGCGTATCCAAACCCGGCTAAAGATGAAATACGAATCAGCATTGGACAATCTACCGATGTAAAAATATACAGCTCAAACGGCCAATTAATGGTTCATTATACAAATACTCAACGGCTAGCCATCTTTGAGGCGGATTTGTCCAAATACACTCCAGGACTTTACCATGTGGTAGTAAATTCTGAGTCCGACACTGTTCAAATGAGCAGCTTCATAAAGCTTTAAAGATATTAAAATTATCAGTATTGATGGGCTTTTCCTAAGTCCCGATTTAATCATAATTTACATTATGTAAAATAGAATTTAAGAGATTCCGCATCTATAGCTTCATAAACCTCATCTCCTTGTTTCGGATATTTAAATGAATATATATCGCTAAAAGGATTATCATCAGATTGGCAATTCCAAGCAACCCACCCTCATCAAACAAAAACCGAATCTGTTTACCTACAATGTCCGGACTATTAAGCGTATACGGTATAAACGCCAAAAACATTCCTATTGCCACAATCCATTTTCCTCTAAACTGCTCATTTACAATCATAAACAAATTAAAAGCTACCAATGGCATGCTCCACATAAAATGCTCCGTGTCAGTGTGTGTTAAATTTGGAATTAGTGCCAGCAGAATAAAGAACTCTATGAACCAAATATGGCCTTTACCACCACTTAATTTGTTGTATCTCATAAGCCATAAAAAACCCAATGCAATCAAAAATAAACTTCCTATTATCAATACGTTAGATTGACTCACTTGAAGTATAAAATGAGTAAAAATTCCGTAAATTGTATTGGCACTTTCAGTTAGAGAAACATTGTGTGCCTTCATGGCACCCAGCCATTGCTGATGCAGCGCAAAATTGTGCTCTAAACCCACAAATAGTGATGGCAAGAGAATGCCTATGGCAACTCCTGCCAAGGTGCCAGCAAGCACCTTCCACTGGCCTTTCCATACAAAATAAGGAAATAAAATAAGAAAATGAGGTTTAAAAAGCAGAATTACTGCATAAACTAAGCCTGCCACCCATGGTCTTTTGGCTAGATTCATATAGCACGCAATGGCCAGAATGAGCAAGAACAAATTCACATTGCCCAAATGCAGCTCTCGCTCCAAATGGTCGGCCATAAAAATGGTGAGCAAAACAATGAAAAGCACCAATTTGGAGTTAACAAATTTGCCTATATGGGTCTGAAACGAGTTGAAAAAGAACGCTATAAAAAGCAAAAGGTATATGGCTCCAACAGAAACGAGTAAATAATAAAGAACCGAAGCAATGCTATATGGCAACAAAGCAAATGGCACAAAAACCAAGGCTGCAAAAGGCGAATATTTATAGAATCCGCTGCTAATGCCAAAAGCTACACCATAGAGTTGAGTATTGTTAATCAGCGCTTTAGCCGCATCATAATACACTCTAAAATCGGCCATTTGAGCTCTTCCGTTGGCTACCTCCAGCATGTAATACCCAATACACAATGCAAAAGCCACTGCAGCAAAAATCCATGCTGCTTTAGAATGCTTTGTCCATAAAAGGAATTCCTTGAACATGTGCGCAAAGCTATTTGAATAAGGTTAAATAAAACATGTAATAAAGGAATCGCTTAGAAATTTACTTTCCCCTGAAAGCAATCCATTTGGCCCCAGTTGCCAACCAATGTGGGAAATTCCAAATGCTCATTTAGAAATTCTAAAAAAGTAGCCCGTGGCATCTCCTCTGCTCCAAGCGATTGCAAATGAGAAGTTTGCACCTGACAGTCGATTGCCTGCCACCCCATAGCTTTTAACTTTTGGGCCAGAAAAATGAATCCGAATTTGGAGGCGTTAGTAGCTTTAGAAAACATACTTTCCCCAAAAAACATGTGCCCCAGACTGGAACCATACAAGCCACCTATAAGCTCCTCGCCTTGCCATACCTCTACCGAATGGCTAAAGCCTAATTCATGCAGCTTTACATAAGCTTCTAAAATTTCATCGTGAATCCATGTGGCATTTTCGCGTTCGCCAGAGCGGCAGCCGAGCATTACCTGCTCAAAAGCCTTATCTACAGTGCAATGGTATCTTTTTTTGCGAATCTCGTTGCGCATACTATGACTAATATGCAAATTGTCCAGCATAAGCACACTTCTCACCTCCGGGCAAAACCACACCCTCTCGCCCGGAGTATTGTACCATGGAAAAATACCCTGTGAATAGGCAGTTAAAATTCTGTCTTCACTTAAATCGCCACCCACAGCCACTACATCGCCCTCAAATTCTTTAGGGTCAGGAAACCATAGCTCATCTTCATCAAGTAAGTAAATAGGCATTTTTTAATTTGAGTTGCAAATGACGAAAATTGTTATCCAATTTGGCAATTTGTTTTTCATTCTTGCAAAAAAAATGTAGCAACTATGAGAGTATTGATGGTATGCTTGGGAAATATATGCCGCTCGCCCATAGCAGAAGGGCTTATGCGCAGTATGGCTGCAAGCAGAGGGTTAAGTGCGGAAGTAGATAGTGCAGGCACCGTTTATTACCATGTGGGTGAAAAAGCCGACAAACGCTCTATAGCTTGCTTGCAGCGCCATGGAATTGATATAACACAGCATAGAGCTAGGTTGGTTAAACCGTCAGATTTTGACTACTACGACATTATATATGCCATGGATAACCACAACCTGCGCGAATTATTTCAATTAGCTGATAATGAAACTAAAAAGCTAAAAGTAAAACTATTGCTTAGCCATAACCCTGTTGAAAACCAGGAGGTACCAGACCCTTATTACGGCACAGAAAGCGATTTTGAAACCGTATATGAGCTATGTAAAATAGCCATTGAAAAAATACTGACCACATAGCCTTTCTAAAGCCAAAAAGAAATATTACATAAACAATAAAAAATCAGATTTAATTATACCCAATTGATTGAATTATTGTACTTTTTACAATTAATCTTGAACAATAGGCTAATATTATGATTAAGCATGACGGAGGCTAACTATAAAAAGTGAATAAACAAAAAAATATTAAACCAAAAAAAAAGGCAACTTTTAACATATTTGCACAGTCGTATATCTGTAAAAAAATAATCAATACAAATTGTGAAGAGAATATTACCCCTTAATTATCTATTAGCTGTTGCATTCATAGCTGGACTTGTATCCAACCTAAATGCTCAAATAACCTCGCCTTCCAGCGCATATTCAGGCAAGGAATTAACACAGTATACCAATGGTATGGTAAACGATACCATTTATTTTGTGTGCTCAGGCCAAACGGGTACATTAACCGTTACCCCACAAAGCGGTGTTGCAGGGTGGAATTTTAACTGGTCTAAATATGACCCGAGTAATAATGCCTACTTGCCTTATAGCACGCCAGATAATAACGTTCCTTCCTCTACCAAGACAGGACTTACTGGCGGTGGATACAGAGTTTTGGTATACGAAGGCAATGGAGCATTAGTAGGAACCTACCGTGCTTGGATTTGCGAAATAATTACCCCGGCAAGTGTAAACGTGAATGCCATAACACCCGGCTGCACCACATTAGACCTTGTGGGCAATGTGAACTGGGGAACCACTACCAATATATACAACCCACCTGCTGAGTCTACCGTAGCTGTAGACCCTAACACAGAAATAACTGTTTGCTTTACAGGAACACATAGCTGGGTGAGTGAGGTATCTTATTACTTAGTAGGTCCTCCCTCATGCGGAAGTCCATTAGTTGCCTTGGCAACCAATCTTGAACCTGGCTTAGTTAGCTGCAATGGAAATAACAATATGTCAAACCTTTGTTTCTCCACAGAGTCAACCAGTTGCTTAAATGTTTGCACAGCACTAACACCATTAACCGGAACTTATGGCGCATATGGACCAACCTGCACACCTATCAATTGGAGCACTGTAAACGGTTGCAATTTATTAGACCCTAACTGGTCAGTATACATTATCGACTGCGGATTTGGTGAATGTTTCAATGTAACAGATGCTACCATAAGTTTATCTAATAGCACACCTGTTACCAATTTTATTGATTTAAGCCAATCTGCTTTAAACACTTTGAATGCTTTCAACTGTACCTATGATGGCTATTGCTCTTTTACACCGCCACCACCAGCAGTAGTAAATAACCCTGTGCCTATTCCATTTCCTCATACTTACGAGTGGTCAGCTACTCCAAACTTTGTAATAGCCGATTCTACCACTTCATTAAATATCCAAAACATTGCAGTTCCGTTGCAAAGCACTGACTTCACTTTGCAAATAGGAGGTTCGGTATATATGGCTTTGTGCGGTGGAGATGTAAGCGATACAGAATTTTTTGAATTTGTATATGATGGCATACCGCCAAATATTACATCTTCCAATAATGGTATTTGTTCTAACTCCCCTGCCCAATCGTTGAGTGCCACACCAGCAGGTGGTACTTGGAGTATTAACAATACCGGCATAGCTGGCAACACTTTTAACCCAGCGGATTATGCAGGTCTAAATATTAATGTAGTATATACTGTTACTTCGCCATGTATTGCAATAGATCAAATAACAATTCCTATAACAGCATTCTCGCCAATATTTATGTCATTGCCAGATACCGTATGCTTAAATGGTGATGAATTTAGCTTGAGCGCTCAACCGCCTGGCGGAACTTGGACTATTGACGGAAATACTAGCAGCGGTGCTTTTAACCCAACAGCATTGGGTGTTGGAGAGCATACCGTAGTTTATTCTATAAGTGGTATATGTGCTACCAGCAGCAGTGCTACCATTGAAGTGGTGGGGGCTCCTAACCCAGACATTACCAATCCAGGCCCTTTCTGTTTAAATGACCCTTCAGAAATAATAATAGTGGACCTACCTGGAGGTACTTGGAGTGGCTCTAATATAAATGCTAACACGGGTTTATTTACCCCATCTACTGCTGGTAATAATGAAATTACATATACTACAACTGGTGATTGCCCGGGCATTGCCACAGCTACGCTTGTTGTAAATGCATTGCCAACTGTAAATGCCAGTGCCAATGTGGCCATTTGCAATGGCGAGAGCACAACACTAACAGCCACAGGCGCTTCTACTTATACATGGTCGCCAGCTACCAGCCCGGCCACAGGCGCAAGCGTTTCAGCTTCGCCAACTATGACCACGCCCTACACCGTTACAGGAACCGATGCTAATCTTTGCCAGAGTACTGACCAAGTAATAGTGACAGTAAATCAAAATCCTACGGTGACAATAGCTCCGGTTGCAAGCATTTGTCAGGGTGACGAAGTACAATTGACAGCCACACCAGGGCTAGGACAATATGCCTGGAACAATGGTGCTAGCCTTAGTGCAACAGATATAAACAACCCTATAGCCAGCCCAAACTCTACAACAGATTACACCGTTACTGTTACAGATGGCAATGGATGTACAGATGACGCTACTGTTACAGTAACTGTTACACAAGGCGATGCCTCGTTTGTAGCAAACCCGGAAGAAGGTTTGGTGCCTTTATTGGTAACCTTTACACCTAATGGAGTAGCATCTAACTATGTCTGGAATTTTGGCAACGGTGACTCTGATACTACCACACCAGGTAGCCCAAGCACCACTTCTATTTATGACATTATGGACTATTATACAGCCACACTTACCATTACAGTGCAAGGCTGCCAGTTCACCACCAGCCAAATCATATTTGCTTATGAAGACTCTGGAGTAGCTATGGTGCCAAATATTGTAACACCCGATGGCGATGGTTTGAATGATGAATACGCACTCGACTTGCGCAATATGGAAAAACTAACTTTTGTAATCTACAATCGTTGGGGTAAAGAGATTGCAAGACTTGACAAACCAGGCGATACTTGGCAACCAAGCGCTGAAACTGCCGAGGGAACTTATTTCTACCATATGAATGCGCAAGGATTTGATGGTAAAAACTATGAGCGCGAAGGCTCTATTACCGTTCTTCGAACAAAATAATTTAAATCTTAAATAGATATGCAAAAGGCACCGTAATTAATTACGGTGCCTTTTTTTTAGAACTCAAAAAAAATCACAATCATTAAACAATTTACTTAAAGGAGGTTTAAATTTGGGTGATAGTATAAATTATTGTCACTAATACCAAAACGAAATGAAAACTCTATTGTACACCTTGACCATAGCAGCATCCTTGCTACTATTTAGTAGTTGTGATAAACTGAAAGAAAAAAAATTCAGCGCTACAATTCCGCTCACATTTGACATTTCGAAAGACGCTTCAGCTGGCTTAAATTTTGATTTAGACAGTTTAGTTTCTGCCTTGTCTAATTCGGATTTGAACGAACATAAAGACAAAATAAAAGATTATGAAATAGAGAGCATAAAGTACAAAGTTTGGGAATTTAATGGAACAGATGCGGCTGTGGTAAATGCTTCATTAGGTCTTGGAAATACAAATATGACTTCGCCTGGAGTAAGTGTAAATTTTAACGACTTAAGTTTAAAAGCAGCCAACGATAACCCAAACAAAACTGCTTTAAGCTTTAACTCCACAGAATTAGATAGACTGAAGCAATACTTTATAGATACCGATGGACTAAGAGTGTGGCTGGAAGGTTCAGTTTCAGAAGTGCCTATTCATTTCAAATTAGAATTGGAGATAAATGTGAAGGCACTTGTGGAGCTGTAATAAAAAAATTAAGAGCTTTATACATTATTAAAAACCTTAATTATTCTGATTAATTAAAAAAGCCGCCCTTTAAGAAAGGGGCGGCTTTTTTAATTTGTAATATTTATATAGGAAAAATTTACTTTTTAACCCAACGCACTGCATCTGCATTAGCATGCATAATGTACATACCTGTTTCTAAATCTGATATATCCAATGAGTAAATACCAGAGTTATTGGTAACAAATGATTTAACCATTCGGCCACTCATGTCATTAATTACGATGGTAGTGCCAGCCAATGAACCATGAATATAAAGTGTTTCGTTAGCAGGATTTGGATACACTTTTAAATTAGTTGTAGGTATTTCATTTACACTTACTATGGTTAAGTTAAACTGAAATGCAGTTGACCATTGGCCAGAGCCACATTCGTTTATTGCTTTTACGCGCCAGTAGTAAACACCATCAGGCAAGTTATAATTAATAAGGAAGGTATTAAGAGTGGTGTTTTGAGCTTCTACAATGGTGGTAAATGCCGCATCAGTTGCTAATTCGAATATATAAGAGGTTGCATTTTCATCAGCCACCCATTCAAATACTATAGAAGTTGCAGTATTACTTACCAAAGAATTGTCAGGCAAGTTTAATAACACAGGCGCTACAGGTGCACCGTTGCTAAGGGTAATGGTAAAAGGCACTTCGTATTGCTGGCCAAATGTGGTTTGCAGTGCTAGGTTTACCTGATACATGCCAGGGCCTGCGGCCAGCAAATCGCTAATGGTAACAGTGGCTAAACCTGGTGCCGTAAGCGGATCAGCAGAAACCGACACGTTTGGAATTCCTTCAATTGCAAAGGTTAGCGGAAAGGCAAGGTCTGCATTTACTTCCACTTGCATTACCAATTGGTCTGCTCCACACAAATCAAAACTATATTGGCTTAGGTTAATGAGTGTAGGTTTAATAATATAAAAGCCTTCGTACATATGCGTAGCAAGGTTGAGTCTGCTTGGCAAATAAGGATAATTGCTCCATGTGCCGCTGTACTGAATAAAATCGTTGGCCGGATAAAGGTCAAAAAAGCCTACTTCGCTTAAAGTGCCATCTGCTATATGCACAGCATCCAGCACACGCACACCGCTTCGGTAGTTGCTTTCGTAAATAAATTGGTCAAGCACATATAAGTTATGGTCTATGCTTGGGCTGTCACTTTCATAAAAACCCATGTACACGCCTTCTGTAAGGCTATTCAAATCGAACAAATGCGTGCGTGTACCTGAAGGTGTGCCTGCATTAGAAAGGTCGCCTTCATCTAACTCATCATCTACAAAAAAGTAGCGCTTGTCCTTACTAATCCAACCTTGGTGTATATACCCAACATTGTCATAGCTATATGATGCCACAGCCTGACAGTCTGATTTGTCTGTAACATCCACTATAGTGAGCTCATCCTCGTTGCAAGCCAATACTACTTGTTTGCCTGCAAAATTTGGATCAGGCCCATCATAAGACCATGCAAAACAGTCGTGCGTATAACCATCAAGGCTAAAACCACCTGCCAATGTAGGATTGAGCGGATCATTTATATCTACAATATGCAAACCACCTTCGTAAGTATTAGTGCCATTGCAATAGCAATAGCCGGTTTGCACATCGATATTTAGAGTATGGCAATGGCCAAAACCATTGTAGTGTTCTGTTTCCTCAAATGCCACAGGCGGGTTGGTTACATTGTCCAGCTGCATAAGATCAAACACTTGCAGGCCATGGTTATTAGCCTCGCTTACTATAAAGCAATAATTATTAAAAGTTTCAATATCGCGCCATAAACTATTTACAGTATGTGTGGGCAACATGCCAAGGTATACAGGCGCTGTAGGCACCGAAATATCTAAGAAAGCAGTGCCGTTATTTACACCTACCAACGCATATTCCTTGCCGGTTACAGGGCTCACCCACCCCCAAATGTCGCTTGTGTTAGAGCCGCCTCCTATTTCGCTTAAGGGCACAAAGGCCACCAAATCCATATTAGAGCATGGGTAGGTACCTGCATACCCATTGGTGCATGGTGTTTGGGCTTGTAGATTATTGCTCGATAGAGCAATGCAGATTAAAAAAACCAAGGAGTAAATTTTTGTCATATTAAAATGATAATTGTAGTGTATAAAAAAAATGTAGCTTACAAAATAAATTGCTGAAGAGGGCTAATGCTATATAAGTGTTTTTACCACTTATCAGATTGTTGTTCTAAGTCTTCTAATTTAATAAGGGTATCATCATTCAGGCTATTCACCGAGTCAAGCAGAGTTTGTACAAGCTGCTTGCGTGTTACCCTCACACCGTGCGACAAGTATCCAACTATTTCGTTGGTATCTTCCTTGTCTTTTTCCATAGCGGCTATGGCATCTTTTAATGGTTTTAGTGCAGTCAATTTGTCTTGATTCACTATCCATTCTATTATCTGTATTTTGTCTTTATTAATTTCTGATGCCATTAGAATTCTTTTGCGCAAATTAAAACCTTGTTGGCCGAAATACTACCACAACTTGCTAAAAGGATAGCACGCAACTACTGAGCCTGCTTTCCAATGATTGGAAGATGCATCTATTTCGGCAAAAGCATTGGCCTCAGCAAGATGGGCAAAATCACCCGAACCACCACCTGCACAAGGTGTTGCCACTATTTGTGCATTTTCATTTACGCTGCATTTTACCTGTACAAATTGCGTAAGCGTTCCTTTTAGTTCAAGGTCAGAATCCAACAAGCAATGCAATTTAGGCACATGCTGAAAAAGACTTAACTGAAGCCAAGGCATTAAATAACGCACTGCGCAAACAAATGTTGAAACAGGGTTGCCAGGCAACGCAAATACTAAAGTGTTGTTGCATTGGCCAAACCACATTGGTTTACCTGGTTTTTGAGCAATGCTATGAAAAAGTTTTTGCACTCCTAATTGTTCCAATACTTGAGGCACAAAATCAAACTTGCCTTTGCTAACTCCACCACTCAGTATTATTACATCTGCACTATGCAAGGCGGCTTTTACTTTTAAGTGAATGTCGTTAGCATTGTCCTCAAGGTGCTCCTGCGTGGCCTTTATTCCCTGCTCAAGCAATAGTACTTTTATAGCATACACATTGCTTCGCCTTATTTGATGCGGCAGTGGAATTTCATTTACCTCCACCAGTTCGTTGCCTGTTGAGAATATGTGCACCACCGGCAAACTTGCTACCTCCACCTCTACTTTGCCCACAGCGGCAAGTATGGCTACATCTGCGGCATTGAGTTTTTTAAATTTTTGCAACACCACATCACCCATTTTTTTATCCTTGCCCTGTGCATGTATGTTTTGACCAATAGCAATATCCATGGCTTGTATGCTGCAATATCCATTTTCTAACTTCACTTTCTCATATGGCACCACTGTATCAGCTCCTGCTGGGCACACTGCCCCCGTCATTACCTCTATGCAAGTATTGCTTTGGCTAATCACTAGCGGAGGTTCGCCTGCTTGCTGCACTCCTGCTATAGCAAAATGGGTGCATCCATTTTTCAAATCGTTCCATTTTAAAGCCACGCCATCCATCATTACTCGCGCAAAAGGAGGCAAATCAGTATCGCATTTTACATGGTCCATAAGCACCCTGCCTGAAGCTTCATGCAGCGGCAAAATTACCTTTTTAGGTTGGTATAAGTGGATACTTACAATATCAAAAGCATTGGTTACCGATAGCATGCAGTTGTTCTATTAAAATTTCCTTTTTAAATTATCTGCACAAATTTGCACCATTCGTCTATTTTTATTACAAGAAAATGCCATTTGCTTCCGTCATTTGCACACACAATTTTATTGTATATGAAACTTACTACCTTATTCCTTTTTGCGCTTTTAAGTATATGCAGTATGGCGCAAGACAAACCATACTTTCAGCAAGAGGTAAATTATAAAATAGACGTTACTCTGGATGATAAGACGCATATGCTAAAGGGCTTTATGGAACTGGAATACATAAACAATAGTCCTGACACTATACACGAATTGCTCATTCACCTTTGGCCCAATGCATATAAAAATGCTAAAACAGCCATGAGCAAACAGAAAATACAAGGTGGCGATTACTTTATGCTTTGGGCATCTCAAAAAGACAAAGGATATATAGACTCGCTGGAGTTTAGAATAAATAAGAAAAAAGCAGATTGGATGCACTATGAGGGGTATGAAGACATAGCCTACGTATGGCTGGACAAACTATTGGCACCAGGAGAAAAGCTAACCCTTACTACTCCATTTGTAGTAAAACTGCCAAGCGGCAGTATATCGCGCCTTGGCCACGTGGGCGAGAGTTACCAAATAACACAGTGGTACCCCAAGCCTGCGGTGTACGATAAAGATGGCTGGCACGAAATGCCTTACCTCACACAAGGCGAATTTTATTCGGAATTTGGAAGTTATGATGTAAGTATAACACTGCCTGAAAATTATATAGTAGGCGCCACAGGCGACTTACAAACCGAATCAGAAATAGAGCGCATGGAAGCTTTGTCAAAATTGCCGTTGCCTGAACAAACATTTGATAAGCGAGACATAATTGGAGAAGACACAAATGGTAAAATTTCAATTAATCGAAAAGACGAATTTCCTCCATCCTCTACCAAAACAAAAACGCTGCGTTACAAGCAAAGCAATGTACACGATTTTGGCTGGTTTGCAGACAAGCGTTGGATAGTGCGCAAAGGAGAAACTACGCTGCCACATACCAAAAAGAAAGTAACCACTTGGGCTTTATTTACTCCGCAAAACAGCGCTGTGTGGGAAAATGCAGGTATAAAAGCCATAAATGACGGACTATATTACTACTCGCTTTGGAGTGGCGACTACCCATACAAACAGTGCACTGCTGTAGATGGAACCATAAGTGCCGGTGGCGGTATGGAGTACCCCAATGTTACAGTGATAGGTAATGCGGGGAACGAGCAAAGCCTGGCCACAGTAATAATACACGAAGTGGGTCACAATTGGTTTTATGGCATACTTGGTAGCAATGAGCGCAACAATGCATGGATGGATGAGGGAATAAATTCCTTTTTCGAAACACGCACCATGCTTGCTACCGACACCACATTGAGTGCCCTTTCGGCCATTGGATTAAGCTCTGCTATGCTTACAAAAAAACTTAGTCTCAACGATTTCTCCTATCAATATATGACAGAGGAGTTGGTCTATTTGCTAAGCGCTCGCAACAACAACGACCAACCTATGCAAATGCCGTCAGAATATTTCACAGGAATGAACTATGGCACCATAGTGTATAAAAAAACAGCATTGGCGTTTAACTACCTTATGCAATACTTGGGTGAAGACATGATGAATAAATGCATGTCGGCATATTTTGACACATGGAAATTTAAGCATCCCGGCCCCGATGATTTGAGACTCATATTTGAAACTACTTCGGGCAAAGACTTATCGTGGTTTTTTGATACACTGGTAAACACAACAGCCAAATTAGATTTTAAAACATCTGCTATAAAAAAGAAAAACGGTGGCTATGACCTATCCATATATAACAAAGGGGAAATAGCTGCACCAGTATGTGTGGATGTGCTACGCGACAACCAATTAAAATCGCGCACATGGGTAGAAAGCGTGGACCCACACTCGTGGACCCATACACAAATAGCTGCGCAACGAGGCGATGTAATAAAGTTAAATAACCTGGAAGGTATACCGGAATACGACAAGAATAACAACACCATTCGCACCAAAGGCGTGATGCGCAGAATGGAGCCTACTACATTTAAACTATTAACCGGCATAGACGACCCCAACCATTCCCAAATATTTTGGAATCCGCTGGTAGGTTGGAACAATTATAACAAATGGATGCTGGGTGTGCAATTGCATAACCAGGTATTGCCAAGCCGGAATTACAACTGGAGCTTTGCTCCTATGTATAGCATATCCACTAACAATGTAAATGGTTTTGCCAAATTAGAATCTTACAACGGGAAGGTTGGTTTTGGAGTGCGAGGTCAAAAATTCTCTTACGACACTTATCAATTTCTCAACTCAAAAAGGATTTACAGCTATATGACCATAGTGCCTTACATAAAGGCCAATCTCTTCTCATCTCGCTACGAAAAAAATTGGAGTGGCCTATTCATGGTGGAGTTGTTTGACATTAGAAATTGGTACAAAGTGGAAGGCAAAGATTTTGCAACGTTCGATGCTTCACCTTTATATCATGATTTTTTGCCTGACAACAAAAGGCTAAACCACATACGCGTAAAAGCCAATGCAAAAATGAAAATGTTGCGCTCAGAGTTGCGCTTTACAGCCTCTGTAGAAGGTGGCGATTATACTAATTATGCCTTGTTCCATCAGTACTCTGCCAGTTATGATTACATGTACCACGGCAAAACCAAAAGCAAAATAAGAACACGACTATACTATGGCGGTGGCAACAAAACCATGCTACTTAATACCTCCGGTCAGAATGGTGTAAATGACTATGCTTATGATGGCTTGTTCCTGGGCCGTACAGAAAACAACGGAATACTTTCCAATCAGTTTTTGAAAACACAAGGCGGCCTTGCCATGCCTATCAGCTATGGATTTAACATGCACTTGCTAAGTCTTAATGCCGAAATGGATTTACCAATAAAGCTCCCATTGTCGATATATGCAGGCATAGCCAGAGGTGTAAATAATAATACTAAGGGCACTACAGTGTGGGTAGTGGGAGCTAATGTGCCACTCATTCGCAACATATTTGAAGTGTACTTGCCTATAGCTTACTCAAAAAATGTAATGAATGAAATAGACTCACAGCAATTGAAATTTAGCGAAACCATTATGTTCCAGCTCAATCTGAACATGGCCAATCCTTTTGAATTAATTCGTAATCTTGGACTGTGAATTTAGCAACAGGTAAAAAAATATACTTCGCATCGGACTTTCATTTGGGTGTGCCCAGTTATGAAGCCAGCCTGCAGCGCGAAAAGAAAATAGTGCGTTGGTTGGATCAGGTAAAAAATGATGCCGCTGAAATTTTTCTGGTGGGCGATTTATTTGATTTTTGGTTTGAGTATAAACGTGCAGTTCCCAAGGGATATACACGCTTGCTTGGCAAAATTTCGGAAATAACAGATAGTGGAATACCTGTGCATGTTTTTACAGGCAATCATGATATGTGGATATTTGATTATTTGCCTAAAGAATGTGGCGTGGAAATATTTAGAGCACCCATACAGCGCGAGTGGAATCACCAACTATTTCAAATAGGACATGGCGATGGTTTGGGGCCAGGCGACCATGGATATAAATTCATAAAAAAAGTATTTGCCAACAAGGTGTGCCAATGGCTTTTTGCCAGGCTGCACCCAAACTTTGGCATTTGGTTGGCCAACTCCATGTCGTCATACAGCCGCAGCACCACTGGCGACAAAGACCGCATTTTTCTTGGCGAGGACAAGGAGTGGCTCATTATCTATTGCAAAGACGAATTAAAAAAATCTCATACCGACTATTTCATATTTGGCCACAGGCACTTGCCCATGAAAATAAAACTGAACGAGAAGTCGACATATATAAATCTGGGCGAATGGATGCACCACTATACCTATGCGGTGTATGATGGGGCAAGTGTGCAACTCAAAACTTTTGAGCCATAGTTTTTTTTAATTACAAAAAAATTAATATTAGAAAGCACTACATGAGCGCTACACCAGGTATAATGGACAGATTGCAAACCGCAAATGGCATAAACTACCTCAACATAGGTTTAATGCTCATAAGTCTAATAGCCGCCTACCTCCTACCCTTTGAGTTGTTTTTATTTTCCTATGCGCTTTTAGGACCACTGCACTACCTCACCGAAATATCGTGGTTGGAGAAAAAAAGTTTTTTTATTCAATCAAAAAAGGAGATATGGATTTTTGTTGGCCTAGCGCTGGTGGTGGCTTTAGGCAGTATAAAACCTGAAACTAAACTGGACCAATACATTGGTGTGTTTATGTTATCGGGCTTTTTGTATGCCGTGCTAATGCTATATATATCAAAAACCATTTATAAAATTGTAGCTGTAGCGCTAGTTATTCTCGTTATGCAAGGCATGCACTTAAATCGTTTTCCTGACACGCTCTTTATCATCTTTGGCATATTTCTACCCACTATAATTCACGTTTTTCTTTTTACAGGTTCGTTTATACTGTATGGTGCGCTAAAGACAAAAAGCGCCTCAGGCATAGCCTCATTACTCGTTTTTGTAGCATGTGCTGTGTTGTTTTTCACTTACCAACCGCGCCTATACTATGCAGATGTAAGCGAGTATGTGCGCAACACATATCAATCATTTCAGTTAGTCAATATTGCCATTTACAAATTTTTTGGCTACCCCGATGTCACTATTGACCAAGCTACATTTTACACCAGCACTGCATTTGTAAGCATTATGCGTTTCATAGCATTTTCATACACTTATCACTATCTCAACTGGTTTTCAAAAACATCTGTCATTAAATGGAATCAAATTTCTAAAAGCAGAATGGCCGTAATAGTATTGTTATGGCTGTTATCAGTTGCCTTGTTTTTTATTGACTATAAGCTTGGGTTGTATGCTTTGCTTGCACTGAGTCTTATACATGTGTTCTTCGAATTTCCACTTAACTACATCACTTTTGTAGGAATATTTAAAGAAATAAAAGCACTCATAACTAAGAAGTAGCGTGCTTCATGGCCGCTTCCCACACCTTGCGCCATCCCGACCATGCGCCTTGTTCTATAAGCGTTTCGTTGTGCCACAGTGCTATATACGTGCCGTTCACCTTGCGCACTTCATCCATAAGCTGTGCAGTCAAATCTATAGCTTCTTGAGGTGATAATTTTAAATAGCTATTGAGTGTAATATCCATAGCTACAAAAGGGTGCACAGTAAGTTCTGTAACTTCATTAGACAATAAATCGAACCAAAAAAATGGTCTGCATGTGCCAGCTCTAAACCCAACATTGTCATGAAAGCCCATGGTGTAGTCGTGCTTAATGCCGCACGCAATTAATGCTCTATAAGTTTGTGGCAATTGCATTATAAGATAATGCTGTCGGCTGGCAGTGCAGGCAGTGCCAGTAATATTTTGCAGTCGTAGTTTCTCTTGTTCCAATAATTTTATATTGGCATGGCTTGCCACACCTGGATGAATTGCTACAGCAGAAATTTGTTGTTGGCGTTTAATTAATTGTTGCAATGCCTTACTGCTATGCGGCACGTTTTTGTCCATTTTACCAAAATTGGCTAGCAGAAAAAAGAAAATAGAAGGCACACCATAGGCCTTATGCGTTTGGTTGATGTAGTCATACGTTTCATACACATCTTCTTTTCCTCCTAACAATGTGGCTATACGATGAGTGAGATTTTTAAAATTCAAACTCACTAAATCCTTAGCTATGCCACCTAAGGTGCGCTGCAAACCCTTATGCTTATAAGCAAAGGCGCTGTCCACATCTATGGTAGATATAAATTGGAATTTAGAATGGCTGAATGCAACAGAAGTATCCATTTGCGATATCAATTGTTGGAAATGCTGTATCCACTCATCTACCAGTGGCTTACGAAATAAATTATGCGAGTGTCTGTCGCACTCCTTTGCGCTAAACCTGCCATGCACGTCCTTTCTGCCTTTATCGGAATATTCCTCCACTCTGGCCAGCATATAAAATGTAGCTAAAAAAATATCGAAACCTACATGACATGAAGTGCTGAAAATGATGTGTGTGTTTTTCCAAATAGAAAAGTCAACAGGCTCAAGGTGGTTTACCAAACTATTTGAGTGCAATATTTTTTCAGCTAATAAATGCTGTTGTATAAATATGCCTTCATTTATATCAGGAGGTTGTTGGCTATACCAAATTTTAGCTCCACTGTGTGCATTATACTCATCTACTTTGTTTGTAATGCGCCATGTGCCTGTATAATCGCGCAGCACGTTGGCACATGCATAGTGCAATCGGGCATTGTTTACAGGCGAGTAAATGAGCATGCTTTTATTAAATTAATTCTAATATCTTAGAGCAAATAAATTCAGCTGCTTTGCCATCGCCATAGTAGTTGGGCCAACTTGCAGGCGGGGTCTTCAACATTTTATTGGATGTAGAAAGAATTAGTTCTTCGTTATCATCGCACACCACTGCATGGCCACCAGCCAATAATTCCACCCACTCAGTTTCGGTGCGAAGCACCACCACAGGCTTTTGGCAGAAGTATGCTTCCTTTTGCAGGCCGCCACTATCTGTCATTACTAATGCGCATGTGCTTAGCAAAAACTGAGTGTGCAAATAGCCAGTGGGGTCTATTATTTTTATTTGCTTTGCAGCCGACAATCTGTTTTTAATATCATCATTCAAATGAGTAGCCATCATTTTTTTAGTACGCGGATGCAACGGAATTATCACGTCTATCTTTTCATTTTCGCTTACTTCCAGAATGGCCTTAAAAATCTTATTCAGTCGTTTGGGGTGGTCGGTATTGCTATCGCGGTGTATGGTACAAAGCACAAATTGACTGTTATGCAAGGCGATTCCTAAGTCAGATAGGTTTAGCCCCTTGGCTTTTTTAAGCGCATTCATGGCTACATCCAACATAACATCGCCACAGCGAAACACCATAGGATTGTCTGAGCTAACTGGCTTATTTTGGTCATAAACAAAACCTTCTTTAGTAAGATTGGCAATGCCTGAATCTGCAGGGCTAAAAAGCAATGTGGACAGGTGGTCGCACATAATGCGATTAATTTCCTCAGGCATTTTTTTGTTAAACGACCTAATACCGGCCTCTACATGCACAACCGGTATATGTATTTTAGAAGCAGCTATGGCTCCTGCCAGGGTGCTGTTAGTGTCGCCATATACCAGCAAGGCATTGGGTTTTTCGGCCAGCAGTATTTCCTCTATACCGCTAAGCATGGCGGCAGTCTGAGTGCCATGCCCACCAGAGCCAATGTTGAGGTTATACTTTGGTGTTGGTATTTCCAGTTCGTCAAAAAAAACCTGCGACATATTGTTGTCGTAATGCTGACCTGTGTGCAACAAAATTTCCTCTAACTGGCCATCAAAATGTGTCCTAATGGCCTTTGAAATGGCTGAAGCCTTAATGAATTGGGGCCTTGCCCCTATTATGGTTATTATTTTTTTCATATTAAAGATAGCTTACCCTCATCGGCATAGCTATAGTAGGCATGGGTGGTAACTATAATATGGTCGCACAGCAGGCAATCCATCAGCTGGCCGGCCTCGCGCAGTTTTTTAGTTATGTTATCGTCCTCGCGGCTAGGAGCTGGGTTGCCACTTGGGTGGTTGTGAGCTACTATAATGCAGCCTGCATTCATATCCATAGCTGCTTTAAACACTTTTTTAGGGTCTACCACTGTGGCGGCCATGCCTCCTTCGCTCAATTTTTTCACCCCAAGGGCCTGCATTTTTCTATTTAGCCCTATTAGCCAAAACTCCTCGTGATGCAGGTTTTCCATGTGCTGCAGCATCATTTCGTAGGCTAGCTTAGGTGTAATCTGGGGATTGTTTTGCTTAGCCCCTGTAGCGCGTCTTCTGCGCGCCAGCTCTAGCGATGCTACCACCGACACAGATTTAGCCTGGCCCATGCCTTTAAACTTCTTAAGGTCTGTAAGCGATAGGTTGCCAAGTGCCACTAGGTCGTTGTTTACGCTGGCTAGTATTTTTCTAGCCAGTTCCACTGCAGACTCGTGGCGGCTGCCGGAGCCAATAAGTATGGCCAAAAGTTCAGCATCGGTCAATGAAGCAGCGCCTTTCTCCGTCAGTTTTTCGCGGGGTCGGTCCTTTTCACTCCAAGATTTTATTCCTTTCAAGGGTTCCAAAAGCAACTACTTTATCGTTTATAAAATTGAAAAAAAAAGAAGGCCTTCGGTTAAGAAGGCCTTCAAATATATCTGTAAAAGATAGAATTCGATTATTTCAAACGATTCACAAAAAGTTGCAGGCTGCTTTTAAGGTTAGCAGCTTTGTTTTTATGAATTACACTTGTTTTAGCAAGCTTGTCAATCATAGTAGTAAGAGCTGGCATAAGGGCCGAAGCCTCCTTTTTAGCTGCAGTTCCACGCAGTTTGCGCAATGCATTACGCATTGTTTTGTGGTAGTATTTGTTGCGCAGACGCTTTGCGTTGTTGCTGCGTATTCTCTTGATTGCTGATTTATGATTTGCCATAGCTATTTCTAAAATTGGGGCGCAAATATACTCAGTCTTTGCAAACAACCAAAAGGTATGTAAAAAAAAAGCCAAAACCTTTCAATATATCGCTCGTAGAAGGCGGGAATAACTGTTGCCAAAGGAATAGATAAAAACAAAAAATTATGAAATCACCCTATAAAATTTGCCTTACAGGCCTGCTTCTTGTTTCCTTTTTTGCATCAAAGGGTCAAACAGAACATACCAGAATAGCTCAATTGCAGGTGGAATTAAAAAATGTATCTGCTGATACCAGCCGCACCAGAATATTATATGAAATAGGCGACCAGTATTACAATCTAAGTGCAGACTCTTGCCTGCAATATGCCAAACTGGCCATGAGCCTGGCCAAGAAGAGCGCTGCCAAGACAAGTGAAGCAAAAGCTACCAATTTGGTGGGTATATGTATGCTAAATAAAAGCTGCCTCATAAGCGCACTGGAGCATTTCAACAAATCTTACCAACTATTTAGCGCACTGGATGACAAAACCGGAGAAGCTAAATTGCTGAACAACCTTGGCGTTATTTATTCAGAATTGGGCGAATACACCAGCGCTATTGAAAAGTATAAGCGTTCATACAATCTGAATTTGGAATTACAAAACTGGAGCCTCGCTTCATCAGCACTTTTTAATATATCCATCAATGAATTTAGCGATAAGCAAATAGACCTTGCCTTGCAGCACGCCAATGACTTAAAGATGCTAAAGGCAGACCATATAGAGGCAGACGACCCTGCAGACTTATATGCCATGATTTTCTTACACAAAAACATGCTTGACTCTGCAGCCAAGTACTGCGCTATTTCTTTAGAAGAATATAATAAGCAAGGCAATGTACAATTCATAGCCAACTCACAACTAACCATGGCCGAAATACAAATGAAGCTTGGTAATTTAAGAACAGTCAATCAACTCTTAAACACCGCGGCCAAAAGTGTAGAAAAATATGGACTGACAGAGCAAAAAATAAATCTACTAAAACTTAAATCGGAGTATTTTAATAAAATAGAATTGCCGTATGAAGCTTATAAAACCCAGCTGGCCTATATGAATCTAAAAGACAGCATAGCCGAAAACAATAAGCTAAATACAATAATGGACCTCAATTTGCAATACGAAACTGAGCGTATGGAAAGTGAAATAGCCGACCAGGAAATACAATTAGCAGAGAACAAAACATGGTTCGCATCCATTGCCATTATTGCTATTTCATTGTTCTTCGCTTTCATATCAGTTTTTTATTTTCTGCGAAAAAACAAAAAACTCTATAAAGTACTTAGTCAGCAAAACGACCAGATAAACCTGCAAAGACAAAAAATAATCTCGTCCATTAAGTATGCTAAAAAGATACAGCAGTCCACACTCCCGCATGCTGCCGATTTCAAAACGCTATTTAAGGAATCGTTTATTTATGTAAAGCCAAAGGACATTATATCGGGCGATTTTTTTGCCTACCAGGTGGTGAGCAATAGCACCTACGTGGCTGCAATAGACTGCACCGGCCATGGTGTGCCTGGGGCTTTTATGTCGCTCATAGCCAACACTAAATTAAATAGAGTAATAAATGAATTAGGCGAGCGCGACCCTGGAAGAATACTTGCTGCCATGCACCGCGAAATTCAGAAAGCACTGCAACAGGAAACCAATGATGACAATGCTATGGATGGCATGGAGATGAGCATATGCATGATAGATAAAGAAAAACATACCATACAATTTGCAGGGGCTGGCAGCTCCATTCTGCTAATGCAAAACAACGAGCTAATGGAATACAAGGGCACACCTCTGGGCATAGGCGGCAGATGCGGTATGGGCAATATAAATGGCTACTCGCCAAGCTTTGCTACTGTGCAAATACCCTATTGCGAAAACGATACGCTGTTCTTGTACTCAGATGGTTTTCATGACCAAATAGGTGGTGCAGAAAACAAGAAATTAAACAAGACAAGATTTATGGAGTTTGTAAAAAATATTAGTCAATTAAATCTGTTTACTGCAACCGACCTAACCGAGAAATTCTTAAATAACTGGAGAAGCAACCAGCCGCAAACCGATGATATTATGCTCATTGGTATTCGCTTATAATCTTTTTTACAAAACAGTTTTATAACCCACATAGCAAGCTCATAGCCATGTGTGGCCATGGCTATCTTCTATTAGTCAGGCGGCAGCTTTAGTTTATTGCAGTATCAAACTTTAAGGGCAGATGGTATTGCATAATGTGCTTTATCCATGCAGCCAATCATCTTATGTGTACATGCAAAAGAGAAACAAACATTGCATTTGCTAAGAATGATAGGGAGTGATTTGATTCAAATTAAAACATAAGTTAGAACTATAATAGCAGTGCTTATTCTCTATCAGTTTTGTGGTGTAGATGCACGTAATATTTGACTGATAAGCTACGCTGTTGACTTCGTTCAACTGGACTTGTTCATAGACTATTCATTAGAAAGCAAACAGCAAATACATTCGGAAATAAAATATCCGGATGTGCTATTAAAAATTTAGTACAGATTAATATAATAATGCGGAATGGATAAGAGCTTGAGTGGCAAGCACTATTCTTGCTCTATCTGAAAATTTAGGTCTAGCAGACTGCTAAGTTCCTGTGCTTTTTCAAACATGAGTTCATCGCCTTTTTCTACCTTCCATTTTACAGTTATTAGCTGCCTGTTAGGGCTTCGTTCCAATATATTGAGCATTTCAAACAAGTATCTGCTGGACGATGAGTTGAAATAATCAAAGCTCAGTTCCAGTTCATTTTTATGCTTTATAAGATGGATATTAGAATTTAACCAAGAAATAATAGGTCGGTAAAATTCATACGCATTCTCTGGCAGAGACCTGCCAAGAATGGAAGATTTACCGCTAACCAGAGAAAAATTGACCTCTGGTGTATCGTCAGTAGCTGCTATATGTAGGCTATTCGATTTCATTAATAAACTCAGAACTTAATGCTTATAGCAAATAAGAACTTGTTATTATCTAAAGGGTAAAATTTATATTTTATTTTTTCTATTCCGCTGCGCACTACTTGAATAAGGCCCAGGCCTGTGCTTTCTTTATTTTCAAATTGTATGCTTGCTTTAATGGTTTTGCGGTGCAATTCGGCCAGCTCCTCATCTTCCAGCGATAGCAAGTAATCCAGTTTTTCGGTAAGAATTTCTTTTTTACTTTCCGATACAACGTTGCCTGCCATTACATACAAGTGATCATCGTGCTTGCCAAGTATAAGAGTTGGTTTTTGCAACTCCTCCTCCTCGCCTTTAGTAACACGAACAATGTTTTGCAAAATCTCAATAATTATATGCTTGGCTCGCTTTGTTTTTTCTTTCTCATCCAAATTGGCATTGTAACGCTGCTCTGTAAGTAGCAATATTGGCAGTATGGCTTTTTGAGTAAAATCGCCTTTGTATTGGAGAAAAATATGCCTATCCTTCATAGAGGCATAGTAGCTATCATTATCCTCTAAAAACTTAGTAAAATCAGCTGGTGTGTCTGACTCTTTTTTAAAGGTAATTTGCTGGTGAAACTGCGATACATCGCTATCGATGTGGTTGAACTTGTATAATATTTTTTCGCCTGACTTGCGTGCTAATTCAATAAGACCTAGCCCAGCTCCACCTTTTTCGCTCAAAGTATTATTCTGCAAGTGTTTCATATAATGCTCCTTGAGAGCTTCCTTATCCAGCGCATTTACCTGTTCTATTTGAGCGGTTAGCTTTTCAATGTCAGAATTTTTAATGACATTAATAGAGTTGATTAGAAAATTTGAGTCAAGAAATTTGAAAGAAAACATTCCCCCATCTGAAGTAGTCAAATCATTTATCTCCATGCTTTCAGAATGCTTTATAATGTTCTGAAAACACTCTACTAGCATGAATGAAGCCTTTCTGTTAAGACCTTGCTGCTGGTGGTCTCTGTTCTGTTCTGCCAATGCAAGTATGGCATTCGTAAACCGCTCTTGAAAGGGTGCACGATATGCAAAACAGGAATTGAAATTTTCCCAGCAGTCAAAGTAATACTTTAGGGTGTCTGTTGTCATAATTTAAATCAGGTGGAGGTGCTATTAAACAAGGAAAGTAGAGCAGTTTGGGGCTATACTTTGCATTCTAATAGCATCAACTATGAAAGCACTATAACGGCATGGAAGCCTGGTAGGTTTCAAATGATGAAATAAATCAAAAGCCCGATTGGCGCAATGGGCAAATCGGGCTTTCAATAGTTCTTTTCTTATTGGGCAAGTAAATGGCTAAGTGCTAACTTGTAACGGTGGCATTTACCACCAGGGCGTGGGCCTCAGAGGCTGTATCTTCTATCCAGCTATGGTCCAGATAGTGTATTACCTTTTCAGAAATTTTGTGCTTGGAGCGTGTGTCGCGAATGGCAAGCAGAATAAGGTCTTGGTTGGCGTCTTGCAGAAATTTTACTTTTAATTCTAAGTCTGCATCGTCTTTTATGACTATACCGTCATCTAACAATGCTTGTGAAATGGCTTTAATAAGTTCTGTAGTGGGGTGTTTCATTCCCTCTTCTACGATTTTGAGTTGTACGGTAACCATTGGAGTAAATTTTTTTAAGGGGTTAGAAAAAATTGTGTTGGTTGTACAGACCTCTGGAGGTTCTCCGCTCAGGTTTATCTGTTCATCTCATCTTTGGTGGTTAGAGTTGTTGAACGCGGAGGTCGGTGCTAGTTAAGGTTTTAAATTAAATTATAAGTAAGAAAAGAACGTTTTGCAGACCGAAAGGTATATCAAAGTTTTCAAAATTGTTCTCTTAATGCTAAAAAAATATTGCTAGTATTTAATAAGGCCTTTAAGCGGTGAATAATTTTTTTGAAGCCCACCACCTGCCGTGGGCTTTCATAGCTGCAAGCAGAGAAGGATTGGCTGCGTCATTCCTTTGTTGAGATTGCATATTGGGGTTAGTGTTGCGTTTTTGAATGGAGCAAGGTCAAAAATACATTTGTTGGTATCGTCTTTCATTTTATGTTTCTTGTTCTTTTGTCTTGAAACAAAAGAACCAAAAGTTCAAGGCTGTAACTATTTTATCTGAAATTTTTAGCTTTTGCCACCCGCGACAAAACAAACTCACCATGCTGCTTACAGCAGCATGGTGAGTTTGTTTTGTCTGCGTGGCCCTTGCGCTAAGCTAAAATTTCTAGATAAAATAGTTAAGGCCGGTTAGCAAGGGCGCACGGGGTAACTGAAAGTTTACTTGGTGTATAGGATGTTGGTTGGGAATATTTTTTGCTTGGGATTTATTGCAACGAAAAAGCTAGCTTGGTTGGGGTGAGTTGGTTTTAGTGGTAGTTTGGGGGCTGTGATGTTATGATTTAATACTGACGTATTAAGGCAATAACATTTATCGGGGTTTTATCGTGGAAATTAAACTTATTATGAATAATAAAAGAATACTTAATCGCAAAATAATACTAGCATTATTATTATGCATAGTCTTCCACAACAAATTAAATTTATTTTTACTGAAAATAAAATAAATATACATTACAAATTGAATTGTAGCAATAAATATGTTTACAACATATTCTACATAATAACCTGGAATAAACTGATTACTTAAATAACCGATCCAGCAGCAAACTGAATGTCTCTGCCATAGCAATTAAAAAGACTGACTCAGGGGCTAATCTCTTGAAGTGAAATCTATAGCTAGGATTCAATTTCCTATACTGTAGGTAAAAGGCTTAATAATACTGGCAACAATATGTTATTATGAAATTTTTCATTATTTTTTATTCCAACCCCATTTTCCCCAATGGCGCATTCTATGGGCTTAGCGCAGCCTAGCCAGTGCCACTCGCTTTTGAGGGCTTTCCACATAGTGGCCACTACGTGGCAGCCCGCATCTAATAATTTGTACATTTAGTATTACGCTATTTGGAAATTGTGTTGACATGAGCTTTGCACAAATATATGTTTTGTGGTGGTGTTAGTGAATAGT
>JANOXJ010000025.1:0-5058 GCA_031418455.1 Flavobacteriales bacterium | reverse complement strand
AGTGTATTTTCTTCAGAGCGTTTTAAGAGTGCTGTGCTCATTTGTGCCAAATCAAAACCGCCTATGGCTTCCACTTCCGCAGTGCTTGGCATTTCGGGCAAGTGGTGGTGCTCATCTATATATGCCGCTAGTTGGCCAAGGCTCATAAGGTTATACTCCGGTGCAAATACATAGTCGCACCAGCCGGGGTTGTTTACACGCACTTCGCATGCGCGCATTTTGCCTGCTACGTCTAGCATATAGTTGGCATCGGGTGTGCTGGTGCCTACACCAACTCTACCATTGTTTTTCACTACAAAAACTTCATTGGTTCCTTGCTTTACCGAATACGCATTGAGCACAGCGTTGCTTGTTTGTACTTGCATACCAAAACTTCCCGTTCCATCTTGCTTTTTAATAATAAAGCCATTGTCGCTGTCTGTCTTAAGATACAATCTGCTCCCGCTATTTTCTGAATCAGAAAAAAATGAGATATGCCCAGAGCCGAACATGCGGAAACTCGCCATGTCGTTGGTAAACGAAAGCGACTGAAGGTCGTTGGCCTGCACCCAGCCGCGGTTTCCGTTAACTTGTATTCGCAGGCCGTCATATTCTGTATCACCCGTTTCGGTGGTAGTTAGTTGCAAGCAAGCGCGCGCCCAAATGTTGCCATTGCCACCCTCGCCTGGCATGCCCGGAGTAGCAGGCGGTATGTAGGTGCTATGTATATGTAAATCATAATTTGGTGAGGTGGTGCCGATACCCACTGTGTTCTGCGATGAATTTTTTCCCAAGCCAATGCGCATCCTAAAAATGTTATTGGTATAAAAATCTAAGGGAAACATGTTGTCGGAACCAAATTGTTCACCACCAAAAAACTCAGTCGGTGGCGATTGTAAGGATTGCCCATTCATAAATGAAGTATAAAAGAAAAGAAAAAGAATGGGCACTATCTTTCTCAATTCAAAAATTCTGAGTGCTGAGTGCTGAGTGCTGAGTGTGTTTTCATAAAGAAATAATTTAGTTTAAAGGTTAATAGAATTACGAAGCTAAATCAAAGTTTGCAAAATTGTTCTCTTGTGTGTAAATAATTTTTGACCTTAATCATTTACATCTAAATTCAAAAGCATTACTGATCTCCTTACAGGCAAATTCTATTGCTGCTTAATCCCAGCTTAAGCAATAGAAGGCTCGCTAAGAGCCGAACTATTGATTTAGCTGGGGTTATCCCGATTTAGTAGCCTGTTTTAATCGCTTTTAAAGGCGATGAAATACAGATGCTTAATCGTTTGCTCATTTCTAATGAGCAATATGGGTTAATCCCATATTGTGCAATTGAAATTATCAATTGCACATTACCACTTAAAAAGACCAACATATAATAATAATGTAAAAGCCGCTTCGTTCTAGGAACGAAGCGGCTTTTTTTATTATATCATACTTCAATATTTTAAGCAGTAGTGCTCGGCAATTGATTTGCCTCATCGTCATTTTTCTTTCTGCCGGAAAGCCATTTCCAAACTGCGCCACCAGCTGCCACTGCACCCAGAAGAATTAATTTACCAAACTTGGCTATCACAGCAAATAAGCCAACTTTAGCAAGCACTTTACCTGCCACCAGGCCACCTACGGTGTAGGCCGCTACATCATCCACCTTGCTGTCAAATTGCTCGTACTTGTGCCCATCTTCATACACCGCGCTCATGCGCACGGGTTCTATAAATGGTTTTATTTCTTCCAATTGGCTCATGTTGCCCACGGCATTTAATACCAGCACTCCATTGCGACCAAGCACGCGAATATTGTAATTCAACGTGTTTTCTTCAGCCTCGCCAAATTTTAGCTCGTAAGCCCAATGCAATACTTTGTTCTTGCTGTCATAAAATGGAGTGGATGCCCAACCAACTGTGTGTATAGGATCATATCCCAATTTTTGGCGCTCTTCGTTTTCAGCTACCTCGTCCTTTTTCATTTGCTCAAGCAGCTCGCTGTAGTCCATGTCATCAGCATCTTCGTCTTCCACATATCCCATGTCTTCATATTGTATTACAAATGCCCAGGAGTCATCGCCACTTACGCCTTTGCCTTCCGGCACCAGCATGCCCAGCACTTCGCGTTCAGGATTGCCCCATAGCTCTGTAAGTACTTTAGATGCATCATCAGAATTTAAATAAGCAAATCCGTCAGGCACATTAAGCGTGGCCATGCCACTACCCAGCGCAATGGTGCCCTTTTGATAGTTGAGGGTTTGTTCTATGCTGTCATAATAATGTTGAATTTCTGCCATCACATTTTCCATATCTACATCTACCGAATCTGAGGCAATGAATGAGGAGGAGATGGTGCATAGAAGCACCAGGCTAAGGAGTTTTTTTCTCATGCAATGTTGATTTTAAGTTAAAAGTCTAAATCAAAAATACGAGAAAATGCTTCGCGATGGATTTTTTTTTAGCCTCGATAAAACGTTGCAAGCACATGCAATAGCGCGAGGATGTTTGCCGATTTAGGAATAGAATTACATTTCAATATCATATATCAATGCAATATCATTTTCTGTTATTAGCATCAGAGACTTGCATTTAGAAGGAACTAGTACTGCTATTTCTTGTCTGTTAGGTGAGCCAAATGTGTTGAATTTTAAAGTTACAACATCGCCATTGGCCGCTACGCCCTGCACTTTCCAATCTATCTCTTCTGTAATACCAACCTTTATTTTTACGTTGTTGTTCTTGTCCTTTTTTAATATTCCGTTTTTGGTTACTAGTTCGGTTATTCGTTTGTCGAAATAGCCAGGTTGGATATCTGGATATAACAGCATTTCTTTAGTAGATGGTGTAGATTTTAAAAGAGCCCAATTTGGATCGTCAGGCAGATGGTTCAATATAAATTTTTCGGGCTGGGTGAGGTAATAATAAGCACTATAATTTTTATAAAAAGTGCGAACCTTGCCATCGCAGCATCCGCTTGCCCAGCAGGCATCTAACAGATTCCATTGGCCATTAATTTTTATTGCATTCCATGCATGGTCAGATTCTGCTGTGCGCAATGCTATATCTTCTGTATTGGATATGCCGCTAACGTACTGTGCTTCCAACCCTGCATATACGCACATGGTTTTAAAAAGATAAGCATAACCACTACAAGTGCCTACTTTGTTTTTAATTACGTAATTGGATATACCAATTTCATAATTTTTCTCCATTGCTTTCTTATCATTTCCAAATCCATTCCAAAACTGGCCATACAGATTGTGTTGCTTATATCCTACTACATCATAACCTATGTTTTGGGTTATCCAGCGGAATATCACATAAGCTTTTTGCGATTCATCAGTTGTACCTTTAATAAGTTTTAGCGTTAAGTTTTCTGCATTGGTACCGGTTGTCTCCTTTGCCCTTCTTTCCAATTCTAAGCTATCGGGTGCCAATACAAATTCATTTGTTTTGGCGCTGTTATCACCTGCTAATACACTATTGGTTTTTTTGTAATCCTGTCTTTTGTTGGTTGGGCTTATATGTGGCAGGTATTCCCACTGAGCTATGCAGTTGCTATAAGGCAAGCACAGCAACAGGCTAAATAGGAGAAGTCTTAGTGTCATGGTAATGGAATTAAACTAACCTCAATAACTATTAACGAGTCATACTTTGTTAAAGTATGTCATGTTTATAAAGCACCGAAAATCCGTTATTCCATAGTGTGACGAATGACGAGTAAAAAAAGTAACAAATGAAAATAATTATTTTTTTTGGGTATTTAGAAAGCAATAAAGAAGGGCACGCGTAGCGTACCCTTCTTGTTTATTGAATTGCTATGATTATAAAATTATTTCCCTTCCAACACGCTCTTTACTATGCTGCGCACATGTTCGCGGTGGGCTTTAGTAAGCGCATCTGGCGATGTGCCTGCGGCCATCATAGTATCTATTCTTTTTAGCTCGCTCAATGCCATGCTCTTGCTCACATTGTCATAGGTGCTTTTTTCGCCCAGCATATCAGCAAGTCGCTCCACATATTCTATTTGCAAGTTTTGGCGTATGGTGTTTACACTTGTTTTTGCATCAGCACTAAATATGGCATTGGTAAGGTCTGCCATGGCTTTGTCCAGCGTGTAGGTATTGCCATATAGCTGGCTATCTGTTATGCGCTGCAGCACATTTTGGTGTAGCAACTGATTCAAACATTCCTTTTGCATATTTAATATGCGTTGGTGTATGTGTGGATCTTGGTTGTTGCTAAAATGGTTGAAACCTCTGCGTTGTTCTAACAGATAGTTATATGCATTGCTTGCATTGTCCCATGCAGTGGGTGCAAATGCATATTTGCTAAGGGCGCTCATAGCTGCTTTTTGTTTGGCCTCGCTAACGGGCTCTAGTGGGCGCACTTTGGTGTCTTGCCCAAAGTAGCTGCGGTCGTAGTGCACTCCACCTATTTGTCTTGTCATTACACGCAGTTGGTTAGCATATTCACCAGTAGTTATTAAGTAAGCCTGCAGCATTTCATGGTAGCTCTGGTTGCTTTTCTGAAATTTTTGTTGCAGCTTGGGCAATATGGCATTTACCAAATCGCAGCGCTCAGCAGCATATGCTACAGGGTCGTTTGTAAGGTCATATATATTTACATCAGGGTCTATACCTCTGCCGCTGCTGCGCATATCATCAGCATCGTTGCCATACATAAGGCGTGGGTCGGTGCTGCGGTCTGCTATTTTTTTCAGGCGCAATTCTTCTGTCATGGCATCGCCCATACTTGGGCTATAGCCATATTCTATTACCCATAAATCATATATACCGGGTTTGGTATCGCAATAGAGTGTTTGCTCATTAGGATTTAATTGGTAGTTAAATGCAGGGTACTCCATTACGCTATTGGCCAATCCATCTTTCGCAACTTTTTCTGGGTTCTTGGCATCGGCAAGCGAGCTCATGGTGCTTGCGCGCATGTTGTGTGTTAGTCCAAGTGTATGTCCTACTTCGTGCAACACTAGGCGGTAGAGCAGTTGTTTCACTATATCTTTTTCTGCAGCGGTGCCCATACCCAGCGCTTGAGCAGCTGTGCTGCCAAATACTACGTTGTGGTTAGA
>JANOXJ010000024.1:0-8728 GCA_031418455.1 Flavobacteriales bacterium | reverse complement strand
GCCAAAAACTCTTTTACATCACCTTCCCAAACTCGCAGTTTATCCGGCTTTATTTCATACACTTGTTTGGTAAGTCCATTTAGAAAATCACGGTCGTGGCTTACTACAAGCATGGTACCGTCAAATTTCATGAGGGCTTGTTTTAGCACTTCTTTACTCGCCAGGTCTAAGTGGTTAGTAGGTTCGTCCAGTACTAAAAAGTTGTAAGGTTGTAGCAACAATTTGCAAAAAGCCAAACGTGCCTTTTCGCCACCACTCAGTACTTTTACTTTTTTATCTATGTCATCGCCACCAAATAAGAAGGAGCCAAGTAGCGACCTCACATTTTTGCGCATATCGCCTGTAGCCTCATCATCTATTGTTTGAAATACGGTTTTTTCCATATCCAAACTATCGCTTTGGTTCTGGGCATAGTATCCCATTTGCAGGCTATAGCCAGGTATCATTTCACCTTCGTGCGACTCCTTATTCACTATCATTCTTATAAGGGTGCTTTTGCCTACACCATTCTTGCCTAGCAATGCTATTTTATCGCCACGCACTATTTCCATTTCTACACCGGCAAACAGGCGCATGTCGCCATAGGCTTTGCCCAGGTTGTGGCCCTTCATTATTATCTTACCGGCATGTGGCGAGGGCGGAAAGCTTATGCGCACCTTAGTGTTTTCAAAATCGTCTACTTCTACTTTTTCTAGTTTGTCCAGCTTGCGTATGAGCGATTGAGCAAAGGCAGCTTTGTTTTTCTTAGCTCTAAACTTGTCTATCAGCACTTGTGTTTCTTCCACATATTTCTGCTGATTTTTGGCCTCGCGCTCTTGGCGTTCTATTTCGCCTTGGCGCTGCACTTGGTATTTTGAATAGGAAAATTTATAGTCGTAAATTTTTCCTTTTGAAATTTCTATTGTACGGTTAGTTACATTATCCAGAAATGTTCTGTCGTGCGATATGAGCACTATAGCACCGGGGTAGTCTTTTAAGAAATCTTCCAGCCACTCTATACTTTCTATATCCAGGTGGTTAGTAGGCTCATCCAGAAGCAACAAATCTGGATTTTGCAAAAGTATTTTTCCCAACTCTACACGCATTTTCCAGCCACCGCTAAACTCGTGCATTTGGCGGTTCATGTCTTCTGACTTAAAGCCAAGTCCTTTTAGTACCTTTTCTATTTTCTCCTCCACGCTGCCGCTGCCTATTAGGTCCAGTCGGTGCGAGGCATCTTCTAGTTGCTCTATTTTATTAGCGTAGTCATCGCTGGTGTAGTCGCTGTGGTGGGTTATGGCGTCAGTAAGTTCGTCTACCAGTTGGGTTAGGCGCTGTACTTCCGAAAAGGCTGTTTTGGCCTCGTCATACACTGTAGCATCTTCGTTGTGGTGCATCTCCTGACGCAAATAACCTAGTGTGGTGCCACGAGCAAAGGCTACACTGCCGTCAGTTGGGCGCTGTTCACCTGCAAGTGTTTTAAGTAAAGTACTTTTGCCTGCACCATTTTTGCCTACCAAACCTATGCGGTCGCGGTTGCCTATAAAGAAAGCAATGCGCGAAAATAGTTCGCGCGAGCCAAAGAATACACTAAGATTACCTACCGTTACCATTGTTCAACCTTTTTTTTGGGGCCGCGAATGTACGCCTAACATAACCAATAGTCTATGCTTAAAAAATGCAGCAGCTTAATAGGGTTTTGTAAACGAAAACGCCCTCGTCTGTTGTGCAGACGAGGGCGTTTTAAATTATTTTATTTTGGACTTTTTCTTTTAGAAATTCCACAAGTCGTGTTCTAGTATGAACAGATCTTCTTTTATGCGCTCGCTTTCTAGCAATGCATCTATTCCTTTAGCATACTCATCTATTTTACGGTTATACACGTTGTCTTCTTTTATTACGTAGCCCATAAACTGTCTGCGCTGAAACAACTGGTCAAAAGTCATTTGTGTAGCATTGTTGTGTGGGTTAAACACATCAAAATTGTTGAATACATAACGGCACTCCGGGTAGTACAACCAAAATAATTCTTTGGTTCCTTTAAGTTCACCAGACTCCGCGTATGAGTTTATAATTGGGGCTATGCCTATAATTCGCACATAACGTTCCGAACGCTGCTTGTCAAAAATCCAGTCTTCCTTTATTTTATAAGACACTACATCTGATGCTTTTATTGGCTCTGATGTTGTCTTTGGCTCTTTTTCGCCAGTTTCAGGATTTTCGACATATCTGGTTACCGTTGGGTTCAACAAAGTGTCAATTTCTGCTTTATCCATAGGATAGCGAAACTCATCATCTGTTCTAGAAGGGCCAGTGCTATAAGCTGTTATAGACTCTTCTTCCATTACTCCTATTTTAATTACATCAAAAAGGCATTTACGTCCAACAATTTCATCTATAGGAAAATAGAGTGGGTGATTGATTTTTTGTTTCAAATCAATTACCTGCCACAGTCTTCTGGACCACATTACGTCAGCCTCGCGCAAGCTTGGGTAAGGTATTACCTTACGGGTAGGATTGTGCTCGCGTATGTAAGCACCATCCAATACTGTTTGCACACCATCCTGGGCCTGAGATTTAATTCCCAAAACCATGATAAATGCTACAAGCAGGAAACGAAATTTACTTGTCATGTGTTGGTGTATTATGTTAATTTAAGTGTAATAGGCGACAAAGGAATGGTGCGGCCATCTGGCATTTTGCACTTAATTCCCTCTATAAATATTTTGTCTCCTTTTCTTGCTTTTTTAATGGCTGCTGTAGCTTCAGGATTCATAGATGAACTGGTGCAGGTATAATCTTTCAGAACACCATTAGATGCAATAGTAATACTCCATGATACTACTTGCGGAGTAACAGGGAAGTCAAAGTTTTCCATAGCAGCACGCAAACCAGATGCTGCAGATGCATCACCTAATGATATGGTTTGGTCATATGGACGTTTACCATTGAATGATGGAATAGGATCAGGAATAGTTTTTACACGGAATTCCTTTTTACCCATGCTCTGGTTGTTACCATTGATAGTAGCGTTTACTACTATATCAGCAGTTTTTCCTGAGGCAGGTCTTACATTCCATTCGCCATCTGACACTTTGGTGAATGATTCGCAACCGGTACAAGTAACGCTCATCTGCTGTGGTGAAACACCAGGTACTGATACTTCCACAGGGTTGTCTACACCGCGGTAGAATACGTTCATTTGTTTAGCCGAAACAACTAGTGCTGGTTTACCTACTGTAATTGGTGGTATAAAGTAGTTCAAAAACTCTTCCTTACCATCTTTTAAGTAGCTAATCTGACCTTTAAAGCCATGCTGACCTAAGGACAAACCACCAGTGTTTTGTTTGAAAATACACTTGCCATCAGGACCAGATGCAATACCACCGCCAGAGGCTCCAGAACCTGGAGTTACTTCTTTTGGCATTTCGCCTTGGTACTCACCACCAGGGTATATTTTGGTAGTGCTGTTCTTATTGTAAGCTGCAAGGAAAACTTGTGCTTCAAATTCATCGCCTTGCAATACATAAGAGTTCATAGGCACTGCTGCTACAGTAACATCAGTAAACTTAATGTCGGTGGCGTTAATACTGCCAGCTAACCATTGCATTACCTGCGCTTGTGTATTCATAACACCTGTTTGCAACATAGACATTGTAGCTATACATGCAGCTAGGGGAGTGTCATGAAAACGATTAACTTCCCAAGGCTCCACCTTCTCATCCAAGTCTTTTTCATCATGGAAAACGAATGCGCTGTCTACACTGGTAATTATGTCTGAAGCTAATGAAACTTCTATGCCCTTCTCATTAGTCACTTTGATGGACTTAATATAAGTTGCATAATCTTCCATTTTCTTTTTTAAAGAATAACCAGACATAGGGTCTTGCTTTGGCGACTGTGGTTTAGAACCAATAAGGAAGCCGGTAGCATTGGTGTTTTCGTCAGGCTTGGTTACTTTTAGTTTACCAGCTGGCGAAAGCATGTCTAGGGCCTTACCATTTTCCATAAATTCTTCGAAGCCTGTTCCGTCCACATTAGCCCTCATACTGGCTGCCATGGTGCGTGCTTTTAGTTCTTCTATGAATTTTGTAACTTCTTCTGTCTTTGCTAACACTTCCACAGCCCTTGCCTGAAAAGGTTTGGCTTTTTCAATATCTTCCTCTTTCGGACTGTTAAGTGCATCCAGCGAAGATTTCGCTTTGCTAGCAAGAATTTCAGAGGTCTTCATTTGCGATCTGTTGATCTGCAAAAACGCGTTCAATACATCTTTGGAGATGTTCATTGCCAATAGAGCGGTAAGTACTAAGTACATCATACCGATCATCTTCTGCCGTGGGGTTTCTTTTCCGCCTGCCATTTTTCCTTGGGTTTTTTAGGTGAATGTTTTAATTGGTTACTTCGAGAGTAGCGAAAAACATTTTACTTGTTGGAGGCGCTTCCCATTGCATTCAGCATATTGCTGTATACTGTATTCAACGATTTCAGATTGCGTGACAATTCTGCGATATTTTCTTTGTACAGCTTAGTATCTTCTACAGAGTCAGCAAGGTTTTTAACCAATGCATTCATGTCACCATACATCATGCGGGTTTTTTCCATTTCCTGCAATTGTATTTCATACATGCCGTTTAGGGCACCCATGTTTTCTGACATTTTCTGTAAATGATTGCCCACTGCTGCGCCATCTTTAGCATGGTCAGTAAGACCAGTAAGAGCGGCAGATGCAGATTCATAAGTATCAGCCAGTGTGCTTACTTTGCTAGCTGCTTGATTAAGCGATTTAGCATAGTCAGTAGATGCTGTAGCAGAATCTGTAATTTCAGATAGATTTTTAGCCTGTGAGCTAAATGAACGCATACCATCGCCAAGACTGGCTATAAGTTCGGGCTCTATTTTAGCTTCTGCTAGCATATTATCTAGCTGAGCTGATATACCACTTCCGCCAGCAGAACCAGCTTTTAGGCTTTTGCCTAAGTTTTGTTTCTTCAATTCAGATTTTGCAGTATCAGGCAATGCTAATTCAGGGTAAACCAATGACCAATCAGGCTCTTCGTGCAGCGGTTCGAATGCTGAGAAGAAGAATATGATTGCCTCAACAGTAAGACCTGCTACAAGCATCGGACTAGCGCCTGGCCAGTGCTGAATCTTGAACATTGCTCCTATGATTACGATGGCTGCTCCAATTCCATAGAGCTTTGCCATGAACTTTTTCCACGCTTTACTTCCTGGTTTCATAATTTCTAAACGTTGTTAGGGGTGTTGTTATTGGTTTTTAAATAATTGATTGCAGTATTACAATTTGGTCAGGTTAGTTGTTAAATTCCTCAGGCGATACGTTCTTACCACGTCCCAAGTAGCTCATCACACAGCGGAAACCGATGTAAGATTTGGCAGTGTCCTGGTATTCATATGAACGTGTACCATTTTGAATGAAGTATCCAATGTCTTTCCAAGAGCCACCACGTATTACTTTACGCTTCATGCTTGGTGGGTCGTCTACCTGAGCCATGTAGTTGTACTCCGGACTCATGTCGTGTGTAAATTGATACACAGATTCGTCATAGGCTGTGTTAGTCCACTCAGCTACGTTGCCAGACATACACCACAATCCAAAATCGTTTGGAGAGTAGGACATAATAGGCACAGTGTAGCAGCCATTGTCTTCCACATAGTCGCCACGCATTGGCTTAAAGTTAGCCAAAGGACACCCCAGGTTATTTCTTATGTAAGGACCACCCCATGGGTATGGAGAAAGCTCCAAACCACCGCGCGATGCATATTCCCACTCAGACTCTGATGGTAGACGGAAGCGCTGTACGAAAGTCTCGCCTTCATAAGCTTTGAATTCATTAAGAATTTGGGTTCTCCAACGGCAAAATGCCTGACACTGACCCCAGGTAACACCTACCACAGGATATTCGTCATAAGCCGGGTGCCAGAAGTAATTTTCTGTCAACGGTTCATTGAAGCCATATGTAAAGTCGTGTACCCAGCAAAGTGTGTCTGGATATACAGCTACATTTTCTTCAATGATGAATGGCGTACGGTCGCTGTGGCGCATTACCGAATGCAATTGGTTGAGAGAGTTAACCTCACTCAATTCCTCATCGCGCGTAGCTTTTACAGCAGCGCTTTGGTAATCTATCCACCAGTATTTATACTTTAGTTTACGAGCGTCTATTTCCTGACGGTCGTAAAATTTGTCTTGACCCTGTAGGTAGAATCCATCATAGATAACATCGAAAACGTCTTCGCTTTCCATGTCTATGTCTTCTTCCCAGTTTAGGATATAGCCCTTGTTAATGAAACGGTCCATTTCACGACCATCTTCGCGCTCTACAATGCTATAGCCCTCTATGTCAGCCTGAGCCAATGCATCGCGCATAAGTGAATCGCGCACCCATACCACAAACTGACGGTACTCATTGTTTGAGATTTCAGTTTGGTCAATGTAGAAGGATGGTATAGTTACGGTCTTTGAAGCAGTGTTCAAAGCGTAAGGCACATCCTGGTCACTTGGGCCCATAGTATATGAGCCAAAGTGAATGTAATTCATCCCATAAGGGTTTAGCTGGGTCCACTCTTCCCGAGGGTAGACTCCTACTAGTTCGCCACCCGGTGCTTGTAAGCAACTGGTGAAAACTACAGCAACGATTAAATAAAAGAACGATTTTTTCATGATTTCCCTTTTTTCCAGTAACAAATAACTTCAGTGGTTTTCTGGTTATTACTAAAAACTCTTATTTCTAAAACTAATGAGGTCAGGTTGTAAAATCAGCAATACGAGAAGATAACTTCAGATGTTGCAATTTATTTTATAAGAATCGTGTATTGTGATTCTTCGCTTTTATCACTATCGGACAAATCTTCATGCAGTAAGTTAGGAAAATCTCATGTGAGCCTGCTGAATAGTCCTTAATGTCGGAGGTAGTTATATCATATGAATAACCCAATTTAAAACCATGTTCGCATAGGTCAGATTTTGGACCAAGCTTTATTGGGGTCAATGATTTTTGGAAACCAACGTATGGTGCTATTGCATCACCCGGACGGAATGCAAGACCACCCCATAACATGTTGTTCCAAAGTACATCTGCATTGATATCAAATTGAGTTGCATTAAAGTCTGTCTTTATAAGCGCATTGGGGCGAAGTACCAAACCGCTTGAACCTAATGCATACTCATAACCACCCATAATGTAGTAGTGACGGGCAGTTTGGATACGCATATTTTTAAGTTCGCCTGCTGTAAGGTGAGTGGCTGATATACCAACATAGTATTGACCTGGTTTGTGTAAGGTGACACCAAAACCTAAATCGAATGTGCTTGCTGCTACTTCGTCTTCTGGTATTGTTGGGTCGTCTTGATCTATATATACCCAGTTAGCACCCAATTTGCTTCCATACATACCTAATGAAAGACCTGCAGAAAAAACGCTACCGTTGTTCAAATTCCACTTTGGAGCAAAATTTAAACGTATCACACTGTTTTGTTGCTGGCCTAGCACCTCTGTCATAAAATTAACTCCACCACCAATGCCACCTGAGAATGCAGGTATTTTTCCATTTGGTGCAAAAAGTCCATTATAGTTTATAAGGTATGTTTTTGGGTCATGATCAAAACCATCCCACTGGTCGCGATGAAAAAGTGTAAGGCAGTGCATACCGCTCATGCCAGAAGCTGCAGGATTGAAAGACACTCGGTCAAACTGCCACTGAGTAAGTTGTGGATCTTGCTGCGCTTGAACTATTAGTGTAAATGAAGCTAGTAATAATGCGAGTAAACTCTTCTTCATATGCGGTTTTTCTAAGGTTAAAAGCAATTAATTGTAATTGATACTTTTTGGAAAGTGGCTAAAATAGAAAGATTTCCACAATTCAAAAAAAAAAAATAGGGTGGAAGAGCAGGAATGCTAAATTTTAGCAAGCATTTTATTACTAATATGTTGATATACAGCTGTTTTTGAACTTTCGGCTATTACACCAGTTTTTGATAGGTTTTCCACCATCTGTCTGGCATTTCCTCGTTAGTGGCCAGCTGATACTCCTCATAAGTGCATGGAACCAGGTGGTGACGCTCATATTTTAGTTCTTGACCACTGGGGTAAGGAACATCCATCCACCATCTATCGCTTTTATTGCTTTTGTAAAAAACTATCTCGTTGCCATCTTGAGTCAAAGGCACTATGTACTTGAAATAGTCGGAGTAGTCGCCCACTGGATAGTCTTGTTTGCGGTGAGTAATTCCTTCCATCATGCACCACATCATTTGCGCTACCAAATGCGCGGTTTGTCCTTGTGGGTCTAGCAATGGATTGTATTCATAAAACCCTATACTGCTTAGCTTATCGCTCATGCCGGCATAGCGGCATAGCTGTGCTGCTTGGTCGCCATAGAATCCGTTGGGTCCAGTATAGGCGCAGCCGGGTGCTTCGCTTTGGCGAATAGACGCAACGTCTATTGATAGTATATCGGCATTTCGAATTATGGGCTCTGTGCGCTGCAAGTAGGGTTGCATGTCGCCAAGACGCCATGTGTCAAAATACATATTGCTCATTAACTCCAGCAATTCAGGCTCGGTCAAATAGCGCTGATGGCCTAGGTTGCTGTAGTTAAATAAGTAGTTAGGCTTATGAAGAATTATTTTATTCAAATAAGATTTAGAACTGGCATCTTCACCTGGTTTGCCAAAATCTAAACGGTAATCGATGGTTACAAGATTTACTGTTTGTTCTAAATGCTCGTA
>JANOXJ010000023.1:0-11858 GCA_031418455.1 Flavobacteriales bacterium | reverse complement strand
CCTTTTACTTTTTTCCAAAGCACTGGCGAAAGTTCGAAACCTACTATGCGATCCAATACGCGTCTGGCTTGCTGAGCGTTCACCAAATCGATATCAATAGTGCGCGGGTTTTCTATAGCTTTCTGTATTGCTTGCTTGGTTATTTCATGAAAAACAATGCGCTTGGTTGTATTGATGTTTAGGCTTAGAGCCTCCGCAAGGTGCCACGATATGGCCTCTCCCTCGCGGTCCTCATCCGTTGCGAGCCAAACATTTTCTGCTTTGCTTGCTAGTTTCTTTAGCTCGTTTATTACCTCTTGCTTATCGGGGCTTACCACGTATTGTGGTATAAATCCCTTTTCAATATTTATGGCTACATCAGACTTAGGCAAGTCGCGCACATGGCCATAGCTGCTCTTTACCGTGTAATCTTTTCCTAAATATCCTTCTATGGTTTTTGCCTTGGCAGGCGACTCCACTATTACAAGATTCTTACTCATTCTTTCTATTAAAATATTTTTTTTTGATAGCTAAAACAAAAAAAATTTCTGATGCATTGGCATGAAAGAAATTTTATTTTTTTTCATTTTTTAAGGGTGCAAATGTATGTGGAGGAATTTTCAAGAAACCAAATGCGTTGTTTTTCAGCGTATTTTATAGTGTATTGGGCATTTTGGCGCACCTTGTTCACTCGTGGTTAATAGCTAAAAAGGAAATAAGCCGACTTCTGCAATTAGCTTTGCACTCTATTTAAAGTATCTATTTAATAATTAAATGCCTGACGTAATTCAACTTTTACCAGAGTCGGTGGCTAACCAAATAGCTGCTGGAGAGGTGGTGCAACGCCCTGCCTCCATAGTAAAAGAATTACTGGAAAACGCCATAGATGCAGGAGCCGGTAGTATAAAATTGTTTTTAAAAGATGCCGGCAAAACATTGATTCAGGTAACTGATAATGGGATGGGCATGAGCGACACAGATGCCCGAATGGCTTTTGAAAGGCATGCCACATCCAAAATAAAAAAGATAGAAGACCTTTTTCATGTAATGACCAAAGGCTTTCGTGGTGAGGCTTTAGCAAGTATAGCCGCTGTGGCGCAGGTAGAATTAAAAACCAAACAGCGTGGAGCTACATTGGGCACACACATTGAAATAGAAGGTTCTAAGTTAAAGGTGCATGAGGCAACACAAACAGCGGAGGGCACAACTTTTTTTGTAAAAAATCTTTTTTACAATGTGCCAGCACGCAGGTATTTTTTGAAAAACGATGCGGTAGAATTGCGCCATTGTGTAGATGAATTTCAGCGTGTGGCTTTTACACATCCTGATATTGAATTTGCATTAACGCACAATGGAGCTGAAGTGTTTACACTGCCCGCGGCACCGCTGCGCCAGCGCATAGTGCACATACTAGGCACACGCTACAACGAGCGCCTTGTGCCTGTGGAAGAGGCTACTGATATAGTAAAAGTGAGCGGCTACATAGGCAAGCCTGAGGCCGCCAAGCGAACCAGAGGCGAACAGTTTTTCTTTGTAAACAATAGGTTTATTAAAAACTCGTACCTGAATCACGCTGTGATGAGCGCGTTTGAACAATTGCTGCCCGCTGGGCATTTTCCGCTGTATATGTTGTACATGGAAATAGACCCTGAGCAGATTGACATCAATATTCATCCCACAAAAACAGAAATTAAATTTAGAGATGAAAGAGCGGTATATGCCATACTGCTAGCTGCTGTGAGAAGGGCATTGGGCCGTCACAACATTTCGCCTAGTTTGGATTTTGACCAGGAACAAAGCATTAACATTACTCCCCTTAGGGCAGGGCAAGATGTGCAAATGCCTGCCTTAAAAGTGAATCATGACTACAATCCATTTGGTGCAGAGGTGCATAAAAAAGACGCATTGAGCGGATGGTTTGATGCTAAAGAAAAACGCGAATCCAATTGGCAAGATTTGATGCAAGTGAGCCGCGACATAAGTCCAAGCACACAAGAAAAATATTTGGAGCACACCGCCACTATGGAACAAGAGAGGCAGGAGCAAACCAAGCTGCAGTGGGAAGATGATGCACCTACTTTTCAGGTGCATAGAAAATACATAGCGCAAGCATCGCGCTCCGGATTGTTGCTTATAGACCAGCAAAGAGCGCATCAGCGCGTTCTTTTCGAAAAATTTTATGACCAAATGGAAAGTGGTTCCGGCTATTCGCAGCAGTTGCTATTTCCTGAAACCATTACTCTCTCGCCATCGGATTTTGTAATGCTGCAAAGCATAATGAGGGATGTGCACGCGTTAGGTTTTGAGCTGGAAGAGTTTGGTGGCAGCACCTATAAAGTGAACGGTACACCGGCTGATGTGGCCGTGGGCGATGTGCAACGCATGCTGGAAAATTTTATAGAACAATTGAAAAATGAACGCAACACGCTGCAATACACTGCGCGCGAAAAAACAGCGTGGGCACTGGCCAGAACAGCCTCTATACGCCACGGCCAAATGCTTACTCAACCTGAAATGAATGAGCTGGTGCAACAACTTTTTAATTGTAAAGTACCTTATGCCGCAGAGAATAATAGAACAACAGTGGTCACTCTATCGTTGAACCAATTAGAACAACAATTTAAATAGCTTATGATACAGCTAACGCCTGTTATAAAAAATTTAATCATCATTACGGCTATAGTTTTTTTAGCATGCATGGCCATGCCAATGTTAGAGCCATACCTTACCGGTTATTACTTCTTTTCGCCCCTGTTCAGGCCATGGCAAATAGTTACACATATGTTTATGCATGGCAGTTTGGCGCATATTTTTTTCAATATGTATGCCCTGGTAATATTTGGTCCGGCATTGGAAGCACGGTTTGGCGGACAGCGTTTTTTATTCTATTACATAAGTTGCGGAGTGGGAGCTTATTTGTTGCACGAGGGTATTAATTATTGGGAAATTCAAAATGCTATTTCGCATGTGAGTGCATCGCAATATGAGGAAGTAATGCGCAATGGATTGGGCCTTTTAGAAAGTGGAAAGAATTATGCAAATGAATATTTGGCAACAATAAATGCCGGCTACCACATAGGTGTAGTAGGCGCATCAGGCGCGGTGTTTGGTGTGTTGCTTGCCTTTGGTGTATTGTATAGCGATGTGGAATTGCGCCTGCTTTTTCCGCCCATAGCTCTCAAGGCCAAGTGGTTTGTGTTTGGCTATGGTGCTATAGAATTATTGATGGCATTAAACAATGCACCTAATGATAATGTGGCGCACTATGCCCACATTGGGGGTATGCTGTTTGGCTACATTATTATTAAAGTTTGGCAAAAGCAAGGCACTTTATATTAAGCAGTAAGTATGAGTATCTGGAACGACATTCAAAATAAATTTCATAAGGGCGATGTAGTGGTGAGGTTAGTACTCATCAATTTGGCAGTGTTTATTTTAATCAATATTTATCTGCTGGTATTGTATTTAACCGATACTCCTACATCTAATTTTTTAGGCAAGGATTTGGCCATGGCGGCCTCGTCTAGCTGGCATGTTTTGCTGCACAGGCCTTGGAGTATTGTTACGCATATGTTTGCTCACGAAAATTTTGGCCACTTGCTGTTTAACATGATCGCCATTTATTTTATGGGCAATTTGCTCAAGGGCATGCTTGGTTCCAAGAGTGTTTTTACCACCTACATCATGGGCGGATTAAGTGGTTTTGTATTGTTTTTTCTTTTTTACAATCTGTCGCCCAAGTTGCATACTGAAGGCGGTGCGCTGGTTTTAGGTGCATCGGCTGCGGCTATGGCCATTACATGTGCAGCTGCGGCTTATGCTCCACGCATGCAAATATTTCTTTTTGGTGCATTCAAATTAGAGCTACAGTGGTTGGCCATTTTTATGGTGTTGTTAGATTTGGTAAGCATACGCAGCGGGGTCAATAGTGGCGGACACATAGGCCATATTGGTGGCGCTATTTTTGGTTATTTGTATGCTACACAAATTAGAAAGGGAAACAATATGTTTGTATGGTTCGATAAATTCATAGACAGATTGAAAAATCTATTTTCACGCAGGGCCAAAATGAAGGTGAGCGTGAACAATGCACGGCCAAAATCGGATGAACTGTTTAACCTTGAAAAGAAGGAAAGGCAACAAAAAGTGGACACCATACTGGACAAAATTGGTAGGTCTGGTTACGATAGTCTGAGTAAGGACGAAAAAGAATTTTTGTTTAAACACAGCCAGAAGTAAATCTGGAGTGTTGCGCAGTCTGCGCAAACCGTACTTTCCTGCAGGTATAGCCTTTTGAATTTGCAAAAGTTAACATCTCTTTTCGCAACTCTTGTATTAGGTGCGTTAAATCTATCGTTGGGCATATAAATTCGCCACCGTTCAAAATAAATCTCTTTTAACGATAACGATTAACCTTCAGATATGAACTTTCAAAGAATTAATATTATTACCGGTTGGGTTATATGGGCTATTTCTACCATAGTTTTTATAATGACTTTGGAACCTACCATGCCTTTTTGGGACTGTGGCGAGTTCATAGCTTCTGCGTATAAACTAGAGGTGGGTCACCCGCCAGGAGCGCCTTTGTTTATGCTTATAGCGCGTTTGTTTACCGCGTTTGTATCGCCTGAGAGTGTGCCATACATGATTAACCTTATCAGTGGTCTTTCTTCCAGCTTTACTATTTTGTTTTTATTCTGGACCATTACCCATTTAGCTAAAAAATTGTCTGATTTGGATGGAGCTGATTTTTCAAAAGGAAAATTAATTGCTGTAATAGGATCAGGAATTCTAGGCTCACTGGCCTATAGCTTTAGCGATACATTTTGGTTTAGTGGTGTAGAGGCAGAGGTTTACGCCATGTCATCTTTATTCACGGCCATAGTTTTTTGGGCCATTCTTAAATGGGAAAGTGTGGTAGATGAAGGTGGCGAGCTGCGCTGGATAGTACTTATAGCCTACCTTATGGGTCTTTCCATTGGTATCCACTTATTGAATTTGCTTGCCATACCTGCTATTTGTTTGGTATACTATTTCAAAAAATATGAATTTAGCTGGAAGGGCGTGCTTATTACCGGAGTGCTATCACTCTTCTTCCTTTGGATAATTAACTCTGGCATTATTATTTATTTTGTAAAACTAGCTGGTTGGTTTGAGCGCACTGCTGTAAATGGCATGGGATTACCATTCAATTTTGGTGCTATTTTCTATCTTATTCTCATTACATCGCTTATAGCTTTTGGTTTGTGGTACACGCACAAAACCAACAGGGTGGCTATTAATACGCTTATACTAGGTATTACTGTAGCCATATTGGGTTACACTTCATTTGCTACTATCATAGTTCGTTCGCAGGCCAATCCGCCTATGGACGAGAACAATCCTGAAAACTTATTCGCATTGCTATCATACTTGAATCGCGAGCAGTATGGCGACCGTCCACTTGTGTTTGGTCAATATTTTAATACTCCGCAAGACATGGAGGAGCCTTACAAAGACGGTGCGGATGTGTGGGTAAAATCGTTTAGCGTGCGCGAGTCTAAGAAGAACAAACTTGCACTGTCGTGTCGCAGTTTGTACGAAGCTGAAAAATATGTACAAGCTCATCCTGACCAAGGATTGACCGTGGTGGAGGAGTATATAGAAAGTGGCGAGAAGAAAGGAAGCATACCTAACTACGACAAACGTTTTTGTGGTTATTTCCCTCGCATGCACAGCAGCCAGGGCAACCACGTGCCTGATTATAAACTATGGAGCAATTATCAAAACTGGAACACTCCTAATGGGAAATCGAAGGTAGAAAGTGCGGAAGAAAACGTAACCCGCTACGAGCAAGGTGTAAACTATGCCTACCGCACAGGTAAAGTGCCACAAGGATTTACAGAGAAAGACATAAATAGCATGGTGCGCACACTGGATAGATTATATGCCAAGGCAATGCCATCGAGCGGTGAAGAAATAAGATACCTTACCAGCTACCAGGTGGGATGGATGTACCTGCGTTATTTTATGTGGAATTTTGCAGGCCGACAAAATGATAAGCAAGGCCATGGTGCCTTTAATGAAGGCAATTGGATAAGTGGTGTAAAGGCAATAGACGAGGAGCGCGTGGGCAATAGAGAAGCATTGCCTGAAATAGAAAAAAACAATAAAGGTGTAAATACCTATTTCTTCCTGCCACTCATACTTGGCCTTATTGGGATTGTGTTTCAGTTGCTGCGCCACCCAAAAGATTTTTCTGTAGTTACACTCTTGTTCTTGCTCACAGGTATGGCCATAGTTGTGTATCTGAATCAAACGCCACAACAACCACGCGAACGTGACTATGCCTATGCAGGTTCGTTCTACGCATTTACCATTTGGATAGGTCTTAGCATATACGCCTTGTATTACGCGGCTACCAACATGACATTTAAATCGCTAGGTACATTGGCAGCAATGTGCATTGGTGGTTCGTTTGTTATATATGCTGTAGAGAGCATTTCAAGCGATTCGCATGCACTTGGCTATTCGCTTATATACATGAGCATGGTTACTACAGTGCTGTTTGCAATAGCCACTTTGCTAAATCATTTTACTAAGGGTGATACTTTATTGAAGGGCATTATTTGCACCGCACTTGCTTTGCCTGTGCCATTGCTTTTGCTGGCCCAAAACTGGGACGACCACGACCGCTCTGGCAGAGAAACTGGCGTGGCCATGGCCAACAACTATTTGCAATCATTGGCACCAAACGCTATCATATTTACCAATGGCGATAACGATACCTTCCCACTTTGGTATGCGCAGGAAGTAGAAGGAATAAGAACAGATGTGCGCGTTGTAAACCTCTCGTTGCTTAATACCGACTGGTACATAGACCAAATGAAGAGCAAGGCATATGATAGCGATCCTGTACCATTTAAAATGACGGAACAAAAATACCGTCAGGGTACACGCGATGTAATGTTTTTAGACCCTTATGAAAAAAGCAAAGATTATGTGCCGGTGAAAATTGCCTTGGACACCTTGCTTGACGACAAGAAGTACATAGACAATGGTCGCAATAAAATAAACTACCTGGGCACCTACCGTTTCTCAATGGATGTGCCGGCAGAAGAGGCAGAAAAATTCCGTGGAATGATGCATGAAGGCGATAGTCTTGTAACCAACATAAAATGGGCTATAGTTGACTCAAGAGGCAAAGGCAAAAGTTATATAACCAAAGCACAGATGATGGTGTTGGACTTACTTGCTAATATGGACTGGAACCGACCTGTTTACTTCGCAGTTACCACCGGTGGCGATGCATACATGGGTCTGGAGCGCTATTTCCAACTGGAAGGTTTAGCTTACAGACTTACACCTATTTTGCATAAGCAAAGCGACAATCCTAATCTGGATGGTGGCATAGGTACCGACATTATGTATGACAATATGATGAACAAGTTTAAGTGGGGCAACATGGATACCCAAGACATATATATGGATGAGAACAACCGTAGAATGACCACCAACCTGCGCCTGCAGTTCAACCATTTGGCAGAGCAGCTTATAACTGAAGGCAGAAAAGAAGAAGCACTAAAAGTGCTTAACAAAGAGTTGGAAGCGATGCCAGAAAAGAATGTACCATATGAACAACCACAAATAATGTGGCAGGTGGCAGATTTGCTTTATCAGGCAGGCGACAGTGCTAAAGCTTTGGAATTGAGCAAGCGCTTGCATAAGCTGAATATGGACCAGGTAGATTTTTACGACTCTGTAGATAAGGACAGGCAGGGCGATATAGAGCGCGATGTAATAACGGCACTGCAAATTAGCGATAGGCTGCAAATGATGGCAAGTGAGTATGCACCGGAAGATCCAGATGTGCAAGCCATGAACAAAGATGTAACATCGCGCATGGAAGCGTTTGGTTTGGAGTCTTATGAGGTGCAGGTAAAAAGACGCGAGGAGCAAATGCAAATGAGAAAAATGCAGGAAGACAGCTTGCGCAAAAAAGCATCGCAGCCAGTAATATTGAACGACAAAGGACTGCAGGTGAAACCGAGGTAAACAGTTTCATAGCATCTGTTAGAATATCTAAATAAACCCTTGGGTGCGCAGGCACTCAAGGGTTTTTTATTGCTAGTATTTTATGTGGGTGCAAATGAAATCAACGCACGCAAAGTGGCCTTAATGAAGGTTTTTGTTTCGTTGAAAAGTATGTGTGCTGACTGCATTAAGCCGCTGGAGCGGCTGGAAATTATACTATTGCTTTTCTACTATTCAGTGCACTAGGCATGCAATGATGAGATGTGGAAATTATTCTATGGGTAATTTCTTCTTCTTTACATTGTTCAGTCGAATGTTGAGCATCTCCACTATCATTGAGAATCCTAAGCAGGCATAGGCATAGCTCTTAATATCTACTTCGCCCAGGTGTATGATATGTGCATCTTCCAATGCTTCTACCACCAATATTAAACCTATTACCACCAAGAAGGCAAGAGCCAACATTTTAATGGTTGGATATTTTTCTATAAACGAACTTACATAAGGTGCAAATAGCAGCATTACAATCATAGAAACTACCACAGCAGATATCATGGTTGCCAATGCTTGGCCCGGATGTGGGTTGTCCATAGTTACACCCACAGCGGTAAGTATGGAGTCAAAAGAGAAGACGATATCAATAAAAGTAATTTGCAAAATGGCCTGTGCAAGGGTCATTTTGCGTGCAGCGGCAGTTTCTTCATTATCCGCTACTTTAAATTTGTGGTATATCTCGGTTATGGTTTTAAAAATTAAAAACAATCCACCTCCAAAGAGAATAAGGCCACGCCCCGTAACTGGTATGCCCATAGGGTTCCAAAATGGGTGTGTAGCATGGCTAATAACGGATATGAACGACAATAAAATTATACGTACCACCAATGCCATGGTAAGGCCTATAATGCGAGCTCTTTGTTGCTGTTTCTTATTAGATACATAGCCGCATATAATGGCTATAAAGATGATGTTGTCTATACCCAACACTATCTCTAGCACAATAAGCGTGAACAAGCTTATGATGCCATCTAAAGAACTGAAAATGCTAAAAAAATCGGTCATATGAATTATGTGCTGAGGTGATTCAGCGAGCGCGCAAGATATATACTGCCACAGTGGTTATCGATTGTCTTCATAAAATTTAGTACAATTACCACTATGGAAGCACTTTTTTTGAATAAAAAAAAACCACTCGTTTGGAAGCGAGTGGTTTTTGTAAATCTAATTATTTAACCCTAAATATTATCAATCTACATTGTCATGAAGGAATGGGTTGTTGCCCAATTCCGCACGCTTATTACCATTTTCGTCAGTGCTTTCGTTTAACGAAAAACGAGACACTGTGCTCTCTGAACTGTGTGGTGCACTGTCTAAAGATATTTTCTTGCGAGCATAAGCTGGTTCGTTTTCTAATTCACTAAGTCCACTTGGTGTTTTTAGTTTTATGGTAAACTCACGTATGCGCATCTCACGCTCTTTGTTTCTTGAAATCAATTCCGTGCGCGAAGGGCGGTCGCTTAAAGTGCGCTCTGGAGTAATTTTCAAAGAGTCTGTAGCTTCCGCTGCTGTAGCGTTTACTATATCATTTATATCGTGGCCCAGCGTATGCATTATAGGCTGGTCTATGGTGTTCACCACATCCTGCACATTGTGCTTTAGACTAGATAGTTCAGGAATATTTTCCTGCTCTAGTTGAAAAGATGGTGTCTCATCAGTTATTTCATTTTTTACCTCAAACTCCATTTCAAATAGCGGAGCATCTACGGTTTTTATGAAAGGCTCGTCTGTAGTGTCCTTCACTTCGTTGCGCACTTCTGGAATTTCTACTGTTGGTTTTTCTACCTTGGCAGTTACTTCCTTAGCACCTTCGGTTTCAAGCCACATTTTCTTTGGCTCTTGCTCTGGCATTGGCAATAGGCTTTCTACACTCTTCGCCTGGAAACCAGTAGCTATTACAGTTACACACACATCATCACCAAGGCTTAGGTCTTGGCCATAACCCCATATTACTTCAGCACCCATACCGGCTTGCTCTTGTATATAGTCAGTTATTTCACTTATCTCGTCCATTAGCACCTCATCATTACCATAAGTAATGTTTAGCAATATGAAGTTAGCTCCTGTAATATCATTGTCGTTAAGCAATGGTGACTCCAGTGCAGTAAGCACAGCGCGCTTGGCACGGCCTTCGCCACTGCTGCGGCCAGAGCCCATAATAGCTACACCACTGTCTTTCATCACTGTTTTCACGTCATTCATATCCACGTTTACAGTGCCCACCAGTGTTATTACTTCTGCTATGCCTTTGGCAGCAGTGCACAATACTTCGTCAGCATGGCCAAAGGCTTGCTTTAGAGTAAGGTTGCCAAATAGCTCGCGCAATTTGTCGTTGCGAATAACCAATAGTGTATCTACGCTGTCGCGCATTTCTTTCAAACCAAAATCGGCTTGTTGCGAGCGCTTGCGACCTTCGAACATGAAGGGGATAGTAACTATACCTACTGTAAGTATTCCTAGTTCTTTAGCAGCACGTGCAATAACTGGAGCTGCCCCAGTACCAGTGCCACCTCCCATACCTGCGGTTATAAAAACCATGTTGGTGTTGGTAGAAAGTATTTCGTTTATTTCACCTAAACTTTCTATAGCAGCATTGCGACCTACCTCTGGTATAGCACCTGCACCGCGGCCTTCTGTAAGGGTATTGCCTAACTGTACTTTAATTGGTACAGGGCTTTTGTCTAGCGATTGGGCATCGGTGTTGCAGACTATAAAGTCCACACCTTCTATGCCTTGCTCAAACATGTAGTTTACAGCATTGCTGCCGCCACCTCCTACACCAATCACCTTTATCATAGAAGATGTGTTGGCTGGTAAATCGAATTTTAATGAGTTGTCCATTTTGGTTGATATGGGTTTTAAGGTTGACAATCAGCTTGTTTAGGCAATAGCCAATGTGTCTAAAATTATTGGTCTAATAAATAACTTAGTTGCACCCCAATTCAAACCGACTTTTCAAAAAAGTGAACGGCCATGTGTTAGTAATGAACATTTTTTTATTTGATTGTTTTTTTGGAAATTTTTGAGCCCTGCAATGCTTGATTTTGCTCATTTTTTTTGAAGTACACTTTTTTAACTTCTTCAGTTTTTATTCATTATTGTGAACATCTTATCATTTTTCAACTTTTCATTTTCAAAGGTGCTTTTACTTTGGCGGCATCTATTTTAAATTTTATTTTTATTTAGAAGGAGAAAAAACAAATGATAACAAGAAAAGAATTCAAAAAATTTGCAGTAGGAAGTGGTGGCATTACCAGCACAGCTGCTGACGATGTCATAAGCCACATGTATGGCCCAGAGAATATGACACGCACCGTTATTGAAGAGCGCAACATGCCCTTTCGCGAGGTAGATGTGTTCTCGCGCCTTATGGCCGACCGTATTATCTTTCTGGGTACTGAGATAGACGACTATATAGCTAACATTGTGCAGGCACAGTTGCTATTTTTAGAAAGTACCGATTCTAAAAAAGATATACAGATATACATTAACTCGCCTGGCGGAAGTGTGTATGCAGGCCTTGGTATATATGATACTATGCAGTACATAAATCCTGATGTGGCTACGATATGCACAGGCATGGCAGCCAGTATGGGCGCGGTATTGTTATGCGCAGGTCAGGCAGGCAAGCGCACAGGTCTTAAGCACTCACGCGTTATGATTCACCAGCCACTGGGCGGTGCACGCGGACAAGCCAGCGACATAGAAATAACTGCTCGCGAAATTCAAAAATTGAAGAAAGAGTTGTATGACATTATTGCTATGCACAGCGGTAAAACCTATGACCAAGTTTGGAAGGACAGCGACCGCGA
>JANOXJ010000022.1:0-3431 GCA_031418455.1 Flavobacteriales bacterium | reverse complement strand
CGGCCATTCAATAAATACATAAGCATTTTGATCTATGTATTCTTCAAAGCCAAAATCAAGTGCTTCTTCTAACGATTTAATGCGGTACAAATCGAAATGAAAAATTTTGGTGCCGCTCTTAGTTTCATATTCATTCACCAGCGAAAATGTGGGGCTGCTGGCAGCATTGGCGCCAAGTGCTTCGCAAATTTTTTTTATAAAAGTAGTTTTGCCCGCACCCATTTCGCCCAGCAAAACAAAAGTTTGGGGCACAGAAAAAGTGGCTACAAATGTTTGCGCCACTTTATCTAGCTCTTCTAAATTTTTTACTTCAAATGTTGTCACTGCATGCTATGCATTGGTGCGTTATTATTTTGCTTTAAGTGTTACAAAGGGTATAAGCATTTCTTCCATGCTTATGCCACCATGCTGAAAAGTGTTCTGATAGAAATTTACAAATTGATTATAGTTGTTTGGGTACACAAAAAAATCGCTGTTTTGAGCAAATATGTATGAAGTGCTCAGGTTGGTTTTAGGCAAAAATGCATCGGCAGGGTTGCGTATTTCAAACACTTCTTTGGCATTGTAATTCAAATTGCGGCCCGCTTTGTAGCGCAGGTTGCTATTGGTGTTGCGGTCGCCTACCACCTTCACGGGATTTTCCACACGTATGGTGCCGTGGTCGGTAGTTATTATCAGTTGGCAATTGTTCTCGGCCACTTTTTTCAGTGTTTCCAGTAGGGGCGAGTGGTCGAACCAGCTGCTGGTAATGCTGCGGTAAGCAGGCTCGTCTGCGGCCAATTCTTTTATTACCTCCATCTCTGTGCGCGCATGGCTTAGCATGTCTACAAAGTTGTACACTATCACATTCAGCTTATTGTTCATGAGGTTGCTAAAGGAGTCGTTTAGCTTTTTGCCTGCATTCAGGTTTGTAATTTTATTGTAGCTAAATTTAAAATCGTGTCCTAGTCTTTTTAGTTGTGCGGCCATCAGTTCTTCTTCGTGCATGTTTTTGCCGCCCTCATCATCTTCGTTCAGCCACAAGTTTTTGTGCAGGCGCTCTATCTCGCTGGGCATAAGGCCTGCAAACAGGGCGTTGCGCGCATAGTGTGTGGCAGTGGGCAGTATGGCGTAAAACATTTCTTCCGTTTCCACTCTAAAGTATTCTTTCAGCTTAGGCTGTATCACCTTCCATTGGTCGTATCGCAGGTTGTCTATTAGCAATAGGAAAACAGTTTCTTTACTTTCCTTCAGCAATGGCGACACTTTATTCTTTATCAATGTGTGCGACATAATGGGGGCTGCCGCATTGTTCTTAAGCCAGCTGGTATAGTTGTTTTTAATAAATCGTGTAAACTGGTCGTTGGCCTCGTTGCGCTGCGAGCGAAACACCTCGTTCATACCCTCGTCTTGCGAGCCAGTAAGTTCCATGCTCCAATGCACCAGTTTTTTATAAAACTCAGCCCATTCATTGGCGTCCATTTTGTCGCTCAGGCGCATAGATATTTCTCTGAACTCCTGGCGGTAGTCGCTGGTAGTTTTTTCGCTCACAAGGCGCTTTTCATCCAGGTTCTTTTTTAAACTCAGCAGTATCTGGTTGGGGTTTACGGGTTTTATAAGGTAGTCAGATATTTTAGAACCTATAGCATCTTCCATTATGTGTTCTTCTTCGCTTTTGGTAATCATTACCACCGGCAGCGAGGGGTCTATTTCCTTTATGCGCTGCAGGGCCACAAGGCCATTTATGCCGGGCATATTTTCATCGAGGAATACAATGTCGAAATAAGTATCGCGCACCTTGTCTACCGCATCGGAGCCATTGTTTACAGTAGTTACATGGTAGCCTTTTTGCTCCAGAAACATTATATGAGGTTTTAGCAGATCTATTTCATCATCCGCCCACAGTATTCTTTCACTTGACATATAGTTTTTTTAGTATTAAATCACGTTATTTAAAGGCTCAAAGCTAATTGAGCTTGTACAAAGGGTAACTCCTTTGTTCCATGAATATTTTCGCGCAGTAATTATTTATATCATTTTTATATTTAAAAGTTGAAAAGTAAACGCAAAATAATAAACGACCCGGTGTATGGATTTATAACCATACGCCATCCTTTTATACTGGAGTTAATAGACCACGCATGGTTTCAGCGCTTGCGCAGAATAGCGCAGCTAGGCCTAAGTCACCTGGTGTACCCCGGTGCGGTGCACAACAGATTTCAGCACGCCATAGGCGCCCTTCACCTTATGCAAAATGCCATAGACGAAATACGGCTAAAGCGCCACTATATAAGCGATGAGGAAGAGCTGGGCCTGCTGGCGGCTGTTCTGCTGCACGATATAGGCCACGGCCCCTTTAGCCATGCGCTGGAGTATGCACTGGCCAATGATGTGCACCACGAGCATATATCATCTATAATGATGGAAAAACTTAATAAAGAACTTGACGGACAACTCACCATAGCCATAGACATTTTTAACGATGTGTATCCAAAAAAATTCTTGCACAAACTGGTGAGCAGTCAGCTGGATATGGACAGGCTGGACTACCTGGCACGCGACAGTTTTTTTAGCGGAGTGGTGGAAGGGCAGGTGGGTAGCGAGCGCATATTAAAAATGTTGGATGTAGTAAATGACGAGTTGGTAATAGAAGAAAAAGGAATTTACAGCATAGAAAAATTTATAGTGGCACGCAGGTTTATGTATTGGCAAGTGTACTTGCACAAAACAGTGCTAAGCGCAGAGTTTATGCTGGTAAATGCCCTTAAACGGGCCAAGGAGCTGGCCTTGCAGGGAGTGCCCTTGTTCTGCTCGCCTGCGTTAGAATATTTTCTTTACAACCATATAAGCATAGCCGATTTTGAAAAGGACAATGTAGCGCTGGACTTTTATGCCCAGTTAGACGACTTTGATGTAACAGGCGCGCTAAAGGTGTGGCAAAAGCATGACGACAAAGTGCTGGCCCTGCTGTCGCACAAAATAATAAACCGCGAATTATTTAAAATAGAATTGCAAAAGGAAAAAGTAGAAGAAGGCTATGCCCACCAACACATATCACGATTGGCCGACAAGCTGCAGCTAACCCCACACGAGGCTGGCTACTTTGTAATAAGCAACAGTGTGGACAACAGAGCCTACAACAACCTGAGCGATACTATAAAAATACTGATGAAGGATGGCACCGTGCGCGATGCAGCCGAGGTAAGCGACCACCTGAACATAGCCGCCTTAAGCAAACCTGTGGAAAAATGGTTTGTGGCGTATGCAAAGGATTAGGGGATTGATTGGTTGGTGACGAGGGAGTATACTAAGCTGTTCAAGGCTAGCGTTGGCTATAGACTGCTTAGTGTGCAGAAAGGTGCAAACGCAGCTAAGGCAGAATTGGACAAAATTAGTGGAAGTGAGAAACCTTAGTGAAACCAAATCACAATACAAAATAATCAAAAAAAAAA
>JANOXJ010000021.1:0-8017 GCA_031418455.1 Flavobacteriales bacterium | reverse complement strand
CCTTTTTCGTGTCCACCACCCTGTATTATTTCTGCCATTGTGTGTTGTCGTTTTTAATAGGTTGTTAGCGGTTATTCACCGGTTACTACGTTCTCGTCTTTTTCTACGTTAGTCACCATATTGAACTGAAAAATCTGACGGTCGCGAAATACATCGATGACTGCTTTTACATATTTATAATCTGTATTAGCATCTGCTTTGATAGCGTATCGCAAACCTTCTTTTTTAATTCTGGCATCGTCCCAACCTTTGGCTCTAACATCATTTACAAAGGCTGTAAAGCCTTGTAATATCCAATCGCCAAGTTCATTGTTGAGCGAGTCAATAGGTATTCCCTTGGTTTGTTTGTTCATAGCCTCGCGCATCTTCTCGTCACCACTTAAGTAAGCAGGCAACTGCGATATAGGCTGGCCAAACGAACCAAGACCCACGAACTTGTCCACCTGATCTTGATTTAGTGTTTTGAGATTAGGATAAATCTCTGCCATGCCAGATAGTAGCAACGTGCGCACATCCTTGCCAGACAAGTCATAAAACACTCTACCGTCTTCAGATATAGTTATGAGCATTACCTTTTCTGGTATTTGGTCGGTAGAGGATGAGTATGGTGGATCGGTCTGCACGGGCTCTGCACTGCGAAATTTAGCACTGAGCATGAAGAACGTTACCAGCAGGAAGCCAAGGTCAACCAGCGGAGTCATGTCCGTAGTTGGTGAGCCTTTAGGCATTTTAAGTTTTCCCATTGTTTACGCTATTTCTTTTTGTTTTATAAAAACACGAAATTTTAATAAAAAATTCAATTAGCTCTTAGTGCTTCTCTGCAAAAGTTTGTGCTACTGCAAAACCTGCTTCGTCTATGCTGTATGTCATTTGATCTACACGATTAGAGAAGAAGTTGAAGAATATGATAGCTAATGCAGATGCAGCAATACCCAAGAAGGTATTTACAAGTGCCTCAGATATACCCAAAGAAAGCTGTGCTGGATCTGGCACGCTGCTAGACATAGCCTGGAAGGCGCTAATCATACCTAGTACTGTTCCTATAAGACCAATCAACACGCCCAATGAAGCGCAGGTAGAAAGTATTACCAGGTTTTTAGAAAGCATAGGCAGCTCCAAAGCTGTAGCTTCTTCTATTTCTTGTTTCAATGATTCTAATTTGTGTTCCTTATCCAGGTTGGTTTCACCTTGAAGGGCTTTGTACTTCAACAAGCCAGACTTCATTACATTGCCTATGCTACCTTTTTGCTTATCGCAAAGTGCAAGGGCTTGGTCCACCTGATTGTTGCGCAGCAGGCTGCGTACGTTGCGCACGAATGTGGTAACATTACCGGTGCCGCGTGCTTGCATCATGCTAATAAGGCGCTCTACAAAGAAAATAAGTACTGTAAGAAGGGTAGCCACCAATAATGGAACTATGAAACCACCTTTGTGAATGGTACCCATAATGTTTTTTGGATGACCTAAATGTGCATCGCCACCTTCAAAATTGGAAGCTGCTCCAAAAATAAATTTGTAAATAAGAATGCCCACGATGATAGCCACAGGAATAGCTATGAATGGGAAGATAGAACTGAAATTGCTGCTTTTTTCGTTGCTCATAACACTTTGTTTTAATTGTTGAAATTAATTTACTATTTAAATAAATGAGTTTACTTTTTAATAAAGTGCCTTAATGCAAATGCATGCGTCAAGGAACTATTATCATTTTCTTATTGGTTTTTTTTTAGGGTGCCAAACATAATAAAAGTTGCCATTACTAAATGTTTCCTTTGCGCTATGCTTTTAAATTGAAGTTTAGCTTATGTTGGAAAGTCACTCTCTCGCTTCTGTGGTAAAATTACATCAATAATCTTGCTACTTCGTTATTTGGTTAGAATAAAATGTAGCATATTTTACTTGTCTAAAATAAAAAACCACCTCGCTAGGGAGGTGGTTTTTATTATCGTTTACAGACTAAAATTATTTCTGAATCACAAGCGGCAAGTGCTCCAGGTGGCCATTACCAATAACTTCCACCACGTAGTTGCCTTGGGCCAACTCGCTCACACTCAAAGGAGTGCTTGCGCCTTGTGCGAAGTATACCTGTGTATTTACCACTACTCTTCCAGCTGCATCAAGTATGCGAATATTCACCATTTCGCTTGCACCTTTATTGGTTAGCGTTACGGCATCTTTTGCTGGGTTAGGATACATGGAAATATAGCTGGTTTCCAACTCATCAACACCTACATATACGCAAGAACCATCATCTATTGTAGCTGCAGCGTTGTAATTTAGAGCTGTAGGGTCTGTGCAACCATAAACTCCGCCCGTAGAGCAATTCTCTGTAAGCGGCTGTGATGTAAGCATACAGTCAATTGTATTAGAAGTAACCTGAACTACCACTTGCACTCCCACTGGGAATGGGCCCATGGTAACAGAACCCATAAGGCTCATTACCTGCTGCTGATTGTTGTAGCTATTGGTAATAGTGTAGGGTGCTCCATTGCCTAGCTGTGTTAGGTCTACATCTATATAGAAATTTTGAAGGTCGCCCTGTACGCAATGATCGTCATAGGCTACGCTTGGCCAAACGCAATTGTAAATGCAACCGCTATTATCGGTAGCCAGCGGATTGTAATTAAGAGCGTTTGGATCAGTACAGCCCACAATAGTACCAAAGGTGCAAGAGCCGTCATCAATGGTGGCGGTTTCATCGTAGTTGTTAGCATTAGGATTGGTGCAACCTGCGCATGTTACATACTCGCAAGAGCCATTATCTACCACGGCTGTTTCGCTGTAGTTACAAGCATCCTGGTCTGTACAACCTTCTGATAGGTTGTAAATACAAGAACCATCATTGATATCAGCGGCAGGGTTGTAGTTAAGTGCATCAGGGTCTGTGCAACCAAGTACAGGTTGTGTATCTATACAACCATTGAATGGAGGCAATTGACCAAGACAAACATCATAAGGGTCTGATGGATTAGCTACATCTATATCTCCACAGTCATAACCCCAGGTTACACAGTTAAAGTTAACCGGCTGGCCAGCCCAATTGTAAAATCCGTTGTCAGCAAAACCATCGCCTAACCAGCTTGTAACACCAATGCTGTGCTGTGTTCCATCACAGTCGCAAATAGTAATTTCATTGTTACAATCTGTAGTAGTGTAGTTATAAAGGTAGGATACTGCACCATCATTGGTAGCATAGTAGAAAGTATAATCAGTATTTGGCTGAAGGTAGTATATAGTGCCTACATCGCCATTATTGTAGCCATTAGCCAATACATCCAATGCAGTAAAATCGCCTCCATTGGCACTTATATAAATAGTTTCTACTGTGCAGTTGCCAGTGAAGCTGAAATCCATAAGAATGCTAGGTAATAATACATCATTGCTAGGATAACAATCGCCAGGCACAACATCCATAGCTAAATTGTTGCAGGTAGTTTGTGGACCTACACAGTATAAGGCAGAAGCTTGAGTGGTGTAGGTATCACCGTTGATCAACACTTCGTAAGCTGATGTTGAATAATCATATACACCAAAATAACCAATTAAGCTACAAGTAGCTCCATCCATACCATCACCAAAACTATCCAAAACCTGGAAGGTGTAACAACCTGCAGGTAAACAAATATTAATTGTAGTGAGAGCTTCGCTTGCTGTAAATGTACCTGCAGGTACATTCATTACCAAATCATTGTTTTCATTGAAAACATTCACTGAAACTTCTTCAGGGTAGCAATCAGTATATACATCAATGTCAATATTGTAGCAGAATTCATCTACACAACCATTGGCCGGTGGCAAAGCACCGGAGCATGTGCCATAAGGGTCATATGCTATGCTGCCTAAAGGTAATTCATCGCCACAGTCGAAACCCCATGTAGCACAATTGAAATCTACCGGTATTCCGTTCCAAGAAAATGTACCATCATCTAAAGAACCATCGCCTAACCAGGCTAATGCTTCTATTGGCAATTGGCTGCCTGCGCAGTCGCATATAGTTTCGCCTGACTCACAAATATCTGTAGTGAAGAATACATCGGGAGAAGTGCTTCCATCATCCAAGATGTAATAAACAATATAGTCAGCATTTTGGATATTAAAAAGCAGGCCTATTGGGTCACCGCTAGCAAGGTTGTAGGTTGACAGGTCTAAATATTCGAATGGTGCACCGTTTACTGAAGTGTAAACTCCTGCCACGTTACAAGGACCGTTATACAAAGGTGTTATATTACCCGATGGCACTTGTCCGTTGGCTGAAGCCGTGCAACCGGTGTTGGCATAATTGATAGAAAGACTTGTGCAAGTAGCGGGATCGCATGAACCGGTGTAGTAGTAATAAATATCTGAAGTGCTACCATCGCTAAGTTCAAAATAATAAGTATACTCAGCATTGTCTATGTTTAGCAGTATGCCTATGGCCTCGCCAGAAGTAAATCCGCCTGCCAATACTAACTCAGTAAATGTTCCTCCGTTTACAGAAGTCCAAAGTGAGTAAACACTGCATGTGCCTGTGTAATACACGTAAAAATCCACTGCTTCTGAAGAACCCTGGCAACCCAAAGCATCCGTGAATACAGAAGTTACGTTACAAGCATTTACATCGCAAATACCAGTAGTGTATGAATAAGTAAGACTTGTTGTTCCATCGCTCAACTCATAGTAAAACGAATAAACAGTGTTGTCAAGAGATAGATAAAGGTTTATATCATCACCAGATGAATATCCCAATCCGGTTAAATCTACCGCTTCCCAGCCAGTAGCTGCTGTGTAAATCCATATATAATCTACAGTGCAAGTACCAGTGTAATATGGGGTAAATAGCACTGACTCATCATTGGCAACGCAGCCTAAATATTGGTAAAATGCATTGGTAAATGCGCAACTACCAGCGCAACCAGTTTCCTGAGTTACGTTAAGCGTACCATTGGTGGTGTTGCTAGTGCAATTGTATTGGTCAATAACAATTTTTACTGTGCCTGTGTAATTGGCCGTAAATTGAATTTCCGAAGCCGGAACGCAGGCATCGTCATTGTAAAGTAAAAAAGCACCCGATGGATAATCGTATAAAGTAATTTGAGTATCCCAAGTGGTACCGCACATTGATACAGTGTATGTAGCACCCTCGCACACATCCAGAAAGTAGTAATCACCTCCCCAAGCGTTAGTAATAGTCTGGGTGTCGCCTACAAAAGCAGGTGTTACATCACCGCCATTATAGGTATTGTTGTCAGGGCAGCCGCCTGTAGCAGGGCATGCGGTTATCTGAGTTACTGTAAGTGGTGTGTTAGTGGTATTGCTAGAGCAGCTATACAAATCCACCAAAATATTTACCTGTCCGGTGTAAGTAGCTGTCCAGGTGAGTAGCGAAAGATTTGTAGTGCAACCGCTATCATCATCATACCCCAATGAAGTAGTGGCGGTAGTGTTTTGATAAAGGGTAATTTGTGTATCGTAAGTAGCACCGCAGGTTGAAAAAGTGTAGGTTGCTCCCTGACATACGTTTGCATAGCAATATTCTCCCGCGTAAACGTTAGATATTGAAGCAGCACCCGCAGTGCCCACAGCTGTAGGGGTCAGATCCACACTGTAAAGTATGTTGTTATTTGGACATTGTGCATGTGTTTGCACTGAAACCGACAGCATAATGAGCAAAATTGCCAGAGCTGTGGTAATTTTTTGGATGGTAAAAAGTCTCATGTTAAAATAGTTGAATGATTGAATTTTTGGTTAAAACATAAAAATGCCCGCGAAGATAAAAAAAACTCCGATAGACAAAATAATTATTTCGCTTTTAATATTCCTTAGGGTGACTAAACAAAAGTGTTAGAAATACACTTAATCATGTTTAGAAATGACACTGCCCCTTACATTTGACCGCGCCTGTGAGTCCACTAGATAAAATACAACAGCCTATAGCTAAGGAAATGGAAGAGTTTGAAAACTACTTCCGCAATGCCATGAAAAGCGATAAGATGCTATTGGATAAAATAACCCACTACATAATAAAGCGTAAGGGGAAGCAAATGCGCCCAATGTTCGTTTTTCTGAGCAGCAAACTTTGCGGAGGCATTACACCCTCCACCTACTCGGCAGCTTCTATGATAGAACTGTTGCATACCGCTACTTTGGTGCACGATGATGTGGTGGATGATGCCAATATGCGAAGAGGATTTTTCTCGGTAAATGCACTTTGGAAAAATAAAATAGCAGTACTGGTTGGCGACTATTTGCTCAGCCGCGGCTTGCTTTTGAGCGTAGACAATAATGAGTTTGAGCTGCTGCGCATTGTAAGCACTGCAGTAAAAGAAATGAGTGAGGGTGAACTTTTGCAACAAGAAAAATCCAGATTGCTTAATCTGAATGAAGAAGTTTACTATGATATAATTCGCCAAAAAACTGCTTCTCTTATTGCAGCATGCTGCAAAAGCGGAGCTTCTGCAGCGAAAGCCGACAAAGAATCTATAGAAAAAATGTACCAGTTTGGACTGCAGGTTGGGCTAGCTTTTCAAATAAAAGATGACCTTTTTGATTATGGTTTTGGCGATGGTATAGGAAAGCCTGTAGGCATAGATATACAGGAAAAGAAAATGACCTTGCCACTTATATATACACTTCAAAAAGCAGATAGAAGCGTAAGAAAAAAACTAGTGAATATTGTGAAAAATCACAACACCAGCGCTAAACACATAAAAGAACTGCTGGACATAGTGGTAGCGCATGGCGGTATAGACTATGCAGTGAAAAAAATGGAACATTTTCGCGAGCAGGCCTTGCAAATATTAACTACCTTTCCGGACAATGAAGCACGCCAAGCCCTTGCAGAATTGGTTAACTACACCATTAACCGCAAAAAATAATATGCTCAAATTATTTATTTATTGCATTGCAGTTGCACTGCTTTTTTCTGCATGCAACAATGCTACAGAAAATAAATCTGACACCACAAAAGCACCAGCTATTGACTTTAAAATAGATGGTGCAATAGAACACGTAGATTCCACCTACACCAGCGGACAGCATAAAGTAGCCACTTTTATAGATGCGAAAACCAATGAGCGCTTAGCCTATGTGAAATTTCATGAAAATGGCCAGCCCTATACCGACTTAAGATTTAAGAATGGTGTAAAAAACGGTGCTAGCTATAGCTACTATGAAGATGGTAAACCCTGGAGTTTAAACAACTACAGAAACGACACTTTGGTGGGTGAATACAAAACATGGCACCCCAATGGGCAATTGTATTTTGATGGTTTTTATAAAGATGGTTTGCCTGAGGGAGAATTTATAAAGTACTACGACAACGGAAAATTAGACACAAGAGGATTTTATAAAAACGGTGTGAAATCAGGCATTTGGACCACTTACAACAAAGAAGGCAAGCTTATGCGTGAGGTAGATTTTGATAAGAAATAGAATAGTACTTTTTACAATGCGGCCTGCTTCCATGCCAACACTCCACCCTTCAGATTATATAAATTAGTGTATCCATGTTCGGCCTGAAGCCAGGCTATTACGTTGGCACTGCGCACACCTGCCTTGCAGTGTATCACTACCTTTTTATCCGTTGCAATGGAATTTACATTATCAGGAATTTCATTCATCGGTATAAGCTGTCCGCCAATGTTAAAGTCATCGAACTCAAAAGGCTCGCGCACATCTATCAATTGAAAGTCATCCTGCTGGTCAAGCATCATCTTTAAGTCTTCTACAGTTATTTCTTTTATCATAGTAGCCCCATCGTTGGGTGGTAATGTTTTACAAAATTTTTCGTAGTCTATAAGTTGAATGTTGGCTGCATTGGCCGGCCTAATAGTATTTGATTCATTCTTTATTAAATGAAATATGGAAGATGAATTTTGAAATCCATCAAACAAAAATATTTTACCATCCAGCACCTCACCTATTCCTGTAATAAGTTTAATAACCTCATTGGCCTGAATGCTGCCAATAACGCCCGCCATGGTGCCTAAAACACCTCCTGTAGCGCAGTCAGGCACAAGTTCTGGCGCAGGTGGCTCTG
>JANOXJ010000020.1:0-26243 GCA_031418455.1 Flavobacteriales bacterium | reverse complement strand
GCCAGCTACGACCTATGCCGCGAGGGCGACACAGTGTTGCTTTCACCTGCATGTGCCAGCTTCGATTTGTTTGAAAATTATGAAGACCGCGGCAGCCAGTTCAAAGCTGCAGTGAGAAAATTATAATACCGTTTTTAAATATTGTCCTATTAAAAAAAGGCCTCACAACTTGTGTGGCCTTTTTTTATGCAATCATTTTGATTATGAAAGTTTTTGACTATAATTGCTTTGCCTTTTAAAAGCTATTTCACCTTTGTGAAGAAACCGCAGTTCATCTCTCCGTTGCGTTTTCTTTTTTAGCAATTAAAGTTGAAATTTTCAATACCTAACCTTTCACGCGTAACTATTCATTTTTTTTAACAAAGTAATCTGATGAAGAAATTTTATGCCTTGCTTTTAATTTTCTGCGCATTGTATGGTGCAGCTCAAACAACACTTATCCCGGGCGATTTAGCTGTAGTGGGCTACAATTATGACGATCCGGATAACGTGAGAATTGTAACCTTTGTAAACCTTGCTGCAGGCACCTCCTTTAAAATAACGGATAACGGATGGAATGGCACCGCTCTTGCAACTAACGAAGGCACATATACTTACACCGCCTCTGTTGCTATTAGCGCAGGTACGGTGCTAAGCATAAACACTTCGCCCACAGCCTTTAGTACCTCAGGCGACCAAATAATTATATACCAAGGAAGCGCTTCTGCTCCTGTATTTGTGTATGCTTTAAGTACCAAACTTTGGGTAACTGGTAGCATTAACTCCAACACTTCGCGCGTGCCTGCAGGACTTACCAATGGTGTAAACGCCATGACATTTTCTACCGAGCGCGACAATGGAAAGTATAACACAATTACCAACAGCGGCACCGCATCTGCACTATTGGCTAATGTGATTAACACTGCCAACTGGAGCACCACCGACTCGCGCATTTCTACCTTTCCGGCATGGACATTTAGTGTAGCCGGTAACACCGTTCCTGAACCTGCTAACCCTACCAACTTTACCTTTTCTAATATTAAGACCTGGACTTTCGATGCCGGATTTACTGCATCGGTTTCTACCAACGTATCTGGCTACATAGTGCTACGAAAAGAAGGCAGCGCCACTGCCGCAGTGCCTGCTGATGGCACCACATATATGCAAGGCGACTATATAGGCGATGCGCAAGTGGCAAGTGTTGGCACTGCCACTACCTTCAACCAAAAAGGCGTGGTTGCAAACACCACATATTACTACACCGTGCACGCCTACAACGGAAGCGGCAGCTCCATCAACTACAATCAAACTGCGCCATTGGCATCTGCCCTAATTACTCCTACCGATGCTATAGGTGCTTATTACGCGCTTGTAAATACAGCGAATACGACCTTTGTAGACGATTTAAAAAATAGAATAAGAACACCCTATATCAAAATAGACTACGCCCAATTTGATGAAACGAATGTGGCCAACTTTGCAGTGCGCGATGCACCAGGAGGACAAAAATTTGTGGAGTGTGTGTACTCCGGTCAAGTGTATGCATACACCCTTCCTTTTGCCTGGACACCCACTACGCCCTTCAGCCGCGAACATACTTTTTGCCACAGCTGGATGCCTACTTACCCAAGCGAGTCAGGACAAGAATACTCTGACCAGCACCACCTATTTCCGGTAAACCAAAACAGCGCCAATGCAGTGCGTAGCAATCACCCACTAGGCGAGGTAAATGTAGTTACCTCAAGCTTTTTGGAAGGTAAATATGGCCTGGACATAAATGGCAATAAAGTGTATGAGCCGCGCGAGTCGCATAAGGGAAATGCCGCACGCGCCCTCTTTTACATGAGCATGAAATACGATGGTGTAAATGCTAATAACTGGACTTTTGATTATGTAAATGGCACCATACTACCCGCACTAAGTGAAAGTGCGCAAGATGTAGATTTATTGCTCGCATGGCACATAGTAGACGACCCCGACAATCAGGAAATTGCTCGTAATGATTATGTTCAGAGCATACAGCAAAACAGAAATCCTTTTGTGGACCATCCAGAATATGTGAATTATGTAAACCTGAATAACCTTACTTATGTGGCTCCACCAGCCATGGCAGAAGATAATACTACCACTACTGCTGCCAAAACTGAGCAAGTATGGATAGACCAAGCTAAAGCCTTTGATGCATTGGTATACCCAATACCTAGCAGTGGCGATGTGAACATAGAACTAAACCGCACCATTAAAACACAAGTGTATGTGCAGTGGATGGACATGCAAGGCAATGTGGTAAAAGAAAAAGTGCTGGAAAGTGACAACCTGCGCTCCATAAACACGGAGGCCAATGAATTGCCCAACGGGCTTTATCTGATGAATATTCGATTGGGTGCGGAGCACATAACTGTGCGCTGGATGAAAAATTGATTATCCAATAACTTCTGACTAAGAAAAAACTAGAATGGCCAATTGCAATTGCAGTTGGCCATTTTTGTAAAATCCCACCACCAAAACCACTCAAGAACCTATGTGTCACGTTATTTTACCGTTAAATTCAACTTGGGTTCCTATCATTTTTTTCGATTAGCATTGAAAATGCGCTAACTTTGTTACCAATAAATACGTATTGTGGCTTACTAATTGCTCATAAGGCAAATGTTAGTTACCTCTATTAGTATTACCTTTTACAAGCAAGAAAAAAACAACCAACCGATGAAAAAACTTTTTACTTACGCACTTTCATTTTTTATAGCAGCAGTTAGCTGCTCTGCTACCACACATATGGTAGACCAAACCAACTTCACCTTTGTACCCAATGCATTTGTGGTAGAGGTGGGAGATATAGTGGAGTGGCATTGGAGCAGTGGCACGCACACCACCACCAGCATATCGGTGCCTACTGGCGCAGCTACTTGGGATTCACCACTTACATCGGCCAATCCTACATTTCAGTACACAGTTACCGTAGCCGGTAATTATGCATTCAAATGCACGCCACACCTAAGTATGAATATGGTGGGCGGCTTTGTAGCCAATGCCGCACAAGCCATTACTGAAGTGCAAGTGGAAACTGACCTAAATGTGTCTACAGTGCCTCAAAACAGTACCCTTATAGTGAAAATGGGCACCTCAGTGCCGGGCACAGCTACTGTAAAAATCATTGATATTTCAGGCCGCATCGTAGATACTATTTTCAAAGAAGAAATAGGTGCTGGCGAAAAACAAATCAGCTACAACATTTCTGAGCTTAACAGAGGTATTTATTTTGTTCACTTTAGCCTTAATGGCAAAGAGTCCACAAGGAAATTTATAGCCAACTAAAAATACAGGCATTTTGCCGGCTCCATCTAATAGTCCCGCTCCCTTAGGAGCGGGACTTTTTTTGCTCTATAAGCCACATTCATTTGTGAAAAACGTAAAATGTTTGGCAAAGCAAAAGCCGCTACTGTCGCCATTTTCGTATTCCATTAGTTGTACTATTTCATTGTGACCAAATGGGCGAAATAATTACATACTGAAAAAGGCAACACCCTATCTGTACATGAAAAACATTTTGAATAAACTACAAGGCGACCGCACCATTTGGATGGTAACGTTTTTCCTTTCGCTTATATCTATACTGGCCGTGTACAGCGCTATAAGCACACTGGCATACAAAGCGCATGGCAACAATTTGCGTTTCCTTTTCAAACACGGCCTTATGCTGGCCGGTGGCATAGCCATTATGTTTTACGTACACAAATTGCCTTTCAAATACTTTTCTAAATTTTCTTCCATACTCATTTATGTTGCCGCAGGCATGTTGTTATACGCACTTGCATTTGGCCAAAACCTAAACGGTGCCGACAGATGGATAGCTATACCACTTACAGGCCTCACCTTTCAGCCAAGCGATTTTGCCAAAATTGTATTGGTGATATATGTAGCGCGCATGTTGCGACAAAAGCGAGATATGCTGGACGATTTTAAAAACGGTGTTGTTCCCATATTAATTCCTGTAGGGGTTATCTGTGCACTAATACTTCCTGCCAACTTTTCTACTGCGGCCATGCTTGGTTTTATTTGCGTGCTTATGATGTACATAGGCGGTGTGCCTATGCGCCATTTGAACAAACTATTTTTGGCAGGCATAGGCCTTATAGTGAGCATAATAGTAATTGGCGAAACCACCAACATACTGCCACGCTATACCACTTGGAAAAACAGAATAATAAGCACAGGCAGCACCGACCCCGATGCTGACTACCAAATACTGCTGGCTAAAAACGCCATTTACGAAGGTGGAATTTTGCCCCATGGGCCTGGCACCGGTAGCTCTCGCAACTCTATGCCTCACCCCTATTCCGACATGATTTATCCTTTTATAATAGAAGAATATGGTTCCATTTTAGGAGGAGTTGGCTTGGTGTTGCTCTACCTCATTTTACTTTTTAGAACCATTAAAATGAGCAAAGAAAACGAGAAAATGAGTGCGCAATTGGCAGGCCTTGGCCTTGCCTTTATGCTGGTAATACAAGCATTTATAAATATGGCGGTGGCCGTGAGTTTATTCCCCACTACAGGCCAGCCGCTGCCTTTGGTAAGTATGGGTGGCACCAGCACACTGTTCACTTGCCTAGCACTGGGCATAATACTTAGTGTGTGCCGTGGCAAAAATGAAACTGAAGAAATGGAATTGGCCACGCCTGTTAATACACCTGCTTTATGAAAATAATAATATCTGGTGGTGGCACAGGCGGCCACATTTTTCCGGCCATAGCTATAGCAAAAGCTATACTGGCTATAAAACCTAATGCCGAAATATTATTTGTAGGTGCTGAGGGTAAAATGGAAATGGAAAAAGTGCCTGCGGCAGGATTTAAAATAATAGGCCTGCCCATTGTAGGTATTCAACGCAAGCTTACGCTAAAAAATTTAGCAGTGCCCTTTAAACTTTTTGCAAGTATGCTAAAGGCAAAAAAAATTTTAAAAGAATTTAAACCCGACATAGCCATAGGCGTGGGCGGCTACGCAAGCGGGCCTTTGCTAAGGGCAGCATCTGGCGCAGGAATTAAAACGCTTATACAAGAACAAAACTCTTACCCCGGCATAACCAACAAAATACTTTCTAAAAAAGTAAACAGAATTTGTGTAGCGTATGAAGGATTAGAAAATTTTTTTCCGAAAGAAAAAATTGTGATTACAGGAAACCCTGTGCGACCTGAGGTGACCAAACTGGAAGGCAAAAAAGAACGAGGGTTAGAACAATTTAAACTAGACCACACTAAAAAAACCATATTGGTAATAGGCGGCAGCTTAGGCGCGCGAACTATAAACCACGCCCTACGCAGGTGGGCCGAAGATTTGCAACAGCACAACACACAAATAATTTGGCAAACGGGCAAAACATATTTTGAAACCGCACAAACATTTGTAACAGAACATAACCTACAAAATGTGCATGTGCATTTGTTTATAAAAGACATGGACTTAGCATATGCCTGCGCTGACATAGTGGTGTCCAGAGCAGGTGCCATGAGCATAGCAGAACTTTGCCTGGTAAAAAAGCCCAGCATATTTATACCCTCGCCCAATGTGAGCGAAGACCATCAAACAAAAAACGCCATGGCTTTAGTGCTGCGCAATGCAGCCATACTAGTAAAAGACGATGCCGCACAAGCTGAGCTAAAAAAAGAAATACTAGATCTATTGGCCAATGAATCTAAGATGACCCAACTAGCGACCAACATGGCTGCAATGGGTTTTCCAAGTGCAGCAGAGGCCATAGCGCATGAGGTGTTTGCGCTTGTGAATGAGGGTTAATACTATTTTCGGTCTAACCACTTGCAAATGCCGCTTGCTCAAGAAAATTTAGTGTAGTCAAGAATTATTTGTGTTGGGGGTCATGCTTTATTTTCGCATCTCGTAAATTTCAATTCGAATAATACACATTTCCCATGCGCGACACTACCATATTTAACCTTATAGAAAAAGAACACCAACGCCAGTTGCATGGCATAGAACTTATAGCCTCAGAAAACTTTGTGAGCCCGCAGGTAATGCAAGCCATGGGCAGTGTGCTTACTAATAAATATGCCGAAGGTCTACCCGGCAAGCGCTACTATGGTGGCTGCGAGGTGGTAGATGAGGTGGAACAACTGGCTATAGACCGACTGAAGCAATTGTTTGGCGCAGCATGGGCCAATGTGCAACCACATAGTGGTGCCAATGCCAACAGTGCTGTTATGTTGGCCTGCCTAAAGCCAGGCGATACTATTCTTGGTTTAGACCTTTCGCAAGGCGGCCACCTTACGCATGGCTCTCCTGTAAACTATAGCGGCAAATTATATCACGCCACATTTTATGGAGTAGATAAAGAAACTGCTCGCGTGGATATGAATGTGGTGGAAGAAATAGCTAAGAAAGAAAAACCTAAAATGCTTATTTGTGGTGCCTCGGCCTATAGCCGCGACTGGGACTATGAGCGCTTTCGCCAAATAGCCGATTCTGTGGGCGCTATACTATTGGCAGATGTGTCGCACCCTGCGGGACTTATAGCAGCGGGTTTGCTTAACGACCCATTAAAACATTGCCACATAGTTACAACTACTACACACAAAACATTGCGAGGCCCTCGCGGTGGAGTAATTATGATGGGGCAAGATTTTGAAAATCCATTTGGAATAAAAACACCAAAAGGAGAAACTAGAATGATGAGCTCGTTGCTTGACAGTGGCGTTTTCCCTGGCATGCAAGGTGGTCCGCTGGAACATGTAATAGCCGCCAAAGCTGTAGCGTTTAACGAGGCATTACAACCATCATTTAAACTATATGGCCAGCAAGTAATGGCCAATGCAAAAGCATTGTCGTTAGCTCTTATAAATCGTGGCTACCAAATAGTAAGCGGTGGAACCGACAATCATTGTTTCCTTATAGACCTAAGAAATAAAAACATAACAGGCAAAGAGGCCGATGCTGCGCTTATAGCAGCAGACATAACAGTAAATAAAAACATGGTGCCGTATGATGATAAGTCGCCTATGGTAACAAGTGGCATACGCATAGGCACACCTGCCATAACTACACGCGGCTTGGTAGAAAAAGACATGGAAGTAATAGCATCGTTGATAGACGAAGCGCTAATGGGAAGAGCTGATGCAGCTGAATTAAGTAATGTAAGAAAAAAAGTAAATGCTATGATGGAAGGTCGCGAATTATTTGCCTCATCTATGCAAACAGCATAACAGTAATTAATAAAACAAAAAAGGCAGCCTAATGGCTGCCTTTTTTTTTGCTTTTATTTCTAAGGAAAAAATTATTGCTTCACTAAACGTAAAACATTGGTGCTGTTTCCAATGCTAATGCGCAATTGATATATTCCTTGGGCGCATTCACCTAAATCTATTTGCTCTGTGTGACCACCAGCCCAATTAATGCCGCCTGCTGATTTTATCATTCGGCCACTTGCATCATAAATTGCATATTGCATAGGGCCACCATCAGTGCCTTTTATATTTAAGTTAAATACACCTTCAGATGGATTAGGAGAAACTACAATTTGTAAATTGTTATTCAATTCTACAACCGGTGTTAGGTTTATCTGCACGCTTGTTTGACAACCTGCAAGGTCAGTAATGTATCCATTATAAATACCTACTTCGCTAAGGTTGTCTATATCTTCTGTTTGTGCTGTAAAACCATTAGGCCCAATCCATACCACCTCGTAAGGTGCTGTGCCACCTGTAATAACTAAATCTATAGCACCATCGCCACCTTGCGATATATCGGTAGCATTTGCCTGAGCATCTACAGGAGCTATAGGCTGGCTTACAGTAAGCGAAAAATTAGATGGTTCGGAACAAGCTGCATCACTGGTAAGTGTGAGCAAATAATCGCCTGCAACCAAATTGTTGCGCACCATATCGCTCGAACCATTATCTGCCCACTCCAAAGTAATATTGCCATTACCTGCATATGAAATAATTTCGATACTGCCTGTAGCTTCGCCATAACAATCCACATTCTCTACAAACAAATCAGTTAAGAAAACAGAATTGGTGGGTGTTACTTCCACATTAACAAAACCTGAAGTGCACTGCTGCGGTGTGCCATTGTCGCACACGGTATAGCTTATAGACAGATTGCTTGCAGAAACTATGTCAGCAGTGTATTGCAGCAAGTGAGTAATAGGATTAAAAATTACTTCACCAAACTCCGGATTAATAAAATTAATTTGTAGGTCGGCATCCAATTCCTCTATATCACTTATATAATCATTCATATTAATAATAACCGTTTCGCCCTGGCAAAGCACTATATCAAGAGGTGCAGTGGTTGGCGGGAAATTATCAATAATAATCTGATACACATTCAATGTAAGAACACCTTGGTCGCATGCACCACATGGATCGCAAGCCTCGTAATAAACATAGAATGTGCCTATAGCACCATCATTAGGAATATAAATAAATGAGCCATCAGGATTCATTTCAAAAATACCATTGCTCTCATCTGACAGAACAGAGTATACCAAAACTTCATTATCATACTCTTCATCGTTAGTAGCTACTGTGCCTTCCAATTGCTGGTCCTGGCCTGTTTCCAGCGTTTCGTCAAACACCACAGGAAAGTCGTTTATGAATTGAATATCTAAAAACAATGTATCGTTTGCACATGCATATAACTCATCGCATACTTGCACTATTACCTGGTCCAATCCAAAATAATTGGTATCAGGTATGTAGGTATAAGCACCATTCAAATTCATAGTAATAGTGCCATGTGCTGGCGGAGTAGTAACTATGTAAGTTAGATTGTCGCCATCCACATCAGAGTCATTAAAGGCAATATTGTCATTGAAAATTTCATCTTCAATCACATTTTCCATTTCACTTACTATAGTAGGTGCTGCATTAATAGCGGTAATAGAAATGGTAAGTGTGCCAAATGAACAACCTAACGGATCACAAGCAGAATAGGTAATTGTTTCTAGACCATTGTAATTATCAAACGGAGAATAAGTATAAAATCCATTTGTTTCCATTTCAAAAATACCATGGGCCACCGTAGAACTTAATGCATAAGAAATAACATCATTATCCAAATCAAAATCATTTAATGATACATCACCAAATACTGTTTCACCTTCTGTTACTTCTGCAAAATCATTTTGTACCGTTGGCAAATCATTTACAAATATTATTTGAATTTGAAACTCAGTAGTATCACAAGCACCGTCATTGTCGCATACAATATAACTTAAATTTTCGAGACCATAAGTGCCATCGAAAGGTGCATAAGTGAAGGAACCATTGCTACTAAAGCTCAATGTACCTAGAGCAGGAGTGCCCACTAAGGTATAGAACAATTCATTATCATCCACGTCCACATCGTTTGTGGACACATTGCCTTCAATTGTTTGCCCCTCGGAAATAGTATAAGCATCATTGTCCGCAACAGGGGCTTCATTGCCATCTAATACAGTAAAATATACCACACCATTATCACATCCGTATATGTTGCATACAGTATACATGGCAGAATCGTTTCCAATAAATGCCAATGATGGTGTATAAGTAAACTGTCCATCTTCAGCCATTTCTATAATACCGTTTTGAGTAGTTGCAGTTATATAATAATTAAGTGCTTCAGTAGAAGCATTCAAATCATTTGCACCAACGTTACCACTTATAGCATCATCATCATTGGTGGTAAAATAATCGTCAACTGCTGTGGGCACGTTATTCAATTCCAACACGTTTATTATGGTCATAGTTTGAACACATATTTCAGGGTCGCACACATTGTACACCACAGTATCTATTCCCACAAAATCTAAATCAGGCATGTATGAAAAACTACCATCAGAGTTAAGTGTAATAGTGCCCTGGCCATTATAAGAAATTATGCTGTACGTTAGCACATCATCATCCGCATCACTGTCATTCAATGACACACTGCTTACCAATTCAATGTTTTGGTAAATGGTGTAGTTATCTTCAGTACCTAAAGGAGCAGCATTGGTTGAATTAATTTGAATTACTATGCTAGCTTGTATACAGGTATCTGCATCGCATACTTCGTATTCTAAAGTTTCCAAACCAAACTGGCCCGCTGCTGGGGTGTATACAAATGACCCATCAGTTTCAAACTGAATGGTGCCTAACACTGGGTTAGTTACCAGAGTGTACGTGAGAGCATCCGAATCAGCGTCACTATCATTTAAAGCTGCATTAGCATTTAATGAAGCGCCTTCATTTATTACATAATTATCATACTGCGCTAAAGGTGCTGCATTGGTATGAACTATAGAAAGAGTGCAAACAGCCGATGCGCAAGCTCCGCATGGATCGCATGCCATATACACGAACTCATCATTACCAAAATAATTAGCATTAGGAATATAAACGAAGTTGCCATTTGCAGCAGTTAAGCTCACTGAACCATGCAGCGGCTGCACTATCATATAATACAACAGACCCTCAGGATCTATTTCTATCTCATTGGCACCAACAGTACCTGTTAATGTTGTATTTTCATTAGTGCTATAATTTTCGCCAACTCCAATTGGCTGATCATTCATAAATCCAACTTCTATTTCCACATTAGCTTGCGTACAAACCAATCCATCACACGCTTCATACACTACATATTCGTTACCAAAATAGTTTGCATCAGGAGTATAGGTGAATGTGCCATTCAGATTTAATTGGAAATCACCATTTTCTGGTGCCACTACTACACTAAAAGTAAGTGATTGTCCATCAGCATCACTGTCGTCCAGTGCCACATTGCCAGTTAGCACTACATCTTCATCTGTATAAAAACTATCATCGCCTGCTACTGGCACATCATTTACCGACAATACATTTATAGTTGCTGTAGCTTGAGTGCAAAGCGAAGTATTGTCGCACACACTATAGGTAAATGTCTTTTGACCATTAAAATTGGTAGCCGGGAGGTAGCCAAAAGTTCCGTTGGAATTAAAGTTGAAAACACCACCGGTAATAGTTGTAACAAGGGTGTAGGTAAGCGGTCCGCCTTGCAAGTCGCTATCATTGGCCGCCACACTGGCATTTAGCAATGCATCCTCATTCATGTTAAAAGTATCGGGCACTGCATTTGGAGGTGTTTCGCCAAATACCACATTAAAGGTGATTAATGAATTTACACAGCCACCATTATTGTCGCACGCTTGTACAATAGCAATATCGCCCCCATCATAATCCAAATCTGATAGGTAGCTAAACGCACCGTTGGATGAAAGTGTGAGTGTACCAAAATCAACATCATCCACTATGGTATAGGACAAAGCATTATCTTCTACATCAGAATCATTGGTGCTTATGTTGTCATTGAAAATAGTATTGGACAATGCTTGATAACTGTCGTTTTGAGCAACAGGAATATCGTTTATAGTATTTACACTTATGGTTACTGAAATGGCATCGCACAGAACATTGTCGCATACTTCATAGGTAAACATGTCCACACCAAAATAATTTGATTGAGGTGTATACACAAAAGTTCCATTAGCGCTAAACGATAAACTACCATTCATAGGATTGGTAATGACAGTATATGAAAGCACATCATTATCAGCATCAGTATCATTAGCTACTGTGCTATTAAGCGTGACGTCTTCGTTAGTGCTCAAGTTATCTGCCACGGCTACCGGGGCATCATTTATACTTATTACATTTATTGTATACACACCGTCATCGCATGCGTTTAAAGGATCGCATGCATTAAAGGTAAATTGGTCTGGTCCAAAATAATTTGCAAAAGGTGTGTAAGTGAAAGAGCCACCAGGGTTTAAAACCAAAGTACCATGCAGTGGATTTGATACTACAGAAAAAGTAATGGGATCGTTGTCTGCATCAAATGCGAGCCCTAATAGAGAGGAAGAAATAGATGCATCTTCATTGCAACTGCCACTTCCGTTTTGGGCAATTATTCCGTCATTTACCGATACTACTTCTATGGTTAATAGGCTTTGATCGCACACATTACTGCCATCGCATACGTTTATTGAAAACGTTTCCATACCATTCCAATACTGATCAGGCATGTAAGAATAAGTACCATTTGCATTAAGCGTAAATGTTCCGTTCTGAGCAACGCTTGTTGTTGTATACGTGAGCATATCGCCATCAGGATCGTTGTCATTCTGTGCCAGGTTGCCATTCAACAATTGATCTTCAAAAGTGAATTCATTGGGATCATCATTCGCCTGCGGAGCATCATTCACCGCGCTAACGTTTAGCGTAACAAGACCCGTGGCGCATGCAGAACCATTGTCGCACACGTTGTATGTAAATGAGTCAGAACCATTCCAATTAACGGCAGGTGTGTACACCATATTGCCATTGGCACCTATAAAGGCTGTGCCATGCAAAGGCTGAGAGGCTAATTGGTAAGTAAGTGTGCCAGGCTCCACATCAGTATCGTTAGCCACGCTTCCAGATATTGCCTGATCCTCATTGCCGCTGAAAACATCATTGTTGGCTGTAGGAGTATCATTGACACTGGTAATATTGATGAACATCTTGGCTGTTCCGCAAAGGCTGGCGGCATCGCAGGCTTGGTATACCAGAGAGTCTAGCCCACTAAAATTGGAAACCGGTGAATAGCTCACAAAGCCACCAGAAGTAATTGTAGCCGTGCCGTGCAAGGGCATATTTAAAATGGAGTATGTGAGGTTAGCATCATCCGGATCGTAATCATTAGTAGCTACAGAAGTATTAATTGAAACATCCTCATTGGTGGCAACGCTTTCGCCTTCTAACTGAGGTGCATCATTACTAGCTTGTATAGTTATGCTAAATGTTGCTTGCGCGCATTGGTTCACAATGTCGCAAACTCCAAAAACAAAATAATCTGTGCCAGCGTAATTCAACAATGGCGTATAATTAAAACTGCCATTTGGATTAAGTTCGAGCGTTCCATAAGAAGGCTCTGCTATAAGCTCAAAATTGAGATTATCGCCATCAGGATCGGATACCAAAGGCACCAAACTACCGCTCAAAGTTACATCCTCGTTAAGCACATTGGATGGTGAGTTTGCCGCAGTGGGTGGGTTATTGGAGTCAATAACGTAAATAACAATATTCGCGTTGCTACATATGTTGCAAGGGTCGCATGCCTGATATAAGATGGTGGTGGTGCCTACAAAATTCGAAATTGGGGTATAGGTAAAGGTTCCATTTGTATTAAAGACTACAGTGCCACTGCCGGGTCCGGCCAATTTATTGAAGTGCATTAACTCCAGATCCGGCTCTATATCATTTGTACCAGCATTATAATTTAGCTGAGTATTTTTTAGCATGTAAATAGTATCGTTTACAGCTATTGGAGAATCATTTTGAAAAATTACATACATAGTTAACACAGCTGTAGCACAGTTGCCATCGTCATCACATGCCTGGTAGGTTATAGTTTCTATACCGAATACATAAGGATTAGGAACATATAAGTAACTGCCATCAGGATAGATGGTAATGGTGCCATCAGGAGTTCCGGTTACAAGTGAATAGGTTAAAGCATCACCATCAAGGTCATAATCATTATCTGCCAAGGTTCCAGTTACAGAATGGTCTTGATAGGTGAAATTTTCGTCATCCTGGGCTGTAGGGCCCGTTAAAGCCATGCCTGTGGTGGCTAGCATGCTTTGGAGAGTTACACAATAAAGGAAGGCAATGCCTAAAAGCTTTTTCATAGTTTATCTACACGTATTGGTGCTGTTGCTTATGTTAAAATGTCTACGTCTAATTCAATATCAAGACAATCGGGAGTATACGCAAAAAGCACCTCATTGGTTATTCTGTTTAATACAAATATGTTCAGGTAAGCCCTAAAATAGTGGGAGCTACAAAAATATAGCAATTTTAGGGCATTTGAGTGCTAAACATTTTAAATTATGTAAAGGAAACCCTAACATTTGGGCCAGAAGAACACCCAAAACAAAAAAACCGCTTCTTTTCAGAAACGGTTTTCATTGTCGTTGGAGAACGATTTATAACTATTCGATTATTACATGCTTAATATTTTGAACTCTGTTCTGCGGTTTTGTTCGTGTGTCTTGTCGTCACACTCCACTCCATTTTTACAATAGTTCAGCAGCTCTGTTTCGCCATAACCTTTGGCTTGCAGCCTGTCTTTTGCTATCCCTTTTGTAATTAAGTAGGCCACCGCACTCTTTGCACGATTGTCAGAAAGAGTCTCGTTATAGGCATCCTTACCTCGCGCATCGGTGTGTGAGCGCAGCTCTATTTTCATGCTTGGATACTTGTTTAACAGGGCCACTACTTTGTCCAGCTCCACAGCTGCATCGGGGCGAATGTTATACTTGTTATAATCATAATAGATGTTTTCTATCTTGATTATATCGCCTTTGCAAAGCAATGGCATGTCCATGGTAATGGTTTTGCTGCCTACAATATTGTTGGTATTGAAAGGCTCTTTCACCGTGCCACAATCTTGTTTTATGGCAGATACTTCGTACTGATTGTTGGCCGCCAATCCGTCAAATTTATAGTTGCCATTGGCATCGGTAGTAGTAGTCAATGTTTCGCCAGTAGTAAGATTCTTTAGCGAAACTGTTTGGCCTGCTACTCCAGTTTTGTCATCTTGATTAAACACTCGGCCTGCCACGCTTATAGCTGTAATTGGTTTCTTCTTCAATGGCACTTTTACCTCCGTACCCACAGCTGCAGCAGCTTTTAAATCTGAACTCGATATAGTAGATTTATTTTCTATATAATCTCCCTTTTTGGCTATAAATTCATAGTTATTCATTGGGTTCAGACACATATTGAATTTACCAGTAGAGTCGGTAACAACGGTATTTATCTCGCTTCCGTTTTCATACACCTTCACCTCTGCCTGCTTAAGCGGTTGCGCACTTACCTCGTCTACTATAAGCACATTGGTATTGGTGCATTGCTTTTTGAAATAATAAATATCATCATCTATACCCTGGCCTTTGCGGTTGCTCGAAAAATAACCAGTATTGCCATCTGCATTCATGCTTATTCCAAAATCATCATCGCTGCTATTGATAGGTGCACCCATGTTTAATGGTTTCTTCCACATATTGCCAGATGCCTGTGTATAGTAAATATCTAAACCGCCAAGGCCAGGCATACCATTGCTTGAATAGTACAACACACCATCTTTATTTATAGATGGAAACACCTCGGTACCGGCAGTATTTATATCATTTCCCATATTCACCGGTGCATCCCAAGAAGAACCGTTCCAATTGCACATCCATATATCCATACCACCTTTGCCACCTGGCATATCCGATGAAAAGTATAGTGTTTTACTATCGGCACTCAAGGCAGGATGAGCGCAAGAGTATTTGTCACTATTATAAATAAATGGTACTTCCATTCCCCAATTTCCATCTGACCATTGGGTAGAAAATATTTTTAATCGCACAATTTTCTTATCGTCTTTGCGCACCACACCATCTTCTATATTGTTGCGTGTAAAATACATTTGGCTTCCTGTGGAGTTAAAGCATAATGGGCCATCATGAAACTTAGAATTTAAGTCGGAAGCAAAAACTGTAGGAGTTGAAAAGCTTGCCTCATTGCCCTTTGCCTGATAAAGGCGATAAAACTGATTGCCTGTCCATGAGTGGTCAGTGCCTATGATTTGCAAACTTTTTCTGTTGGATGTAAATACCAAACCACCGTTGTATGGCACCGGACAAAAATCACCTTGCTTAGAGTTTAAATCAGTTTTAGTAACTGTATATACTCCCATGCTGCTTTTAAATGCATCCATGCCATTGATACCTGCTAATAAATTAGCACCACGCGAGTCGCCACCTGCAGCAGTTTTATATTTTACAAGCCATACTGCTGCCTCTGTGTACTTCTCATTTTCCATAAGGGCCTGAGCGTAATACAAATAATGCTCCGGCTGGGCGCCTGCACTATTGACCACTTTTGCGTAAGCAGCTTCTGCCTTGGCCATATTGTTTGTAAGCCTGTAGCTGTCGGCCAATTTTGTAAGCGCCTCCATGTTGGTAGGGTCCTTTACCAAAACACGCTCATACTTAGCTATGGCTCGCGTGTATGCAAGGTTGCTATATTTCTTATTAGCACTTTTGAGCTGTGCAAATGCTGCAAATCCTGAAATGAGGATGATGGTTAACAGCAGAGATATTCTTTTCATTATCGTAGGTACTATATAACTCTTAATTAAAAATAACGTGGCGTCACTATTCTGTCTTTGTCAAAACCAAAATCAAATCCAAGCATTAATTCGTGTGAGCCTGTATTAAAATCTTGTAGTTGCGAAAGTGTATAGTCGTAAGCATAGCCTATTCTAAACTGCTGTGTAAGCTGCGCGCCTAGCAACAAAGAAGCTGCATCGCCTGTGCGGTAAGCAAGACCTGCCCATATAAAATCTCTAAATAATGCATTGCAACTTAGGTCTAGTTCAATAGGTGCTCCATTCACTACTTTCATCATAACAGCCGGTCTTAATTTTACAGTGCTGCTAATGGCATGCACCGAACCTCCGGTAAGGAAATAGTGAAAGTCAGAAGCCTGCAACGTGTTTTGAACCTGAGTGCTTGCGCTGGACACATCCAGTTTGTTCTTCAACATGCGCGGCACGCTCAAACCTGCATACCACTTAGGCGTTTGATAATAGACGCCAAATCCAAAATTTGGTGCTGTCTTATTGCCAGTGTTGCGTTGGAATTGATTGTCGGTGGTTAAATCCAATGCCTGCAAATTCTCGCTCAAGTTGGCTATGCCTAATTGCAAACCAAACGACAAAGTATTTTTGTCCATAGGTATGCGGTACGAACCGGCAAGATTTACTCCCAGCTTTTTGCTTACACCAATAGTTTCATGCAATATGGATATACCTGCGCCCACCTTTCGGTCAGCAAATGGCGCATGCACTGTAAGTGTCTGGGTAGAGGGTGCTCCATCCAATCCTACCCACTGCTCTCTTATAAGTCCAGTGCCACTCAGGTTGTCGCGCGAGCCTGCATATGCCGGATTAATGTATAACTCATTGAACATATACTGGGTGAATTGTGGGTCGAACTGAGCTATACTTTGTATGCTGCTCAAAACCGCCACCAGTAGTGCTAAGAGGTATGATATTTTGTTCGTTTTCATTTTCTTTTTTCTTATTTATTGAAAAGAATTTTTTTTTATTAATCGCTATGCTTAGTCGTTGAATTTAATTACCATAAATCCAGCTACTTTCTCCACACTACCACCTATGGTGTTAGCTCCAGGGTCTAGCACATAGAAGTAAGTTCCTTCTGGTACTTTGCTTCCTATAACTACTCCGCCTGACTCTGTAGTACCATCCCATGGTTCATCATTTGAGTAGCGCTCTTTCTCAAACACAATGTTACCCCATCTATTAAAGATGATTAGCTTATTGTTTGGATAGTACTGTATGTCGTTTATGATAAGTACATCATTCATATTGTCACCATTAGGCGAGAAACCGGCAGGTACATCCAACACCACAGAAGGTACATGCAGCAATATGATGTTGACTGTTTCTGTCTCGCAGTTGCCCACCTGGTCGCACACGATGTATGTGAATGAGTCGAACTGAGCTCCATCACCAAATGGTATGTATGTAAATGTTCCGTCAGGATTCATTACTACTGTTCCGTGGTTTGGTCCGTTTACTATAGTCCATGTAGAACCTGGAGGTACTGTATCGTTCTCTGACACGTTGCCACTTAAAGTAGTGTTGTCATAAGTAGTGTAGTAATCTGTATCTGGGTCTAAAACAAACGGCTCATTTACCGGAGTTACTATAATGGTAACGGTTACTGTATCGCACAAGCCGGCATCATCACACACGGTGTATGTAAATGTATCGGTACCATTAAAGTTAGGGAATGGTGTGTAAGTAAATGTACCGTCAGGGTTAAGTGTCAATGTTCCGTTAGATGGACCACCTAATACTGTATATGTTAGGTTGTCGTTATCCACATTGATATCATTATCACTTACATCTGCATCTAGCTGAGTATCCTCATCCATGGTATATGTATCATTCACACCTACTGGTGGGTCATTTACAGGTGTCACTAGTATGGTAACTGTAGCTGTAGAACAGTTGCCATTATCATCACACACATCGTATGTAAATGTTACCGTGCCATTGTAATTTGGATTTGGTATGAATGTAAATGTTCCATCAGGATTCATTGTAACAGTGCCCTGGTTTGGCGACAAGTCATCGTTGTAAGTGAATACTAAATCATCTCCATCCAAGTCAAAGTCATTCAAGCTTACATCTGCAGACAGGATACCATCTTCTGCCACCACAAAGCTATCGTCTGTAGCTACTGGCACAGTGTCTATAGGCACTACGGTAATTACAACTACTGCAGTATCACAATCACCGCTTAGGTCGCATGCCACATAAGTGAATGTATCGTCACCGGTAAATCCTGTATCTGGCAAATAAGTAAATGTGCCATCTGCATTCAGAACTAGCACGCCATTGGTAGTTGTAGTAACAACGGTAGTAATTAACCCATCGCCATCTGTGTCGGTGTCATTGTCTGTAACATCGCCTGTTAACAGTACATTCTCATCCGTTGTATAGGTATCATCTTCTGCCCCAGGTGCATCATTGATTGGGTCAATGGTGATGGTTACAGTTGCTGTATCGCACGCTGCAAACACATCGCATGCTATATATGTAAATGTATCTGTACCATTAAAGTCAGCATCAGGGGTATAAGTAAATGTACCATCTGAGTTAAGCACTACATCGCCATTGGTTGCATTGTCCAACAAGGTTGTTGTAATAGCATCGCCTTCTATATCAGTATCGTTGTCTGTTACATTGCCAGTCACTATCAAGTCTTCTTCACCTGCATACTCATCGTCCATAGCGTCTGGTGCATCGTTCACCGGAACTACTGTTATGTTCAGCGTTGCGTTATCGCAGCCACCAGCATCATCACACACGGTGTATTCTACAAAATCATCGCCAAAGTAGTTAGCATCTGGTGTGTAAGTAAATGTGCCATCAGGATTAAATACAATAGTTCCGTTCGATGGTCCACCTACAGCAGTGAAGGTAAGATTATCACCCTCAGGGTCTGTATCATTATCAGCCACTGTGCCACTTACCGCAGTATCTTCATTGGTTGTGTAATCATCATTTTCAGCCACTGGTGGCTCGTTTGGTATTACCACTGTTATTATTACTGTTGCAGTATCACACAGGTTATCAGCATCACACATTACATAGGTAAAGGTGTCCACACCCAGATAGTCTACATCCGGAGTATAGTCAAACATACCGTCAGTGTTCAATAATAATGTTCCGTTTGAAACATCGTCAAGCAATGTCCAGGTATTGTTTAAACCATCTACATCGGTGTCATTATCACTTACGTTGCCATTTAGTGTTGTGTTGATGTCTGTGTTATACTGGTCGTCTTGTGCATCTGGCGCATCGTTCACTGGAACTACTGTTATAGTAAGTGTGTTCTCTTCACACACTGTTCCATCGCATGCCTCGTAAGTTATTACCTCCGTACCAAAGTAGTTTTCGTTTGGTGTGTATGTAAATGTTCCATCTGCATTTAATGTAATTACTCCATTCAACGGACCTGTTACTATATCATATGTAAGACCAGTTACATCTTCCACAGTGCCGCTAATTGGTGTGTCTTCATTTGTAGTTTCTTCATCATTCAAATCGCAAAGCGGATTTGAAGTAAGGAATGGATCGCATGGATTTAGCGGGTCGCTTGTGCCAGTAGCAACAACTACGGTTGTTACATCGTCTACTCCCAACACCTCTTCACCATCGTTCAATCCATCACCATCTGTATCTGCATTGGTATTGTCAGTGCCTGCAAGTATTTCTGCTGCGTTGTCCAATCCATCGTTGTCACAATCATTGGTAGATAGTGCATTCACATTTGGGTCGCATGGATTCAATGGGTCGCTGGTTGCTGTTGCTACAGCTGTTGTAGATACTTGGTCTACACCGGTTACTTCTTCACCATCATTCAATCCATCACCATCGGTATCAGGATTGTTATTATCTGTTCCTGCTAAAATTTCACCTGCATTATCTAATCCATCGTTATCACAATCGTTTGTACTAAGTGCATCGATGTTTGGATCGCATGGGTCTAGCGGATTGCTTGTTCCTGTTGCAATGGCTGTAGTAGAAAGTTGGTCTACACCTAATACTTCCTCACCATCGTTCAAGCCATCACCGTCAGTATCAGGATTCAATGGGTTGGTTTCATCGCCACTATCTGCAATAGCATCAGCTCCTACTTGCTCAGCACCATTGGTCAAGCCATCATTGTCGCAATCGCCTGTTGGTATTGCAAATGGATTTGGGTCGCATGGATTTAATGGGTCGCTGGTAGCAGTTGCTACAGCTGTTGTAGATACCTGGTCTACTCCCGTTACTTCTTCTCCATCGTTCAGTCCATCACCATCGGTATCAGGATTTGTATTGTCAGTACCTGCTAATATTTCACCTGCGTTATCCAATCCATCGTTGTCACAATCATTGGTAGAGAGTGCATTGATATTTGGATCGCATGGATCAAGTGGATTGCTTGTACCTGTGGCAACAGCTGTAGTAGAAAGTTGGTCTATACCTAATACTTCCTCTCCATCATTCAAGCCATCACCGTCAGTATCAGCAATTGCAGGGTTAGTTTCATCACCTGTATTTGGTAAACCGTCAGCGCCCAACAATTCGTCACCGCTTGATAATCCATCGTTATCACAATCTGCGGTTAGCGCACCAAAACTTGGGTCGCATGGATTTAATGGGTCGCTAGTGCCTGTTGGTACATCTGTAGTAGATGGGTCATCAACACCTGTAACTTCTTCGCCATCATTATATCCATCACCATCGGTATCAGCATTTGCCGGATCGGTTCCTGCTAGGTCTTCCTGAGCAGATGTTAGTCCATCATTATCACAATCATTGGTTGCTACCGCGCCTGCTTCTGGATCACAAGAATCAAGTGGGTCACTAATTCCTACTGCAACAGCAGCAGTTGAAAGTTGGTCAATGCCCAATACTTCTTCGCCATCGTTGTAACCGTCACCGTCTGTATCAGCATTGGTTGGGTCAGTTTCATCACCACTATTGGCTATGGCATCAGCACCAAGTTGTTCTGCATCATTTGTCAATCCATCGTTGTCGCAATCACCGGTTGGTATAGCAAATGGATTTGGATCGCAAGCATCTAATGGGTCGCTTGTACCAGTTGCTACTGCCACAGTAGAAACTTGGTCAACACCTGTTACCTCTTCACCATCATTCAATCCATCACCATCAGTATCTGGATTGGTGTTGTCTGTTCCTGCTAATATTTCAGCCACATTGTCCAATCCATCATTGTCACAATCGTTGGTAGCAAGTGCATCGATATTTGGGTCGCAAGCATCTAATGGGTCGCTTGTACCAGTGGCTACTGCCACAGTAGAAACCTGATCAACACCTGTCACCTCTTCACCATCATTCAATCCGTCACCATCGGTATCTGGATTTGAATTATCTGTTCCTGCTAATATTTCACCTGCATTGTCCAATCCATCATTGTCACAATCATTGGTAGTAAGTGCATCGATATTTGGGTCGCATGCATCTAATGGGTCGCTTGTACCAGTAGCTACTGCCACAGTTGAAACCTGGTCAAAACCAGTTACCTCTTCACCATCATTCAATCCGTCACCATCAGTATCAGGATTTGTATTATCGGTATTAGCTAATATTTCAGCTGCATTGTCCAATCCATCATTGTCACAATCATTGGTAGCAAGAGCATCAAAATTTGGGTCGCATGGATTTAATGGATCGCTTGTTCCAGTTGCTACTGCTGCAGTAGAAACCTGGTCAACACCTGTTACTTCTTCACCATCATTCAATCCATCACCATCAGTATCTGGATTTGAATTATCTGTTCCTGCTAATATTTCACCTGCGTTGTCCAAACCATCATTGTCACAATCATTTGTAGTAAGTGCATTGATATTTGGGTCGCATGCATCTAATGGGTCACTTGTACCAGTTGCTACCGCAACTGTCGAAACTTGGTCAACACCTGTTACCTCTTCACCATCATTCAATCCGTCACCATCAGTATCAGGATTTGTATTATCGGTATTAGCTAATATTTCAGCTGCATTGTCCAATCCATCATTGTCACAATCGTTGGTAGCAAGTGCATTGATATTTGGGTCGCAAACATCTAATGGGTCGCTTGTGCCAGCTGCTATTGCTGCAGTAGAAACTTGGTCAACACCAGTTACTTCTTCCCCATCATTCAAACCATCGCCATCGGTATCGGCCACTGCAGGGTTAGTTTCATCACCTGTATTAGGTAAGCCATCAACCCCTAGTGCCTCAGCGCCATTTAATAAGCCATCATTATCACAATCTTCAGTTGGATTGCCTGTAGATGGATCACATGGATTTAGCGGATCGCTTGTGCCTGTTGGAACAGCTACTGTTGTAATATCATCTACACCTGTTACTTCTTCACCATCTGTATATCCATCAGCATCAGTATCCGCATTGGCTGGGTCGGTGCCTGCCAAGTCTTCTTGTGTGGAAGTTAATCCATCATTATCACAATCATTGGTAGCTACTGCTCCTGCATTTGGGTCGCAAGAGTCAAGCGCATTGCTTGTGCCCGTTGCCACTGCAGAAGTTGAAATCTGATCCACACCGGTTACCTCTTCGCCATCATTCAATCCATCACCATCGGTATCAGCAATTGTGTTATCAGTACCAACTAATAACTCAGCTGCATTATCCAATCCATCATTGTCACAATCATTGGTGATAAGTGCATTGATATTTGGGTCGCAAGCATCTAATGGGTCACTTGTAGCAGTTGCAACTACTGCGGTTGAAAGCTGGTCAACACCGGTTACCTCTTCACCATCATTCAATCCATCACCATCAGTATCTGCATTTGTATTATCAGTACCCGCTAAAATTTCTCCTGCATTGTCCAATCCATCATTGTCACAATCGTTGGTAGAAAGTGCATTGATATTTGGGTCGCAAACATCTAATGGGTCGCTTGTTGCAATTGCAATTGCTACCGTTGAAATTTGATCCAAACCTGTTACCTCTTCACCATCATTCAAGCCATCACCATCGGTATCTGGATTTGTATTATCGGTATTAGCTAATATTTCGCCTGCATTGTCCAATCCGTCATTGTCACAATCGTTGGTAGAAAGTGCATTGATATTTGGGTCGCATGAATCCAATGGGTCGCTTGTTGCAATTGCAATTGCTACCGTTGAAATTTGATCCAAACCTGTTACCTCTTCACCATCATTCAAGCCATCGCCATCGGTATCGGCAAGGTTGTTATTGGTTCCTACTATTAATTCTTGAGCATTATCTAATCCATCGTTGTCACAGTCATTAGTAGCAAGTGCATTGATATTTGGGTCGCAAGGGTTCAATGGATCACTTATAACTGTTGCTATTGCAACCGTTGAAACTTGGTCAACACCTGTTACCTCTTCACCATCATTTAATCCATCGTTATCTGTATCAGCATCATCAGGATTAGTTTCATCACCAGTATTTGGCAAGCCATCTGCTCCCAATAATTCAGCGCTGTTTATTAATCCATCGTTATCACAATCGTCTGAAGGATTACCCGGTATTGGATCACAAGAGTTTAATGGATCGCTTGTACCTGTTGGCACTGATACAGTATTTATATCATCCAGTCCAGTTATCTCTTCACCATCAGTATATCCATCACCATCAGTATCTGCATTGGCCGGATCTGTGCCTGCCAAGTCTTCTTGTGTGGAAGTTAATCCATCATCATCACAATCATTTGTTGCAACCGCGCCTGCATCTGGGTCGCAAGAGTCAAGTGCATTGCTAGTGCCAGTTGCTACTGCTACTGTTGTTGCATCATCCACACCTGTTACCTCTTCACCATCATTCAATCCATCGCCATCGGTATCAGGATTGGTATTGTCTGTGCCAGCTAAAATTTCATCTGCATTATCTAGTCCATCATTATCACAATCGTTGGTAGTAAGTGCATTGATGTTTGGGTCGCATGCATCAAGCGGATTGCTTGTGCCTGTTGCAACAGAAACAGTAGAAACTTGGTCAACACCTGTTACTTCTTCACCATCATTCAATCCATCGCCATCGGTGTCAGGATTAGTATTGTTAGTGCCCGCTAAAATTTCTGCTGCGTTATCTAATCCATCGTTGTCACAATCATTGGTAGACAGTGCATTCACATTTGGATCGCAAGCATTCAGTGGGTCGCTTGCACCTGTTGCTATTGCTGTTGTAGAAAGTTGGTCTATGCCCAATACCTCTTCACCATCGTTCAATCCATCGCCATCGGTATCAGCAATTGTGTTATCTGTACCAGCTAAAATTTCAGCTGCATTATCTAATCCATCGTTATCACAATCGTTAGTAGTAAGTGCGTTAATATTTGGGTCGCATGGGTCAAGCGGGTTGCTTGTAACTGTTGCCACAGCCAAGGTAGAAATTTGATCAACACCTGTTACTTCTTCGCCATCATTCAATCCATCGCCATCAGTATCAGCAATTGTATTGTTAGTGCCCGCTAAAATTTCTGCTGCATTGTCCAATCCATCGTTGTCACAATCATTGGTAGATAGCGCATTCACATTTGGATCGCAAGCATTCAGTTGGTCGCTTGTACCTGTTGCTATTGCTGTTGTAGAAAGTTGGTCTATGCCCAATACCTCTTCACCATCGTTCAATCCATCGCCATCGGTATCAGCAATTGTGTTATCAGTACCAGCTAAAATTTCAGCGGCATTATCTAATCCATCATTGTCACAATCGTTGGTAGTAAGTGCATTGATGTTTGGGTCGCAAGCATTAAGCGGATTGCTTGTTCCTGTTGCAACTGCAAGAGTAGATACTTGGTCAACACCTGTTACTTCTTCGCCATCGTTGAATCCATCGCCATCGGTATCCGCGATAGCCGGATTGGTACCTGCTATTGTTTCTTGAGCTGTAGTTAGTCCATCATTATCACAATCAGCCGTTGCCACTGCTGCAGGATTTGGACTACATGGGTCTAATGGATTACTAGTACCAGTTGCAACTGTGGGAGTAGAAATCTGGTCTACTCCTGTTACTTCCTCACCGTCATTTAATCCATCGCCATCGGTATCTGCCGAAGCTGGATCAGTACCAGCAAGTGTTTCACCAATTAAATTTAATCCATCGCCATCACAGTCATTAGTTCCTAAAGCCAATGGATTTGGATCGCAAGGATCTAAAGGATCAGAACCAGCTAATATTTCTGCATCATCAAAAATTCCATCACCATCAGTATCCACATCAGGACAGTCAAGTGCATCACTTGATTGTGTATTAAGAATAGTTAATTCATGAGCGGCATTAGAGTTAGGTACAAAAGATTTTGTAACTATTGCACGTGTGCCATTTTTGTATGGGTAGAATACTCTTACATAATAAGTAGCAGAAGGATCACTTACTCCGAAATGGAATACTGGATTACCAAAGTTACCATAACCTTCACCAGCGGCAAGATTCATTAATGGCGATATACGATTGTTGTTACAATCGTACAATGCGGCATTGGCGCCATTGGCCACTGAAACGGATGTTCCATTGTCCCATAGTGCTTTTACACGTATGTGGTTTTGGTTGTCAAGATTGTTTTGCCAAAGTTGGTTAGCCGCAGCTGCCATACTTGCATATAAATCCAAGTCACCATCATTATCAAAATCGACAAACGATACTCCTTGAGCATTGCCTGCAAGATTTATATTTCTGTTTATAGGTGAAACAGGTCGGGAGAATGTAAGATTGGTAGCATTATCATTCACAAACAAATAACTCTCAGTATGTATGTTGGCAATAAATAAATCTATATCGCCATCATTGTCTATGTCACCAGCGGTGCAGCCATCTATACTAGACCCAGATAAGTTTATACCTGAGGAAGTTTGTGGTTGGCCCGTAGCAACAAATACACCTGCATTGTTTCTCCATATTTGATTAGTGCCACCATCAGCCCAATAAAGATCTAAGTCTCCATCGCCATCAAAGTCAGCCCAACAAACGCCACCTTTGTTACTATTCGATGCTGCTTCATTAAATGCATTTGCTACGAAGGTTCCTGTACCTGAATTGATATATATGTCTGCTTCTGTCGCTCTTCTTATACAAAGATCTACATAACCATCGTTATTAAAATCGCCAGCGGCAGCGTAGTCGCCCGCAGTGCC
>JANOXJ010000019.1:0-5360 GCA_031418455.1 Flavobacteriales bacterium | reverse complement strand
GAGCAAGGTGTAAAAATGGCCTTAAGCGGTTTGGGTGGCGATGAGGTGTTTGCCGGGTACGACATTTTTAAAAGAATGAAAAAACTGGAAGCACAGCAATGGTTAAATCTGGCTCCTTTGGCTATCAGAAAAATGGGTGGGGCTTTGTTGCAAAAATTTAATCCTTCTGTAGCTGCAGATAAAATCGCAATGAGTTTGGCTTCGGACAAAATGGATTTTCAGCATTTGTATCCCATTGCACGCCAATTATTTTCTGAATCGCAAATTCAGTTGCTTTTGAATACAAAGGGTGAAATAAATAATCCGCTTATTCAGCTATGCGAACACATAGAGCAAGCAGATTTGGAAATGCTATCCAAAGTTTCGGCTGCAGAAATGACTACTTATATGCAAAATGTTTTGCTGCGCGATACTGACCAAATGAGCATGGCACATGCCCTGGAAGTGCGTGTTCCTTTTTTAGACCACCGCCTGGTGGAATATGTAATGGGTGTGGGAGATAATATAAAATATCCGCACACAGCTAAACAGCTGCTCACCGAATCGCTGGGTGACCTAATACCACGTGATGTTATTGACAGACCAAAAATGGGATTCACTTTTCCCTGGGCTGTGTGGATGAAAAATGAATTGAAGCCGTTCTGCGAAGAAAATTTAGAGGCCTTAAAAAATATAGAGGCATTAAATTTTAATGAAGTGCAAAATCTTTGGAACAGATTTCAACTTGGCGATCCACATATTACATGGTCGCGCATGTGGCCGCTTGTGGCACTGGGGCATTGGGTAAAACAAAACAATGTCAGATAACAAAAAAAATATTCTCGTTTTTTCTGATTGGTTTTTGCCCGGTTACAGGGCGGGTGGCCCCATACGTTCTTTGGCCAATATGGTAAATGCTGTGCCTCATCAGTTCTACATTGTCACAAGTATTAAGGACCATCACTCTCAGGTGGCGTATGAAAATATTACGCCCAATGTTTGGACACAACACTCAGCCAATGTAAAAGTGATGTACCTGAGTGATGATGAAATTTCAGCCGAAACATTTAATAGAATTTTGGATGAGAATGATTACGATAAATTTTATTTTAATTCTCTTTTTTCACCACGATTCACCATTGCCCCTCTGCGCATAATAGCAAAACGCAAGTTGCAAAACAAGGTAGTACTGGCTCCCAGAGGCATGCTTAAGCCAGGTGCACTTTCAGTTAAAAGCAACAAGAAAAAATTATTTTTACTTTATGCTAAATGGGTCGGCTTGTATAAAAATATCACATGGCACGCCACTAACGAGGATGAAGTAAATGAAATTAGAAATCAATTTGGCAATGGGTGTAGCATAAAACTTTCGCCCAACCTACCAACGGTTGTAGAACAAATTCCTGCTAAGCCAACTAAACGAAAGGGTGAACTTAGATTAATTAGTATAGCGCGTATAAGCCCAGAGAAGGGCATTCTGGAAGCGTTGCAGTTTCTTAAAGAGGCTCAGCTGGAGCATGTGGTGTTTGATTTGTATGGCGTGCAGCAGAACAAAGAATATTTTGAAGTATGTTTGAAGGTAGCTCAATCAATAGGTAACGCTGCCATTCAATTTAAAGGTGAAATAGAACCTGCACTTATACCCGCAGCACTTGCACAATACCATTTTTTTTATATGACTACTTGGGGCGAAAATTTTGGACATGCCATAGCTGAAGCATTGGGACATGCCACTCCGGTGCTTATAACGAACAAAACACCCTGGCAAAATTTAGCCGCTCAAAATGCAGGTTGGGATTTGCCTATGGAATCTGCTTTGTTTTCTCAAAAATTAGTAGAGCTATACAAAATGGATAATGAGGAATATGCTAAGTGCTGCAATGGCGCTTTTGAATTAGGTAATAAAACCTCCCGCAACCCTGCATTAATTGAAGCAGCCTACAACTTGTTTGAATGATGTTGTAATTGCAAAAAATTTACATAAAAGAAATATTAAATCAAATCTTCTCTCTTTACTTTTCACCCATGAACATTGTTATTCTTAGTCGCGATACAAAACTATATAGCACCAAGCGTTTAGTAGAGGCGTGTGAAGTGAGAGGGCACTCAGTGCGGGTGTTAGATCATCTGAAGTGCAATCTTGTTATTGAAAAGAGAAACCCAAAGGTGATATACAAGGGCGAGGAGTTGACAGATGTTCATGCCATTATTCCGCGTATTGGCGCCTCAGTTACTTTTTATGGCACTGCAGTGGTGCGTCAGTTCGAAATGATGCATGTGTTTTCAGCAGTGGAGTCGCAAGCGTTGGTGCGCTCGCGCGATAAGCTGCGCAGCATGCAAATATTATCGCGCGCTGGCTTGGGTATGCCCAAAACGGTTTTTACCAACTACTCCAAAGATGTAGATAAAATATTGGAAGAAGTAGGTGGCGCACCTGTCATTATTAAATTATTGGAAGGCACGCAAGGCCTGGGTGTAGTGCTTGCGGAAAACGATAAAGCTGCTATTAGCGTTATTGAGGCATTCAATGGTCTTAAGGCGCGTGTTATTGTTCAAGAATTTATTCGCGAGGCCAAGGGTGCAGATATACGTGCGTTTGTGGTAGACGGCCATGTAGTAGGTGCCATGAAGAGGCAAGCTAAAGAGGGCGAATTCAGAAGTAACCTGCACAGGGGCGGCACCGCTGAGGTCATAGAACTTACACACGAAGAAGAACTAATAGCTATTAAAGCTGCCAATGCCCTTAAGCTCGGAATTGCCGGTGTGGATATGCTGCGAAGCGATAGAGGTCCACTCATCATTGAAGTAAATTCATCACCTGGATTGGAAGGTATAGAGCGCGCCACAGGAAAAGATATAGCACAGCAAATAGTGAAATACATTGAGAAAAATGTATAACAAATCTTGCTGCTTTTTCAATTTTTATTAGGAAAATTTGCCGAGTGTATTCAGCCTGCTCACATCTACTTTGAATTTTTTATTCAGAGTTTTTCTACCTATAAGCACCTGATAGCGCATATCGCTTCGGTCGGTTAATGACACTTCTGTTCTTATTCTATACCTGCCTATTTTGATGAGAGTTCTTATGCAATAACGCATTTCTACTTCGCCAAAAGAGCTTCGCACTTGGCGCTGCACAAACTTGTCGAAATAATATGTTTTAGCTCCGCTGCCATCCAAATCAAATACTGCTTCCAATATCTGACGGTCGCCCTCGTCTATAGTGCGGCACGAGAGGCAGTGAAGCGCTGTTCTAAATGCACCCGTATCTACTTTAGCCTCTAAGTGTGTTGTACACAAATCGGGCAACAGCACAAACTCACGCCTGCCTATAGTGCGCAGCTTGCGAGGTGCTATTGTTCGGTGTGTTGCCATATTTTTTTATAAAATCTAAAGCTTGAGTTTATGCAAGCAGTTGTTTTACCATTTCTGAAATGGCTTTTCCATCGGCCTTGCCAGCTAGTGCCTTGGAGGCAGCTCCCATTACTTTGCCTAAATCTGCAAGTCCTGTGGCCCCAACAGATGATATTATGGTTTTCAACTCTGCTGCCAATTCATCACCGGTTAATTGTTTTGGCAAATAAGCGGCTATAACGTTGGCCTGCACCGTTTCTTCAGCCACTAAGTCTTCGCGACCTTGTTGCTTGTATATTTCTATACTTTCCATGCGCTGCTTGTATAGCTTGTTAAGAATAGCCATACCTCTGGACTCATCTACAGCTCCTTCGCTGCCGCTGCTGGTCATTTCCAACAGCAGCTTGCTCTTTATATCGCGCAGGGCCATCAGTTTGTCTTTGGCTCCGCTTTTCATCGCTTCTTTTATGTCGTTGTTTATTTGTTCAGTAAGTGTCATGGGTTATTATTATTTTCGTTTGTGGTGCAAGGATAAAACGAAACAGGGGCTGTTTTAACTATTTCTGCACCCTTGTGTGTTTAAGTTTTAAGTCTTTAGACCCATATTGGGCTTGCTAAGAATGTAATTTTCGTGCATTATTATTAGTAATCAAAATTATTTGCAATGTTCACAAAAGCTGATATAGAAAAATACTTTATTGCAGAAAAGCAAGAGAGTTGGGTGTTTATGATTTTGGGTCTGTTGGCCATAGTAGTGGCACTTTTTTTTATTTTTTATTATAAATCAAGTTTTGCTAAAGGCCTGGCCATACCACTTATCCTGGTCGGTATAGCACATATAGTGGTGGGCTATACTGTATTTTCTAAAAGTGATAAGCAGCGCACAGACAATGTGTATTGCTACGATTTAGATCAGGCTAAGCTTAAAAATAGCGAGGTGCCAAGAATGGAAGTAGTGATGAAGAATTTTTTTATTTATCGCTGGTCAGAAATAGGTTTGGCTATAGTGGGCCTGCTTTTAATATTGTTTTTTAGAACCAACCCTGACAAGGCTTTGTGGTATGGACTAGGTGTGGGGCTTACTATAGAGGCATTGGCTTCTTTAATCTTAGATTTTTTTGCCGAAAAACGAGGGTGGGAATACTTGGATGGTGTAAAGAGTTTTTTAAAAATGTAAGTTTCACACACTCCTCAAAAATGTCAACAGCACAACATAGTATACTGCCTTATCGTTTTAATCTCATGAAGATGAAATTATTCTTATTTATTATTTTGGCAACTGGCACCTTAATAGTAAGTGCACAACGAGGCAGGCAAATGGAACCCATTTATGCGCATGGCACTGCATATCGCAATGTGGGCTGGTTTGTGGCTCCTGGTATTACTTATATGTTGCCTGAGTATCGTAAGCAAGATATAACAGAGTATGTGCCTAATACAGAAACTAACGACACGCTTTATTCAGGACTGTATTCACGCACCGGTAAAATTGGTCTTTATGTAGAAGGTGGACGTCATCATTTTTTTCCTGAACAAAGATTGGTACATCATATAGATTATGGCGTGCATTTTAAAATGTTGCGCGGCACCGAGAAGTTTGAGGGTGTGTCTAAGGCAAGCACAGCAATGGTTCCGGCATTTAGCGAAGGGAAATTTTCTGAAAGTTTTGCTGGTGCTTTTTTTAATGCTTCCAATATTATTCAAGTAAAAAATAATTTATGGATTCAGAACTCGCTAGGTTTGAATGCTGATTTTAGAGTAATAAGCAAGCGTGATATTTCTAATGATGCATACGGTGCTCAAATGCAGTATCCTGGTTTTTTCCTTGCACAGTTGCATTATAAACTTGGCTTTGGGTGGAAGCCCGAAGCTGGTATGTATATTATTCCAAGCATAGAAACTCCTCTTATTACTGCATTTCCGTGGGACAATGGCAAATCTACTTTGCAGTATTTTACAGGTAGGTACAGGCCCATTATTTTTACTATACGCATTCAATGGCTTAGCAAAGCATCTAAAAGAAAGTG
>JANOXJ010000018.1:0-5433 GCA_031418455.1 Flavobacteriales bacterium | reverse complement strand
TAAACTACAATTATTATGATAGTGCTGCCCTTACAAAAGCTGTTACACCTTTTATGGTGCAATGTATGCAACAGCAATTAGACTTTGGATTAAATCGCGAGGTAGTTTATGTGTTTGGCACAGGCAAAAACTTTGCATTTGTTGATGCGCTTAATGCCAAGCATAAGTGGTTTAAAAAGGTGGTGCCGCTGGAGCATCCAAGGTATATAATGCAGTATAAAGCGCGATTGAAGCAGGATTATATCACTAAATATTTGGAGGCATTTAATACTGCATCTTTATAGATTTATTTTCTGTTTAGAACAAGCAAACAATTAAGATTACTCCACCTCCAGCACCAGGCCTTTCAGGTATTCGCCCTCAGGGTGATACATGCTTATAGGATGGTCGGCCGGCTGGTGCATTTGGTGCAGTATGCGCACCTTGCGCCCTGCTTGTATACTGGCAGCCATTATGCTGTTTCTAAAAAGTTGTTTGTCTACCGCTTGCGAGCATGAGAAGGTGAATATGATTCCTCCTTTTTTTATTTGTCGTATAGCTGCTTCGTTTATTCTTATATAACCCTGCACCGCTTTGTGGCGTGCGCTAAGGTTTTTAGCAAAGGCCGGAGGGTCCAGCACTATTATGTCGTAGTCTTCTTTTAAGTTTTTCAAATATTCTACTGCATCGGCTTTTATGTTAGCATGGCGCACAGTGTCCAAATTGTTTAGCACCACATTTTCATGCGCTACATCCAAAGCGCGCTGGCTACTGTCAAGCGTATGCACCAGGGCTGCACCTTGCTTAAGAGCATATATGCTAAATCCGCCAGTGTAGCCAAAGGTGTTAAGCACTTTTTTGCCTTTGCTGTATTCGCCCAGTAGTCTTCTGTTCTCGCGTTGGTCTATAAAAAATCCTGTCTTTTGTCCTTCTTCCCAATCTATTTTAAACTCACATCCATTTTCAAAAGCTATGTTAGATTTTAAGTCGCCTACCAAATATTCATTCACTATTTCTTGACCGGAATTGGTCTTTAATTTTTCGGCACTCTTATCAAAAATATTGCGCAATCTTTTTCCATAAATGGCTTGCAGTGCTTTTACTATAGATGGTTTTTGCTCGTGCATACCATCGCTATGTGTTTGTATTACTGCCGTGTCAGCATATATATCTATTATAAGTCCGGGCAGGCCATCGCCCTCTGCATGCACCAGGCGGTATATGTTGGTTTCGTGGTTGTCTATTAGGCCTATTTGCACACGCAGGTCGTAGGCCGACTGTAGTTTGTTTTGCCAAAAAGCATCGCTGCCATCATAGCCCGTAAAACTAAAAATGCGCACAGCAATGGTGCCTTCTGCACAATGACCATGGCCCAGGTATTCGCCTTTTTCTGTAACCACTTCTGCTATGTCGCCCGTGTGCACCTTGCCATTGGTAGCCTTTATAGCACCGCTAAACACCCACGGATGAAAACGTTTAAGCGATAGTTCCTTGCCTGATTTTATAATGATTTGAGGAAATGTCATAGCGAATGATTTAATAAAAAAAATGTGATGTGAAGTGTGTGGTAATATTGCTTTGTTGCAAGCAGTGTATTTAGCGCATTGCTTTAGTTAGGGGAGCGCAAGGTAATTCTATACCTGTGGTGTAAAGTCAAAAAAAAATAATAATAACGTGTAAGACCTTAACTAAAATTGGGCAATGCTATGCAGAGTTTGTCGTTCAGTATCAACTCGCCTACATCCAGTTTCCACCGCGCATATTCTATAAGATGTTCGCGGTTAAATTGGGGAAGTGCAGCAGGCAGTTCTTCTATGGTAAATTCTTTGTGCAGTATTAATTCCAGCACTGCCTCGTGTATTTTGTCATATTCCTCTGGCGACAAACCGTGCTTTTTGTTGCTTCGGCACACATCGCATCGGCCGCAGGGTTCCAGATTTTTTTCGCCAAAATATTCGAGCAGTTGAATGCTGCGGCACTTGTGGCGTTGTATAAATCTGCGCATGGCCTCTGCGCGTTCCAGTTCGCTTTTTTTGCGCCACTCATACACTTCTGGTGCAAACAGGAGTTGCTCCTCGTTCATGCGGCCGGTGAGCAAAGTTATTTTAGGATCTTCGGAGTGTTGCTCGTAGCTAATTATGTTGTGCAGTTTTAGCAGGCGCAATTTTTCCATGGTGGAGCGCAAGTCTAGCTTGGCATTCAAGGCTACTTCCTCCTCGCGTATGCTGGTGTATTGTTCAAACAAGCCACCATAAGTGCGCAGCAAAACTTTTATAAAAGCATCCATACCTATGTTGGCTACCTGGTAGCTATACAGCTCTTGCTTGTTTACAAGAAACATAATACGCGAGGGCAAAAATGCGCTTTCGGTAACAGTTAGGTAATTGGCCAACTCTAACAATTTAAGAGAATACATAGTGCTTGCCAGAGGCAAATTATACTTTTTGCAAAATGCAGGAATGTTGAAGGGGAATGCCACCTCTTGACCTGCGCCCAATGCTATTTGCAAATGATTGGCCAGGCACTTGTACACATGTTGTATGTCTTTCTTAGGCGGAAATTTTTGTTCTATTTGGTCGTGCAGTTTGGTTATATCCTCTTCGTTGTATAGTAATATGCCAAATGCTTGCAGGCCATCTCTGCCGCCACGGCCAGCCTCCTGAAAGTATGCCTCGGGGTGCGCGGGCACTGCCATGTGTACCACAAAGCGCACATCGGGCTTGTCTATACCCATGCCAAAGGCATTGGTGGCGCACATTATGCGCGCTTCGTTTTTAAACCATTTTTTATAAGCACTGTCGCGCTCCTCGTTGCTAAGCCCTGCGTGGTAGTAGGCTGCCGACATACCATTCTGATTTAAAAACAATGCCGTAGTTTTAGTGTCGTGCCTGGTACCGCAATACACAATGCCACTACCTTTCAGCTTGCTGCATATTTCCAGCAGTTTGCCCTCTTTATCCTCTGTGTGTGCCACGTTGTACGACAGGTTGGGCCGTGCAAAACTGGTAGCCAGCACATGCGTTTCTTTAAATGCCAGCCGCTTTTGAATATCGTTTACCACCAGTGGAGTGGCACTAGCCGTAAGCGCCAGCACAGGCACTTCCGGCTTTAGCGGGCGTATTTCTGCTATTTGCAAATAAGGTGGTCTAAAATCATAACCCCATTGCGATATGCAGTGCGCCTCATCCACAGCTATCATGCACAATTTCATTTTTTTAAACCGTGCTAAAAACAACTCGTTTTGCAAACGCTCTGGCGATACGTACAAAAATTTTACATGGCCATACACACAGTTGTCCAGTATGCGGTCTATCTCTTTTGGGTGCAGCGCGGAGGTGATGGCGTAAGCCTCTATTTTTCTTTTTTTAAGATTGTTTACCTGGTCGTACATAAGCGCCACCAGGGGCGAAACTACAAGGCATATACCCTCCATGCACAGGGCAGGCACTTGGAAACAAATGCTCTTGCCACCACCCGTAGGCAATAGCGCAAGGGTATCGTGCCCTTCCATTACCGAGGCTATTATTTCCTCTTGTTTGGGTCTAAAATGGGCGTGGCCCCAATAGGTTTTTAATATGTCGTGCGGAGTGGACACTGCAGAGCTATATGCGAAGGTAATTAATAGTTTATGAGTAGTTACGCGAACGCAAGTTAATGAAACTCGTTTTTCAAACTACCCGGCCATTCAAATAAGCAATTTCATTTTATCATTAGCCATTATTAGTCTGAGGTATTATAATTACAAAAAAAAAATACACCTTGCACACGTGAGCAATATTTTAAACGATTACGCCAATTTGGGACTGCCTGCCACCGCCACGGAAGACGAGGTGCGCGATGCATATAGAAAGCTGGCCAAGCAGTACCACCCAGACTTGAATAAGGCGACCGATGCGCACGAAAAATTTATAACCATTCACCAGTCGTACGAGGCCATTATTTATTTTTTGCAAAACAAGCAAAAGAGTTTTTATGAAAGGGCCACCCAACCCTTTAGCGCAGCACAGCACCGCGAGGCCGCACAGCGCAGGGCAGAGGAGTTTGCCCGCAAAAAGTACGAGGCCTATGCAGCATCGCCACAGTTTCAGGAAGATATGGACTACTATGCCGTAGCCCGTTTTTTAGGTTTGTTAGTATTTGTATTTGCCATTACAGCATTGCCCATGTGGCTGCGCATAGCCATGGGCGATTATAGTTTTATGCCAGCTTATATAGCCATCATGCTATGTTTTTTGCCCATTACTATACCTATAGTGCGCGATGCTTTTAAGATAGAATGGCAGCGCATACCCACAGGTCTCAACGCCTTTTTTACCCAATCGCTCGTGTTTCGCTTTTTGTTTATGCTAGGTAATTTTTTATGGTTCTTCTACTTAGCCTGCAATGTATTGGTGAACCCTGTAGTGCTCATTTGCGCGCTATTAGCGCTGGCTGCGGGCATTGTGGCCTTTCTTTTTATAAAAAGAAAAAAGCAGGAAATGAAAGAGTTTACCGCATTAGGACTGGCTGCTTTTTCTATAAATATTTTGCTATTGATAAATAGCATTGGCAGCTCAGCACCGCAAAAAGAAGTATATGCATTTCAAACGCGCGATAAGCGCCAGGTAAGAACCAGCAGACGCTCAGGCCGCACTTCCGAGTTTATAGAACATTACCCCATACTTGTTTTGCAAAACGATGCATACGATGACTATCCGGGCATGCGTTTCTTTTTTCAGATGAGCGACATTACAGGCAATACCATAGAGTATGAAATAGCCGATGGATTGTTAGGAATGCGCGTGGTAAAGTCGCATACGTTTTTTAAAGAATGAAATATATCAATGAGAATCGAATCTAATATATGCATGCTATAGGATGTCTAAATTATTTGCAAGAGATTCGATAGTTAAGGAGTAGAAAACTAACTCATAGCATTTAAGAATTTGAATTACATAATTCGGTTTTAATTATTCAATCCCTCACGGGGTTGTGAGTTGTATTTTTGTCTGTGTGTTACCAACATACGACTCCTCGCGGAGTCATGCTGACCCTGCGAAGGGTCCAATGTTGATAGAATAAATCGCGTAGGAAGCGAAACGACTCCGCGAGGAGTCGAATGTTTAATTATTCAACCCCTCGCGAGGTTGTGAGTTGTATTTGTGGATGTTTGTAATAATCATACCCATAGTCAGCCTATAAGCGTACTTTTTTATTTTTTATGTCAGTGTATAAGCTTACAATTGTTGTGTTTTTGTCAGTATATAAGCTTACCATTATTAGAAAGAAATTATTGCAAATACTGCAGCTGAACAGCAAAATGCAGGTAGTAGTCTCCATGAAAAAAATTGCACCTCCATGCCATTGAAAATTTCGATTTAATAATTTGGGTTTAAACCTCAACAAGCAGCAACAATGCTTTCCTTTGTCACCACAAAATTTTAATTTTAATATGAAAAAAATTACCTACATATT
>JANOXJ010000017.1:0-3115 GCA_031418455.1 Flavobacteriales bacterium | reverse complement strand
TATTTGTTCCTTCTGTGGTTCAAATATGTAATCGGCCTTCGCGCTTTTGTCGTTGCCTTTTGGCGGATTTATGGGCAAATAATTTTCGCGCATTAAAATCTGTACCGCAGCATTTTTGAATTTGTTGTAAACCAAAATTACTTTGTCAAATTTGCCCGAAGCGTATTGGTTCATTATCTCCTCCGCTATGGCTGATGCATTGCTAAAGGTAAGCGCATCAAAAATAGAATAAGGAGTGTCGCCAAAACCTTGCTGATAATTAAGGCCTGCACGCTTATACATGTCAGCAGCTTTTTTACCAAGCGAAAGTATTTTTACATCGGCACCTGCATATTCTTCTTTTAGTGCTGTGCGTATTTCTTTGGTAACGTTGTTGTTAAAACCGCCACACAAACCACGGTTGCTGGTTATGGCCACCACTAGTATACTCTTCACCTCACGCTGCTGGCTGAATTTGCCATCAGCGGCATCCAAACTACCACTTACGTTGCTCAATATCTCTTGCAACTTTTCGGCATAAGGACGCATGCGTGTAACAGCATCTTGCGCGCGCTTCAGTTTCGCAGCACTTACCATTTTCATGGCAGAGGTTATCTGCATGGTACTGTTTACCGAAACTATTCGTGTCCGTATTTCTTTTAAGTTAGCCATCTAATTGTATTGGGTAGTGGGTATATGGTATTGTGTACTACTTAATACACAGTACTCAATACCTTGTACTTTTAATTATATCTCGCTGCCAAATCTTTAACTACTTTTTCAATGGTGCCGGTAATGGTGTCGTCAATTTTACCTGCCCCAAGTGAGTTCAACACATCTTTGTGTTTCAACTCTAAGTAGGTAAGTAGTTCGTCCTGAAACGCTCTTACTTCTGCCACAGGCACTTTAGCAAACAAGCCTTTAGTGCCGCAGTAGAGTATAGCCACTTGCTTATCTACTGACATTGGTGAGTTTGAGTTTTGCTTCAAAAGCTCCACGTTGCGCTTACCTTTTTCTAGTACAAATTTTGTAGCATCGTCCAGGTCCGATCCAAACTTAGAGAATGCCTCTAGCTCGCGATACTGTGCTTGGTCTAGCTTCAAAGTACCAGCCACTTTTTTCATGGACTTAATCTGTGCATTACCACCCACGCGCGATACGGATATACCCACGTTAATAGCAGGGCGCACACCTGAGTTAAACAAGTTAGTCTCAAGGAATATCTGTCCGTCAGTAATAGATATTACGTTGGTTGGTATGTATGCAGATACGTCACCTGCTTGTGTTTCAATAATTGGAAGGGCTGTTAATGAACCGCCACCTTTTACTATGCTCTTTAATGAAGCTGGCAAGTCGTTCATGTTTTCAGCCACACGCTGCGTTTCGTTCACCTTAGCAGCTCTTTCCAGTAGGCGGCTGTGCAAGTAGAATACGTCACCTGGGTATGCCTCACGTCCGGGAGGTCTGCGAAGTAGCAACGACACTTCGCGGTAAGCTACTGCTTGTTTCGACAAGTCATCGTACACTATCAATGCCGGACGACCAGTGTCGCGGAAGTACTCACCAATGGCGCAACCTGCGAATGGTGCGTAGAACTGAAGTGGTGCTGGGTCAGAAGCTGTTGCAGCAACTACCACTGTATATGGCATGGCACCATTTTCTTCCAATGTTTTCACTGTAGAAGCTATGGTAGAACCTTTTTGACCTATAGCTACATAAATGCAGAATACAGGCTCACCTTTATCATAAAATTCTTTTTGGTTAATGATGGTGTCAATGGCAACAGTTGTTTTACCTGTTTGGCGGTCGCCAATGATTAACTCACGTTGGCCACGGCCAATCGGAATCATTGCATCGATAGCCTTAATACCAGTTTGCAATGGCTCTTTTACCGGCTGACGGTATATTACACCAGGAGCTTTGCGCTCTATAGGCATTTCGTAAGTTTTACCTTGAATAGGACCACTGCCATCTATAGGCTCGCCTAGTGTATTTACTACACGGCCAAGCAAACCCTCGCCTGCTTGTATAGATGCAATGCGGCCTGTGCGCTTAACACTGCTACCTTCTTTAAGGTCGCCACTTGGGCCTAACAATACAGCACCCACGTTGTCCTCTTCCAGGTTTAGGGCTATACCGCGCACTCCGTTGTCAAATTCAATCAACTCACCTGACTGCACATTGTTAAGTCCGTAAATGCGAGCAATACCATCACCCACTTGGAGTATGGTACCTACTTCTTGCAATTCTGCTTCGGTTTTAAAGCCGGCTAATTGCTCACGCAGAATGTTTGAAATTTCTGCTGGTTTTACTTCTGCCATTTGTTTTGTTGTTTTTGTTGGCCAGTCTTTTTTCTTTCGTTTTCAATTCCTGCTTAGAGGCTGAAAAAAAAATGAATGAGACTAACCCATTTTAAAAACTATGTTCTGCTTGCAGACTTGCTTTGGTTATTCAACTAGTCAAGTATGCTAGCAATATTTTTTTATAATTCCGGAATGTACGGATTGTCGTCAAACTCGCGTCTTAAGTTGCGTATGCTGGTAGATAAACTGGTGTCTATCATGTTGTCGCCAACACGCAGCACAAACCCACCTATAAGCGATGGGTCCACTTTTTCTGCCAACTCTATGTCGCCCTTTTTTAAGCGGGCCACTATAGCCATCACTTCTTTGCGCGTGTTTTCGTCCATAGCACTGGCCGAAATTATTTCGGCAGTTACTACATTCTTATACACTTTTACTTGCTCCAAAAATGACTCTGCCACTTCGCCCAAATATCCTTCACGGGTTTTTTCGGTAAGTAATTTTATGAAACCATAAGTTACCTCGCCTATTTCGCCCACAAATATTTTGCTAAGCACTGCCACTTTTGTGTCTGGCTTTATTACAGGGCTATTAAGCATTATTCTCAAATCGCGACTGCTTTCAATAGTGCTATGAATGAGCTTCATGTCAGCATACACCGCATCTAGCTGCTGTTTTTCTACAGCAAGTATTAGAAGCGATTTAGCATAACGCGAAGATATTTTTATGCCTTTCATAGCTTAGTTAGCATTGATTTCTGAGGCTAAAGCCTGGTTAAGTGCCTTTTGTTTATCTGAGTCAGATAGTTTTTCTCGCACCAAGCGCTCAGCAAT
>JANOXJ010000016.1:0-12048 GCA_031418455.1 Flavobacteriales bacterium | reverse complement strand
AAAAAGGGCATAATTATTATCATTGTCCTACCAGTTATCAACCAAACGTTTTAATTCAAGGGAAAGCATGAAGAAAATCACATTAGCATTGTCATTGTTATTTGCCATTAGCGCAAGTGCAATTGAAAAGGATACACTGGTTCCTACGCCTTCGTTGAACATAATGCCGGAGAATGCCGAGGTGGCAGAAATAGACCGCATGCTTGTACAGAGCTATTTAAACCACTACTGCTACAGTACCGACAAGTGTTTGCTAAACGCACATAGTTATGCACCGGAGCAGGTGCCTACATTCTCTAGCGAGTTGGTAGCGCAGCGCATGCAAGTGTTGGATAAAAACACACCTTTTGATTTAGTATACAACCCCACTGTACAGGGCTTTATAGACCTATATGCAGTGCGCAGAAGAGATATTACCAGCAAGGTGCTTGGCATGTCTCAGTTATATTTTCCTATGATGGAAGAGGCGCTTGTGCGCCACAACATTCCTATGGAAATGAAATACCTGAGCATAGTGGAATCTGCACTTAATCCTACTGCCATTTCAAGAGCAGGAGCGGGCGGATTGTGGCAGTTTATGGTAGCCACAGGCAAACAGTATGGTTTGGATGTAAATAGCTACCAGGACGAGCGTTTTGATGCTTATAAATCTACCGATGCAGCGTGCAAATATCTTCGCTTTTTGTACGACACATTTGGCGATTGGCAGCTAGCCCTAGCTGCTTACAACAGTGGACCTGGCAACGTGAATAAAGCAATACGCAGAGCAGGTGGAGCTAAAGATTTTTGGTCTATTAAGCCATACCTTCCAAAGGAAACACAAGGCTATGTACCAGCATTTATTGCAGTAAATTATGTAATGAACCACGCTGCGGAATACAATATCTATGCGAAAGAGCCAATCACTACATTCTTTGAAACAGACTCAATACACGTTACAGGCAGATTGGATTTTGCCGCACTTTCTAAAATAATAGATATGCCGGTAGACGATATAGCATTCTTAAACGGAACGTATAAGCAGCGCGAAATACCTGATAATGGTCAAAAGCATTACCTGATTATTCCAGTGAAAAAGATGGGCTTGTACATGGCCAACGAGGAGCTGGTATATGAGCAAAGCAAAGTGAAAGTTATAGAGCCAATACTTGTAGCCGCTAAAGAAAGCGAAACTGAAAACACTGAAGGCAAGGTGGCTAAAACTGTGTGGGATACCGATTGGAAAACCCACAAAGTAAGAAAAGGCGAATCGCTTGGAACCATAGCTAATAAGCACAATGTATCGCTTGCTGAACTTAAGAAATGGAATAAAATAAAAGGCAGCAAAATCACTCCTGGTCAGAATTTAAAAATACAGACCAAAGTGAAGCGCACGATATATCAAGACGCACCTGAGCAAAATGTAGCGGAGAAGAAAGCTACTGCTACAGGAGAAAAAACCACCGTGGCTAACAACACGGAAGAGGCTGAAGAAGAGAACTACCAAACTACTTCAGAAGCTACTAACAAAGTAGAGAAAACAACTACTACAAAAGCACCGGTAAAAAAGGCCGAACCACAAGGACAATATAAATACTACACAGTACAAAAGGGCGATACGCTATACAAAATAGCAAGCGCTAAAGGCGTGTCGGTAGATCAGATAAAGAAGCTAAACTCCGGCTTGCGTGAGAACAAACTTGCTGTAGGACAAAAGCTTAAGATAAAGCGCTATTGATTTAGAACAGAAAAATATAATTTTAAAAAAGCCAACTCATGAGTTGGCTTTTTTGTTTTTTTAGTGACTAATACAAAGCTGAAAGTTTGACTAAATCTACCGCTCAATAATTTCAATTACCTTGATTAAACTTTCGCCTGAAGCATCTACAAGTGTAAGTGTGTGCTTGCCCGCCATTGGGTGAATTTCCATATCGTGTATACCCCTTGTTTCGCCTAAAAACTCGTTGTCTAAATGCCAATAGAGTGTGGCATGCGCATCGCGATGTGTGGCTTGTATTACCACCTTTTCATATTCTTGACGCAAGTTTTTTGGTATGAAAATCGTGGCATCGCTTTTTGGATAAATAAGACCTATGGGTGAGGATTCGCTGGAGCCACAAGCGGCAGCAAATGGAGGCAAAGAGGCATATTCCGGATGCCTTGCTTTATAATAATATTCTTGCACAGCAGGCAATACAAACCAGTGTTGTTTCACCATTTCGTTAGGCTTTGCGCAGTTGGTAGTAAGGCGGTGTGTTTTAAACTCATCGGTATAAATGAGCTGATGGAAAGTGCAAGAGGCCGAATGTGCACCTCCTAAAGGCGTATAAATAGTGTCTGCAGCGGTGCAATACATGCCGCATCGCATACCGCTTTCGTGGCATACCGGCATTTTTACTAAATCATCATAAGGCGTTTTGAACCACGACCTATGTTGTAGCAGGCTGAATATGTCAAACAGAATAGGTGCAGCCGCAGTTACTCCTGTAAGCTCCGGGCGCCCTTGTCCATCGGCATTACCCACCCACACACCCACCACATATTCTGGTGTGGTGCCTACAGCCCATGCATCTCTGTTGCCAAAACTTGTTCCGGTTTTCCATGCTATAGGTGCTGACGATGAATAGGCGTCCCACCCCAATTCTGTGTCGGGCCTGTTTACATCCAGCAGCGCTTTGTATGTGCACCATATACTTCCCGCATCTAGCGGTGGAGTAGGGTTAAAAGCGGGCAATGACTTGCCGCCTTGGTTGGCAATGGTGTGCTGCGTGTCGTAGTTATTTTCTAAATACTTGCCGTTGTACTCGCTGTAATTTACAAGTGCTCTGCTCATGCCGGCATAAGCATGCGTTATGTCCCAAAGGCTGCCCTCTGCACCGCCCAATATGAGCGAAAGACCATAGTGGTCGGCAGGTTTAGTTAAGGTAGTGAATTTTAATTTTTGCAGTAAATGATAAAATCTGGGATACCCATATTCTTTAAGCATAACCACCGCGGGCACATTGAGCGAGCGCGACAAAGCGCGGCTTGCAGGCACAGCCCCATCAAAAGTTTCAGCATAATTTTGCGGTGCGAAATTATCGAACTGAATAGGCACATCGGGCAACAAAGAGTTAGGAAGCATAAGCCCATCTTTGAGCATGGCGGCATATAAAAATGGTTTTAGAATACTGCCGGTGCTGCGCGGAGCTTGTATTATATCTACCATGTTGCCGTATTTATTTTCAGCATCGTGCGCATTGCCTATGTAGGCCAGCACGTTTCCTGTACGCACCTCTACTACCATTATAGCCGCGTTGTGCACAAGGTTAGCCTCCAGCTGGGGCATGGTTAGTTGCAGCCTTTCTGCTGCTAGTATTTGCAAGTTGTAGTCTATGGTAGTGTTGTAGCGCTTGCCCTTGCCGTTTTTTTTGGTAAGTGTGTTTAGCAAGTGTTGCGCTGTTTGCGGCAGAGCAAAAGGTTTTTGGGGCAAAGACTCTAAGCAGGAAAGTTCAAATGTTTGAAGGTCTATATGCCCATCATCAAACAACATTTTTAAAACTCTATTTCTTTTGGCCAACAACAGCTCTTGATTTTTTCCCGGAAAAATGAGCGAAGGGGCATTGGGCAATACAGCAAGAGTGGCACTTTCCGCCCACGAAAGTTGCTCTGGCTTGCGCCCAAAATAGCGCCACGCGGCAGCATCTATACCCACTACATTGCCACCATAAGGTGCATTGGCAGCATATAGCGCTAGTATTTCTTCTTTGGTAAAACGCCATTCCAAACGCATGGCTCGTATCATTTCAAAGGTTTTTTCCAGCACGCTGCGCGAGGTATTGTTGCGGCTTAAGCGCACTACTTGCATGGTTATGGTGCTAGCACCACTGACCACTTTTTGTTGGGATATATTTTGTTTTATAGCCCTTAATATGGACGGTGCATACACACCACTGTGATGGTAAAAATGCTTGTCTTCAAACCGCAGCAAGCACTCTTTGAATTTTACTGGCACCGTGTCGCGCATAGGAAATCGCCACTGACCATCTTGTGCTATTTGTGCACTTAGCAAATTGCCATTAGCAGCATACAGTATAGTGCTGCAGGGCTTTCTAAACAATGTAGCAGGAAGGCAAAAAATAAAATAGACAAAAAAAGCCATGGCAAAAATCCAAACCGATTTGTATTTGAATTTGTGCAAATGATTCATCGATTTTTTTTCCTTATTAGATTAATGGAAAAGTAAAAGGCAAAAACAGAAAGGTTATTCAGCCTGCTTTACAGGGCTTGGATTGTGATAAATATCAATGGCTACAAGTATGGCCATAAACCCCCAAAAGGGAATGGAGGCTTTGTCGGTATCTAAATAATTGTTGAGAACACCATGTATGAAATAAGTCATAAGCCCTAAATAAACCGAGGCAATAAGCAACTTGATATCATGCGAATGAGCAGAATGAAAAAGGCGAAACGCCAGACCGCTCACTGTGTATAAAAGCGCTATAAATAAAACAGTGCCCAACAATCCCTCCTCGCAAAGTGGCCCCAGGTATTCGCTATGTGCATTGCCACCATCGCCCTGGTTGGTGCTAATAATTGTGCGGTCTTTGCTGCGCTGAAATGGGGCATAAACAAATTGGTAGGTGCCCGGACCCCAGCCTACCAACGGTCTTTCCTTAAACATTTCTAATGCGCAGTTCCACCGGTTAAGCCGTTCTAAATTGCTGGCATCACTGCTTACGTTAGATATAGAACCAACGTGTTCTTCCAACTTGTCGCTACTCTCTTGTTTGTTTTTGCCTAACGACACCTGTATATCATCCCAACTAAAAAACATAAAGGCACCAATGACCGAAATAGAAAAAATAAACGTACGCAGTTTTATACCCAACATCATAATAACTAATATGCCTGCAGCACCAAGAATGGATAACCATGCAGCACGTGTATAAGATAAAATAATGCCAGCAGATAGAATAATAAAACCAATGACCAACAACGTGCGCAATAACAGATTCATGTGTTTGCGCAAGAGCAACCCAATCATAACAGGAAAGTACATGGCCAACACTGCTCCATAACTGGTGTGGTCTTTAAACAATGGTTCCATAACCCAGTGCGATGAGTCCTTATCGAAACCATGCTGGGCGTGCCTTGCAACAGTGTATATAACAACTAAAAAAAGAGGAAATAAATAAAAGAGCAAATACCAATTAATTTTTTTGATATCGCGAAACATATGAGCGGCTATGAAATACATAGACACAATAAACCACAACCGCGTGATTAAGAATTTAAGGCTTACCAAAGGATATTCGCTGGTAATGCACGTAAGACCCATCCAAACAAGGTAGGCATATATGGCATAGCTAAGCGGGTGTTTAAATACTTGTTTGTCTATGCTTTTGCCTGAAATAAGTTTAAAGAAAAAAAGCACAAGTATGCCCGCCAAGAGCGGTTCTGTGGGCAAATACATGCCTATGCCCCCAATATCCAGAGCCTCTAAACTAAGCGATAGGGGTGTGAACATGACAACAAAAAGCACTAAGTATTCTAACTTAAAAAAGGCGGCCCACACCACCACCAACGCTAATGGTACCAGAAGCGCGTAAAGAAAATCGTTGTAAATAGCTATGCAAAGCGATGTAACGAATACTGCAGATAAGGCATATATCCAGCGCAAGGAAATTTTGCTACCGCTGTTTTCAGAAGCGGCAGAAAGAGAATTAGCTCCTTGTGCTAAGCGATCCATCATTGCGAAGTAAAAAAAATTTAAATTCTTCCCTCTGCACGAAGGCGCTTAAAGTTGTCCCAGATTAACAGCGCTATTACTACAAACACAAAAGCACTAGCGGTGCTCATAGCCACAATAAGCCAACGAATTGGGTAAGATTTTTTATCGGCAGCACTAGCGTAGTCTACAATGCGCATGCAGGGTATATCGCTATTTACGTCTATCATCATAAGGTCGTACCTCTTTTTGAGTACACCTAATTTTTCGTACGATTCTTCTAAGCGCATGTATAGCTTGTTATATGCGGTGCCGTACTTCGACAAAAAATCCATTTTATCTTTAATGAGCTGCGCTCTGTCTGGGTGGCCTGTAGCGAGTGCAGTACCGTACTGTTCGGTAAGCGCTGCTACCTGATCTATATAACTATACACACCCATTTCCTGCAACACCTTCATAGAATCTTCCATTACCTGCACTTCAGTTTGCAGATTTACAAGTGAGTTCTCGGCATATTTAAAAGCTTGAAGAGCGCGGTCGCTGCGCATTTTGTTAGAAACGCTGTCAGCAAAAAGGGCAATGTCATTGGCCATATTAGCTGCGCGTTGCGGATCTTGGTCCATTACAGCTACTTCTACTGAGCCAAACTTGGTAAGCTTGGCAGTTACATTATCAGAGTATTCGCGGGCTATGAGGGAGTGCGCACCGCGGTCCTCACGCTTTATATCATACACTTCCCAAAGGTTGTATTTCTCCACCACCTTGTTGCGCACCTGGTCTGAGTTAAGCAACTGCAGCAGGCGCTCGGCATCTTCTTCTTCACCATAAGCCAGTATGTCTTCAGTTTTTACATCTTCCAACAGCTGTGCACCAAATGAGTGCTGTTGTTCAGCATACATGGTTACCACGCTCTTGTACTTCTCCTTCATAAGCAAGCTTACCACTGCCGAAAGCACAGCGGCCGCAGCGCACACGGTTATTATGGGTTTGCGCCATTTTATGAGAAGAACAAATAAGTTAGTAGAATCCAGATTGGGCGTGTTGGGTTCAAAGTTGGTTGATGACATAATGAGGATGAAAAATAAATCAATAGTTGGTTATGGCGGTCAAAGTTAATGGCCTTAAGGTTGTTGGCGTACTAAAGCTACAAATCGTTTTATGCTAAGCATGCCCGTAATGGCAGCAAGCACCAAACAGCCTGCGGCAAACAGGGCGAGTGACCAAACGAGAGATGAGGGGTTTATTGTATTCCACGTTAAAAAATACCCATAAAAAATACATAGCAGGGCGTAAAGCAGGGTTTGCAAAAACATGCGCAAAGGCTTGTCTAGCCCATATTGGCGCCATACCACAGCTATTTGCGCTACCAGCACTGCCAACTGAGTTATGCAACTGGTTTGCGCAGCACCCTTTATGCCATGCAGAGGAATGAATATGGAATTGAGAACAACATTGGTGAGCATGCCTATAACAGCAATAATGATGAGAGGTCTAAGCTTGCCGCTTGCCGTAATAAGCGTACCGAAAATATACTGAAGCGAGAAAAACAGTGCAGAGCACATGAGCAGGAAAAACGTAATGGAACTACCAGGCTCTACATGGTTGTAAAACAAATGGAGAATTTCGTTGCCATAAAAGCCGCTAGCGATAGTAACAATGAAAATACCACAAAACATAATTTGAAAACCCTGCTTAACCAGCGGGCCCACATCCTGCTTGTGTTTAAGCATGCGCGCATATAAGGGCAAAAGCAATACGGCAAATAGATAGGATATCATATTGACAGCTTCGAAAAAACGAAAACTCATAGCATACACTCCGGCCTCTTGCTTGCCACGCAGGCGCTCCAGCATTACGGTATCCAGTCTATAAGCTATCATAGATATAAAAATGAGCACTGCAAATGGGAAACTTTGTTTTAGAACCGATGCGCTGAAAGCCTTGTCTAGCGAGAGAGTTACAGCTCCAGACTTGCGCACTACAAAAAATAGTGCGGTAAAAAACGTGATGCCATATGCTATGGTTTGGCCATACACCAGCCATTCAATTCTAAAACTTACATCGGTAAAATTGCCCCACAATAGCAGCGCCATCATGCCCACCAATAGAGCGCGGTCCAGCACGCTTATTAAACTGTCTTGTTTAAATAAATGAAGGCCTGTAAGATTGGAACGCAAGAAAATAATCATGCCCGCAAAGAGCTGGCAAATGGCCAGCAGGGCCAGCATGTAAAGCTGCTCGTGAGTATAGTTTAGTAGCAAAGCTGCTATGCCAACTACCAAAATATATAATCCGGAGAGCGCTATACGCAAGGTGAAAATTCGAGAAAAATGCTTGCCAAGCAGATGTGTGTTTTGTGCTATGTGTCGTGTATTCCAGTTAGAGGTGCCCATGTCAGGCAATATGTTTAGCAAAAACGAAAAATTAATAAGCGCGAAGTAGCTGCCGAACACCTCAGGCCCTACACGGTTCTGTATCTCGGCCTCTATGCCGAGTATATAGAAGGGCTTTACCAGCAGGTTTAGAGCTAGCAGCAGTATTAAGTTGGTTACAAAAGTGTGGCGCATGCGGGCGGGCAAGATAGAACTTGATAGGCGCAGTTTTATTTTACTTAATTTTATGCCCAACTAATAGCCGTTCCAATCTCCATTTTTTTGCACTAAAAGTGAGCATACAAACAGACCAACCCATAGGCATATTTGACTCAGGCATTGGTGGCCTTACAGTGGCTGCTGCCATAAGGCGACAATTGCCCAACGAGAAGCTGGTGTATTTTGGCGACACGGCCCACATGCCCTATGGCGACAAGTCGCGCGAGTTGATTCAGATTTATGCTACACGCATTACAGAATTTTTATTGCAAGAAAAAAAATGCAAAGCCATAGTAATAGCTTGCAACACTGCCTCTGCTGCGGCCTATGAAACGCTGCGCGACCAGCACAGGGGAAGCGTGCCTGTAATAAACGTAATAGACCCTATGGTAGAGGCTGTAATAGCCGATGACGATATAAAAAAGGTGGGTATAATAGCCACTAAAACTACCATAGCCAGCGGAGTGTATCAGGAAAAACTAAGCCGAAGAAAACCTACATTGCAATACAGCGCGCTGGCTACACCGCTACTAGCGCCTATGATAGAGGAAGGTTTTTTTAGCGACAACATAAGTGGTGCGGTAATAGAACAGTATCTAAGTGATGCATTGCTCGAGGGTATAGACGCTCTGGTGCTGGCCTGCACCCACTATCCGCTAATAAAAAAGGAGATAAATAAGTTTTACAATGGCAAGGTGAAAATTTTAGACTCAGCAGAGATAGTGGCCAGAAAACTTAAAGGCATTTTAGAAAAAGAACAGCTTTGCAGCGAAAGCAAACAAGGCACCGATCAATTTTTTGTTTCAGATTTTACGACCTCTTTTGAGCAAGCCACAAAAATTTTCTTCAACGAAAAAATAAAATTGGAGCGCTCGGGTATTTGGGATTAGAAAAAAAATAGCCTTAAGATTCCTCTACTTTCTTTTTCCTGTCATTCATCACTAAGCTTATTTCGTTGTAGCTATAGCTATCGCCAAGCAATGCTTTAAGCGGTGTTACCAACGATTCAGGATATTCTTCTATGGCTTTATTAATAGACTCTATTTTTTCGGCAGGTACCAGTTGTTCCATGGCTAAGTCGCCAGTGGTTACAAAACCAGCCAGGTGCCCAAAAATGGTTGTAGGTGTAAGCTTCCGATCTTCTGCTATTTCATTCACGCTTTTACCTAGCTTAAACATTTCTAGCGACTCGCGTTGTGTTGCGCCCTTTTCTTTTTTCGGTTTGTCAGATGGAGTTGTGGTTTTTCTTTTTCGAGCGGGGTTGGCCGCGCCATTGCGCCCGGGTTTTTTTTGCGATTGAATCATTTGCTGGGCGTTTATAGCCATCATCATTCGTTCGCTATCAGGATTTATTTTATTTATTTCTTTTTTAGTTAACTCGCGTCCGTCAGCTATGGCTTTTACCAAAGCTACCGCTTTTCGCATATGCTTCAGCTGTTCAAACTGGGCTGTTTCCAACTCTTGTAATTCCTGCAAAAATTCTTTTACTCCACTGTCTTTGCTTATTGACTCCATTTGCTTAAACACCTCTATGCTTTGCTCTTTTAGTTTTGGCTCGTAGTAATTAAGCGCGGCTACAAGGCGTTCTTGCATAAAGTTTAAATAATCTTCTTTTTGCTCAGACAAAATGTGTAAGAGTTGGGCCAAAAATTTGTCTGTAGTATTTTTAATTTCTTTGATGGCTTGCACGCGCTGCACAGCCCATTCTGCGCTGCTTTGCTTGCGCGATCTGTTTTCTTCTTTAGTGTAGCTATTAGCATGCAGCAGCCAGGTGTTGTATAGTGGAGTCAGGTCAAAACTTTGTTGTAGCTGATGATGCAAAAAAACATTGGTGTCATTTTTTATTTGATTCATCAACACTTCTTTATCAAGTTTTGATTTTGCAAAATCAATAACGTTTTGTTCCACCTTAAATGCATTGCCAGGCACAGCAGAGGTAAGCACCAAACCGTCTAACGATCTTAATCGCGACAGCGCTACATAAATCTGACCCGATGCAAAGGCGTCTTGCACATCTATAATGGCCTTGTCAAAGGTTAGGCCCTGGCTTTTGTGCACGGTAATGGCCCACGCCAGCTTAAGGGGATAGTGTTTAAATGAACCAACTGTTTTTTGTTCTATCTCATTATTGGTTTCGTTTAAATAAAATTTGTTATGTTCCCACTCGTGTTGAACTACTTCTATTGCGTGTTCTTCACCAGCACATTTTACCTCTATAGTATCAGAATCCAGGCTGGTTACCGTAGCTATTTTTCCGTTATAAAATTTCTTATCAAGCGAGAGATCGTTTTTAATAAACATTACTTGAGCACCCACTTTTAATTCTAATAATGTGTCCAGCGGATACATGAACTCACCAAAATCGCCATCTACTGAGGCTCTGTATGACGCCTTGGGGGCGGTTAGCTCCTCTAGTGCAGCCTTGTTTATTTTATCGGCTTTGTGGTTGTGCGTAGTAAGTGTTATGTACCCTTCGGTGTGGCTGGGCTTAAAGTTAGGTTTGTAATATTGGTTGAGCAACTCCTTGTCTTCATTGGTAATAATGTTGTTGCGCAAATTGTTGAGCAGGCTTATAAATCTATTATCGGTTTGCCTGTATATTTTTTCTAACTCCACATATACCAAACCGTTTTTAGCTATTACCTGAGCATCAAAAAAGAAAGGCGAGTTGTAATACTGCTTAAGAAAACCCCACTCATCCTCTTTTACCACCGGAGGTAGCTGTAGCATATCGCCAATAAAAAGAACCTGCACACCACCAAATGCATTATTCATTTTTCTGCGAACAAAACGCAAAACAAAGTCTATAGCATCTAGCAAATCAGCTCTTAGCATGCTCACCTCGTCTATTATGAGCAGCTCCATTTCCTTTATAAGTTGGCGCTTGCTCTCATTCATTTGCATGTTTTTTACAATAGCATCGGTATCGTGTATTCTGCCATAATTGCCCTGTACGAAGGGCAATTTTCTTACCGGTGCAAAGCTGCCAAAGGGCAACTGGAACATACTATGAATAGTTACACCACCCGCGTTGAGTGCGGCTATGCCAGTAGGGGCCACTACCACCACTTTTTTATGTGTTTGCTCTATTACATGCTTTAGAAACGTGGTTTTTCCGGTACCCGCATTGCCGGTTAAAAACAAATTTTGAGAGGTATTATTAATAAACCTTGAGGCTATAGCAGCCGGATCTTCTGGAGAGTATATAAAGGAAGTTTCAGACATCTTTAATGCAGTAAAAGAACAAAGTTAAGCAACAGGTAAAAAATGGAGGTTAAACAGTCAACTATGTATTTAATTTGAAGGAAGGAAGCCAAGCTAATTAAATTATGATTTGTATTAATAGAGTGTTTTGGCTTTGTTTTACCAACGTTATTAAATCGCAAACATAAAGTTAGTGCCCATTTCATTAGAAAACATATTATTAGCCTTTGAGCCCATAACGCTTGCAGAAATGGATGGCGTGCAGCTAATGAACCGCACTGACACAAAATTTATGTTTAATGCGCAAGAGTTGAAAGAGATTTTGCCAGACCTGAGCGCAAGTTACAAGGTACTTGAAATAAACAGTGTTAGACAAAGCCGGTATGAAACTCTGTATTACGACACTCATCATTTTTACCACTACTTGCAACATCAAAATGGTAAGAAGCACAGGTACAAAATTCGCAAGCGCGAGTATTTGGACAGCAGCCTATCCTACTTGGAAGTAAAGGAAAAAAACAACAAAGGCCGCACATACAAAAGCAGAATAAAACTGGACGAGGT
>JANOXJ010000015.1:0-2085 GCA_031418455.1 Flavobacteriales bacterium | reverse complement strand
CACTTAAAACATATAGAAGATGAAATAAGAGTGGCGGGTGTAAAAACCATTGGGGAAGTGGACAGCCAGCATTTCATATGGCCGGTTAGCAGAGCACAATCGCTTAGTTTGCTTGATTACTTTATAGAATATTGCTTGCCGCTCTTTGGCACATTTCAAGATGCAATGGCGCCACAAGAGTGGTCAGTTTATCATTCGCGTTTGTCGTTTGCTATGAATATAAAATTACTATCGCCCAAAGAGGTAATAGACAAAGCCATAGCAGCCTACGAGCGCTCTCCCAACACCATAGAGTATCATCAGTTAGAAGGATTTGTAAGGCAGATAATAGGATGGAGAGAATATATGCGAGGCATATATTGGCATCAGATGCCTTCCTACAACACGTTAAATTATTTTGAGCATACTGAGAAATTGCCTTCGTGGTTTTGGACCGGTAAAACCAAAATGAATTGTTTGAAAAACACCATTCAGCAGTCGTTACAATTTGCCTACGCGCATCACATACAGCGGCTCATGGTGACAGGTAATTTTGCACTACTTGCAGGTGTGCATCCTGATGAGGTAGATGCGTGGTACCTGGGTATATACATAGATGCTCTGGAGTGGGTAGAAATAACCAATACCCGCGGCATGAGCCAGTTTGCAGATGGTGGTATAGTGGGTACTAAGCCTTATGTAAGCTCCGCTGCCTACATGCATAAAATGAGCTCGTATTGCAGCTCATGCTACTACGACCACACCAAAAAAACTGGAGACAAAGCATGTCCCTTCAATAGTTTGTATTGGAATTTTTACGACAAGCATGAAGCTAAGCTTGCTAAAAACCCACGCATAGGCATGATGTATAATGTGTGGCACAAAATGCAACCGGCAGCCAAAACAGCATTGTTAGAACAAGCACAGCACTACTTAACACACATAAATGACTTGTAAATGAAGAAGGCCATAGTTTGGTTTAAAACAGATTTAAGATTGCACGACAATGAAACATTGGTGCAGGCCGTAGCGCAACAGTTTGAGGTAATACCTGTATATTGTATAGACCCAAAACATTACAGCACCACAGCCTATGGCTTTGCTAAAACAGGAAGTTTCAGAGCACAATTCATACTAGATTCTTTAAAGAATCTGGATAAAAATTTAAGAGACATAGGCTCCGGTCTTACAGTGGTAACAGGCGCCCCCGAAGTGGAAATAGCAGCAATCGCAAAAAAATTCGATGTGCAAAAAGTGTTTGCCAAAAAAGAGGTAGCCACTGAAGAACGACAAACACAAGACTTGGTAGAAAATGCACTATGGAAAATAAAATGCACATTAGAAACTTATAGCACAAGCACACTGTACCATGCCACCGACTTGCCATTTTCTCTGAAAGACATACCCGATGTGTTTACAGCATTCCGCAAGAAAATAGAAAAAGAAACAACGGTAAGAAAAACATTTGAAAAACCAACAAGCCTTCATTGGCCTGCTATAGAGCCATTGTTGCTCCCTACTATAGAGCAATTAGGCCTAGCACCTTTGGCGCTTGACAACAGAGCTGCAATGATATTTGAAGGTGGCGAAAGCGCAGCTCTAAAACGATTGAACTATTACCTATTTGAAACCAAAGCCCTTTCTAACTATAAAGAAACAAGGAATGGTATGATTGGCGAAAGGTACTCTTCCAAACTTTCGGCATGGCTAAGTGTAGGATGCTTGTCGCCAAGAGAGGTGTATGCCGCCATAAAAAAATACGAGGAGCAATTTGGTGCAAACGAATCAACCTATTGGTTAGTTTTTGAACTGTTATGGCGCGACTATTTTAGGTTCATGATGAAAAAACATGGCCGCAGTTTGTTTTTAAAAAACGGTATTAAAACCATGGACCTTGCCACGGGCCAGCACAATGCACAAAAATTTAATGCATGGATGCATGGACAAACAGGCAATGATTTTATTGATGCCAACATGATGGAGTTAAAACTAACCGGATTTATGAGCAACCGCGGCCGACAAAATGTAGCCAGCTATTTGTGCAACGACTTAAAGTTAGACTGGCGCTATGGCGCAGCCTATTTTGAACAACAACTTATAGACTAT
>JANOXJ010000014.1:0-2722 GCA_031418455.1 Flavobacteriales bacterium | reverse complement strand
CCGCCTGGCGGGTTATGATGCGGTAATAGCCACCGGCAGCAACAATACCTCGCGCTACTTTCACTACTACTTTAAAGATGTGCCACACATAATACGCAAAAGCAGAACCAGTGTGGCGGTGCTCACCGGCAACGAAACACCCGAAGAGCTTACTGCCCTTGGCCACGATGTATTCGATTATTTTGGGCTGGGCTGTCGCAACATTAGCCGCATATTTTTGCCGGAAGGGTATAATCTGGACAAGCTCTTCAATGGCATATTCTCCTTTGGCCATGTGGTAAATCACAATAAATATGCTAACAACTATGACTACAACAAGGCAGTGTGGCTGCTGAATATGGAAGATTTGCTGGACAATGGTTTTATACTGCTTAAAAAAGATGAGCGCATAGCCTCGCCCACGGCCAGCCTTTTTTACACCTACTACACCAACATACAACAGGCGTATGATGCCATAGCCGAGCATGAGCAGGAAATACAATGTGTGGTAAGTAGTACCCACATACCCTTTGGCCAGGCCCAAACTCCGCAGCTGTGGGATTATGCTGATGGGGTAGATACCATCCGCTTCATTACATCACTTGCATAGACCACTCATCATTTTGCAGGCCTTAGGGCTGCTAAGTTTGACGGATTTTTGTGCCATTAATAAATTTTAATTTCCTCTGCGTAGGATACATTTGCCACATATGAAAAATTTTGCTATGAACGTGTTGTCTTTCAGAAATTCCTTTTTTGCAATAACAGTAGTTTGTTTGGTAGCCCTCGCCTCTTGCGAAAGCGATGTGGACTTAAATGCACCCTACAAAAGCACCACAGTTATATTCGGTTTGCTGGATGCTGATGCCAATGCCGATGGTGTAACCAATGCACTGGACACACAGTGGATAAAGATAAACCGCACATTCTTAGGCAGTGACAACAATCTTACATATGCACAAGTGCGCGACAGTTCAGAATATTCTGAAGACGATTTTATATCGAAAAAAGTAGTGCGCTACTACGATGGCAGCCCTGTGGAAGAATGGAACCTGACCGCTATAACTACCAGCAACAAAAGTGTGAATGGCATTTTTTACGGTCCTGAGCAAACACTTTATTACTTTGTACCTCCTGCAGGTGGCTTAGATGAGGCCTCTACTTACCGCTTGGAAATAGATTTTAAAGACAAAGAAGATGTGTATGCTGAAACCAATATTATAAATGCATCTGAACTACAATTTACACAACCGCAAATAGCTACTACTATCAACTTTGCATCGGGCTCTGCTAATAGCATTACCTACACACAAAGTGCTCGCATAAAATGGTATGGTGCACAAGGTGCTAAATCATACGAGGCCATTATTCGTTTTCATTACAAAGAATTTTTGTACGACAATCCGGAGCATACAGGCACTCCTGTAATTACCGACAAATTTGTAGATTTTAATGCTGGCAAATACAAGGCTGACGATAGTCAAATAACTGACCAGTATGAAATAGAATTTAGTGGTGAGTCGTTCTTCACATTGTTGCAAAACACATTAGAAGCTAACCCAAATATAAAACGCCAGATAGGCTTCTTTGATGGCAGCGACACTCGTTGTTTTGATGTGCTTATGAGCATGGGCAACGACCAACTGAATACATATATAGAAGTAAACTCGCCCGTATCGGGCATAGTGCAAGAACGCCCTTCTTATACTAACGTTAGTAATGGGCTTGGTTTATTTGGTGCCCGCAGTCAGCGCTCGTTGCTCAACTTAAAAGTAGTGAGCAACTCAGCAGGTGGCAATCCACAAATAGGCAACTTGCACGCGCTGTGTGGTTCTTATGCTAACTCGCACACCATGGGCTTAAACTTCTGCACGCCCGGCACCGAGTATTTAGATTATCAGTGCGACTAATCTTGCTTATTGTTTAGCAAATCGTTTTACTATTTCGCCTTGTGCGCTTTGCATTTTTATGCAGTATATGCCTGCAGGCCAGTTGCTAGTGTCTAAAGATTTGTTGCTGCTCATTTTAAAACTGTCCACTACTCTGCCTTGCATGTCAGTAATGGTAACGTTAGTTTGCAAGCCTTGGTAATTTATATTTAAAACATTGGTTGCAGGGTTTGGATATAGCTGCACATCCATTGCCAATTCTCGCACTGCAGTTTCAAAAACAGGAGCAGTAGCTACTGTGCTTACAATACCCGCTGAAGTGTTTATCTGCAACACAGGCACGCTATAGTCAGGGCTTAGCCATTTGTATTCTATAGCCTCAGGGCGTGGTAGATTAAAACCAAAGCCACCGCCAAATATTTCGGTGTATATAGAGTCAGTAGCATTTATGACAGAGCGCACACGAATAACATCAAAACTCATGTTGTTCATGAGCAACGTGCCCCAGCCATCCACTTCATAGGTTCTGTTTTGTATGATACCCCAGTAGCCTATAGTAGGAATGTCAAAAGCCATTTCTGTATTGGAGCTACCGGTGTTGCCATAGGTAAGTGGCAGGTCATAAATTACATCGGGGTCGTTAGCCACTGCTGCCAATGGCACACCATTTAAACTTACGCCCATGCCTGTCATGGCATATTTCTGCGCATTGTTTTGGTAATACTGGTAAGCATCCTCAAAGGTGAAAGTGGCTACACTAAATGCTGCTATGCCTTGTGCAAAGTCGCTATTGTGCACCGGATCGAAAGGATTGTTAAACAAGAATTGATATGCAAATGGAGTGTCGCTCACAT
>JANOXJ010000013.1:0-30971 GCA_031418455.1 Flavobacteriales bacterium | reverse complement strand
CGCATGATGTAGCCATGGCATTTGTTATTCCAAGCATGAAAAACACCTCCCTCGTGGCTATCCATTTGGGCCGACATGCCAGTAAGACGGGTTAGCAAATTAGCATCTGTAAGAGCTTTGTACACTTCGCTTACAGGAGCTTCAAGTTCTATTACCTGAAAAATATTATCAGTCTTGATTTTCATTTTTTTCCTTTTATTAAGTTACTAAAATAAAGGTTGCTTTGTAAAAACACATTTCAAAGATGGGGACAAAACGAATAATTAAGCCCTCTCAGTATGATAGTTGTCACAATAATTTTTCAACCAAATTCCAGCTTAATTGAAAAATATAAACTTTTAGTTTTTCTATTTAATTAAAACGGCCGCGCAAATTTTGCTGCAGCTTGCGAGTGTACTCTTCTTTTATCCAGCTTAAGTAGCTCTCTGTGCTTCTTGCTATGCAGTAGCTGTAGTGCTTTACACGGCTTTTAATGTCTGGTTCCAAAAGGCGCACTAATTCTAATGCTGAGTAGTAATCCTTGCAGTTTTCTTCAATTATGCGTGTATGTTGATTGATGCTTTTGTCCAAAACATCTTTGGTGCGACCACCAAGGCGCATTATGCGCACGTACTCCTCGCGTATATCGAAACTAATGGAAGGAGAATTGCGAAACTTTTCTCGTATTTCCAATGGCATTTCATACACCATTTCTTTTTCCATTTGCTCATCGCTAATTATGGTGTCCATAAATGCCTCAGGATGGCGAAAAATTTCCGGCCAGTCCATATGGCTTTCCCATAGGCCAAATCTGCGTGCGTTATTCCCCAGGTCTATTACGGTAAAATCGGTTTTGCCTGGTATAACACGGCTTCCGCGCCCTATCATTTGATGGTAGAGTGTGAGCGATTTGGTTGCTCTGTTGAGGATAATGGTTTCCACAGTAGGTTCATCAAAACCTGTAGTGAGGATAGATACAGAAGTAAGAATAGCGTCTTTCTTTTTTCTAAACCACTCCAAAATATCTTTCCGCTCTTGCTCTGTATTCGTATTGTCAAGGTGCTTAGCCTCATATCCCGCATCAGTAAACATTTGGAGCACTTGTTTACTGGTATTTATACCATTATTAAATATGAGAGTTTTGGTGCTCATAGCCTTCTGCTCGTATGCATACAGCAGTTTTTCCTGCATAAAAAAGTTGCCATACAACTTTTCAGAACTGCTTACGGTGTAGTCACCATTTATACCAATCTTTAGGGAGTGTAAACTCACATCGTAGCTATATGTAGTGGCTTTGGAAAGAAAACCACGCTCAATAAGATTAGATATGCTTTCGCCTACAATAAGTTCCTGGTAGTTTTCGTGCAGTGGCAATTGGACATTGCTACTTAGCGGAGTGGCCGTAACACCTACTATCACCTGCTGCTCAAACCACTTAAATAGTTTGCGAAACGAGTTGTAGTGTGCCTCATCCACTATTACAAGACCCAGGTTGTCAAAATCCATCTTCTCATCGCGCAGGCGATTGTTGAGGGTTTCCACCATGGCCACAAAGCATTGGTACTTTTTCTCATCGGGCAGGTTTTTCACCTTGCTCACAATGATTTTGTTTTTCACACCTATATCGTCCAGGTGTCTGGAGGTTTGGGCCAATAATTCCACTCTGTGAGTAAGAATCATCACCTTTTTGCCAGTTTCTTTGATGTAGCGCTTGGCTATTTCAGAGAAAATAACAGTTTTACCGCCACCCGTAGGTAGCTGAAAACATAGGTTATAGTTATCAGGAAATTTGCGGAGGCGATCGAAAATTTTTTCGAGTGCATCAGCTTGGTAGTCATAAAGTTTCTTGCCTTCCTTTATCTCCAGCAAATCAAAAGATTCCAGCGTCATCTTGAAAGTATTCGTAGTAAAAAAGTGCGCAAAGATAACTCCACTTTAGCCTTTAGTATAATTTGTGAATAACCCGGCCAGTTCACCTAGCCAAAAACTCTGAAAATCATACACTTAAGCATCCAACCTCAAGTTTTTTTGACACAATTGGTCAGTAAGTAGACAATTTTTGGCAAAAGACCATCTAAAGGACTGATAATGGGCATATAAAACCAAACCTAAGTCAAAAAGCTCTGAGATTTATTTAAGAAAAAACTTTATAGAGACAAAAATATTAGGTGTGGTAGCCATGATTTAAATGAAGAAAGAACCCATCAATAAAATATCTAGCATCAGAAGATATGCGTTATTTTGCAGCATTAATCTGAGGTAATGTTCTATTTGCTGAATACTATAGGTGTTGTTTTGCTGCTTTATGTAGCGGTATGCATCGTTTATTTTTTTATTCAGGAAAAATTCATATTTGTGCCCACCCTTCTAGGCGAGCCATTTGAAAGTAAACTAACTACCCCCACCGAGGAGTATTTGATAGACACACCTAACAAAGGCAAAATTCATGGTTTGTTATTAAAAGTAGACCAGCCCAAAGGCCTCATTTTTTATCTGCATGGCAACACCGGCAGTCTTAAAAGGTGGCAGTTTATGGCAGAAGAGCTTAGCCTGTTGGGGTATGATGTATTTGTGCTGGACTACAGGGGATATGGGCGAAGCAAAGGACGCAGATCGGAGGCTATTTTGCACCGCGACCATGAGTATTGTTATGATTTAATATCTGCTAAATATGAAGGGTTGCAAAAAGTAATTTATGGCCGGTCGTTAGGTAGCGGATTTGCCGTACGGCTTGCCAGCAGGCGCTCTCCAGACAAACTGGTGTTGGAAACACCCTATTTCAATTTTCTTTCATTGGCGCAATGGTATTTGCCTTATTTGCCTGTAAAGTATTTACTGCGCTATCGCATGCAGTCTCACATTTATTTGCAGCACGTGCATTGTCCCATCCATATTTTTCATGGCAATGCAGACATAATAGTGCCATACTCATCGGCCCTTAACTTATACAAACATGCAGTGGAACATGGTAAGCAGGTGCAAATGACCACTTTGGTTGGTGGCAAGCACAGCAACCTGAATATATTTCCACTATTTCATGAAAAGCTAACTGAGTTTTTGGCGTAAGATTTTACACATTGGTAACAAGGCAGTCATCTATGCACAATATCCCAATAAGACTTTTGGAAGCATAAGTTAACGTAGGCCAATGCATAATAATCACTTCAACGAACTTGAACAGAATTTAGCGCAATTTACGCGAGCTATAGGCCACCCTGCGCGCGTAGCTATATTGTTAGCCATGGCCAAAGAAGGTTATGTAATTACAGGCAGAATAATAGAAGTGCCCTCGCTTAGTCAAACCACCGTAATACAGCACCTACGCGATTTGAAACGTGCAGGGCTTATAAAAGGCCACATATTTGGCACTAAGGCCAACTACTCTATTAATAAAGCTGAGCTGTCTAAATTTTTTACTTGCTTCGAAAATTTCAAAACGCAAATAGAATTATAGGACATATTGCATAGAGCAAATGCCAAGCTTAAGGACCAAATTAAAATACTTACTAGGGTCTAAAGTTATTTTGTTTGGCCTCGTTGTATGCAGGCAAATCATTGTCGGCCCACATGTTTACAACCACACCATTTTCTAAATAAACAATACCCGGATTATCTCTGATTATTATTTTCAGCTCAGTCATATCGTTTATTAAAAAATCGAATGGCAACTGATGCTGAAAGCGCAACTGCTCCACTACCTCGCCACTGGCCGGTGTAATGGCATAAAACTTAGCACCATCTGCTTGTGCCTCTTTACTAAATGCAGCAATTTGTGGTAGATATTTTGTTTCCATTTTCTCAGGCATTTTGCTAACCATAAGAAATACACGTGGCTCGCTTAGCAGCTGTGCACGCACTTCTTCACCGTCCTGATTGGTTGGATTAAAATCTTTAATTTTTGGCTCATAACCATCGCTTATTTTTTTCTTATAGGTTTTGTCCTTTTGTATTTCCCAGCTCTTGTCTTCCCATACGCGCTGCGTCAGGTAGGCATCACTATCTATTTCCTTTACCTCACCTGTATTTAAATTTTTTAGTGTATACATAGACACATATTTAGGCGGATCAAGACCTAGTTCCTCTGCACTTTTTGTTTTCTCCAATATGTTATTGCCTATGGCATATGCTCTGTAGTCTTTTAATGGCAAATGCTGGTAGGTGTAGCATTGCAAGTAACTGGTAACTCCCAGCACTACCAATGCCATAAGCCAAACCTTTTCGCCCAAAAACTTTTTCACCAGCAATGCCAGTCCATAGGCTATAATGGTGAAATAAATAGGGAACATCCAATCTAACATTTTAATACTAAAACCTGCTACAACCACCACAGATGCGGCAAGAATTATAGCATCCTCTTTCCATGTATTCAATTTAAACTTGCTGCGCCATGCAGCAAAAAACACTGGTATTACAAAAATCAAAAGCACCACATCTTTGTAAAACGACTGCCTTGGCTCAAGCGGAATAGCATCGCCAAAGCAACCGCATGTTTCTACGCATGTATCAGTAAATTCAGGAGTTTCGGTAGTAGGTTTGAAAGCCTCTCTGCGGTCTATACAGCTGGCTGTATAGTTAGTAAGCCACAGAAAAAACACTGTCATAAATAGAATAAGACTTGTGGTAAGCTTAGGCCATGCACCTAGCAGTAAAGCCACACCCAATAGCACCTCGCCTACTACTATAAATATAGCTATAGGAATTACATAGGGCTCCAAACCCGGAAAATTGAGGGCCGATTCTGCAAAATACTCTTCTAATTTGTAGCCAAAGCCTATTACATCATTCACCTTTATAAGGCCCGAAACAATAAAAAGAGAACCTACTAAGATTCTGCAAATGGTGGTCAAAATTTTCATAATAATAAAATAATATTTTGCTAAAACGAATTTAAAGTTTGTTTGGTTGTAGCCAAAAACAAGGTTTAACGCTTAAATAACTTTATGCAATGCTCGCAATACGGTGCTGAATTAATCTAACTTAATAAGCGCAAACACCGCATAATTAATCATATCCCTATAGCCAGCATCTATCCCTTCGCTCACCAGTGTTTGGCCATCGTTGTCTTCTATTTGTTTTATGCGCAGTAACTTCATCAGTATCAAATCCGTAAGCGATGACACGCGCATCTCGCGCCATGCTTCACCATAGTCATGATTTTTGTTCATCATGAGTTCTTTGGTTATTTTTATTTGACGGTCATAAAGCTCAGTTGCCTCTTCCGCAGACAATTCCAAAGCATCATTCTCTTTTAGCTCTAACTGAATAAGAGCCATGGTGCAGTAGTTTACAATACCAATAAATTCATCCATTATGCCCTCGCCTACTTTGCTTTCGCCTTTTTCCTGCAAGGTTCTTATGCGCTGAGCTTTTATAAAAATTTGGTCGGTAAGGCTGGAGGTGCGCAGTATGCGCCATGCTGTGCCATAGTCTTTTGTCTTTTTAAGAAAAAGCGCACGGCATGTTTTTATAACATGGTCAAATTGGGCTGAAGTATTGCTCAAAACGTGTATTAAATAATTTGTGTGCAAATTTGCGCTATTGTTTTATTGAAAAAACATGGAGGCGAATTAAAAATAATATGATTAACGAACAACTTAAATATTCGCTCAATATAAAAGGGCACTTAATAAGTCCTGATAAGCCATTGGTAATGGGCATTTTGAACGTTACGCCAGACTCCTTTCATGCAGATAGCCGCATAGCCAGTGAAAAAGATGTGCTACTAAAGGCAGAAAAAATGCTGCAGGATGGCGCCACTATATTAGATATAGGTGGGCAAAGCACACGGCCAGGTGCAGAGCGGGTAAGTATGGAAATGGAGCTGGCACGAGTAATAGATTGTGTAAATGCAATAAGCCGCGAGTTTCCAGAAAGTATAATTAGTATAGATACTTTTTACAGCCAGGTGGCGCTGCAGGCGGTGCATGCAGGCGCAGCCATGGTTAACGATATTTCTGCCGGAAGCATAGACAGTAGCATGCTTGCCACTGTGGCACAATTAAAAGTTCCTTATGTGCTTATGCACATGCAAGGCGAGCCACACACCATGCAAAAGGAAATACACTATACCAATGTGGTGAACGAAGTAGCCTTTTTCTTCTCAGAAAAAATAAATGAACTGCGCGGCTTAGGAGTAACGGATATACTGCTGGATGTAGGATTTGGATTTGGAAAAAAAATGGAACACAACTATGCCCTGTTGCATCATCTTCATGACTTTGGCATATTTCAATTGCCCATGCTTGCTGGCCTTTCGCGCAAGAAAATGATACAGAACATAACGGGCACTGTTGCGGCCAATGCCTTAAACGGCACCACCGCAGCCAATATGATAGCGCTAATGAATGGTGCGTCCGTATTAAGAGTGCACGATGTGAAAGAAGCCGTAGAAGCAGTGAATATTTATTCCAAAACCTTAGCGTATAGCTAAGGCTTATTTGAATAAGCCGTGCAACTGACCGTCAATACCTGAGATTATTTTTCCTAAATCTTCAGGCTTGTCGTGAAAGCGATTGGTGTCTATGTCTACAATAAGTACTTTGCCTTTGTTGTAGGTGCTTATCCATGCTTCATAACGCTCGTTAAGACGAGTAAGATAATCTAAACGAATAGCTTCTTCATACTCGCGGCCGCGCTTACCTATATTGTCTACCAAGGCAGGCACTGAAGCACGCAGGTATATAAGCAAGTCTGGAGGAGTTATAAACTCGTCCATTACTGCAAACAGGTCAGTATAGTTTTCAAAATCGCGGGTGGTCATAAGACCCATGGAATGCAGGTTTGGAGCAAATATGAATGAGTCTTCATATATGGTTCTGTCTTGTACAATTTTTTTACCGCTCTTTTTCAAATCCATTATTTGACGGAAACGACTTTTTAAGAAATACACCTGTAGGTTGAAAGACCAGCGTTGCATGTCTTTGTAAAAATCAATAAGGTATGGATTGTCGTCCACCTCTTCAAAATGAGGTTGCCACTTGTAATGTTTTGCGAGCAGCGTGGTAAGTGTGGTTTTGCCCGACCCGATATTTCCGGCTATAGCTATATGCATGAATAGTAGAGGTAATTTATTTTTAAAGCGAGCGAAAATATGTAAAACCACACGTGCATTTCACGATTGTTAGTTTCTTGTGGTTATCCTAATTTATCAACATAAGAAATCAGGCATGATTTAGACTATTTGCCGCCTTCAGTTTCTTGCTGTCTCCACACACCAAGACCATTTTTTGTAAAGAAATATAATTTCTGATTGAAGAAAAACACACGCCCTTTGGTACTTTCAGGCAGTGTTATAGTCACCTCTGTTATCCAATCGTTGCTAAGTAAATGCACTTCTTTTTCATCATGGTATATGATGGTGTTATTCATTACCTGAATGTCTTGTTTGGTTTTAATATTTAAAGCAGTGCGGTAGGTGCCATATACATCAAATACAAACACACCATTGAGTGTATCGCGCATGTATAGCTGGTTGCCCCGTTCCAGCAATTGGGCGGGGTTTATTTGCTTGCCAAGCAATACTGACAAATTACCTGTAGATGTAAGTTTCTTAAAGTTTTGGTCCACTCTTACCAGTTCGCTGTTGCGCGCATCCCAAAGCCAATAGGCATCGCCACGCGAACCTGCCACCATTTCCACCTGCTCGTAGCCCACCGCAAACAGGTCTATAACATCGCCTTGTTGGCTAAGTGTATTGTCAAGCACCACCATTTTATTTATGTCTTTGTAATAAATAAATGGCTTAAGCGGATTAGTAACATCCAGGTATTCTATGTTGCCGTAGTTAAGTTCTGAAGTTCTAAAAGTGGCACCGCCAGTGGCATTCTGTTTTTCTACCGATGTTTTTCTAATGAAAAAATAATTGCCCAATTCATCCAGCATAAAATCATTGGCTGTGGTGGGCACCACCGTTTCCAGCACAAATGATTGAGCTATTAAGACTAATATTTGAAAATATATTGGTATCACATTTATAAGTTAAAGAGAGCAACGAAATTTTATGCAACAACATTTATTTCTGCTACTAAAAACAAATAGGTTGGAGTTAAATGGCATAGCGCAATGCATTCTAAAAACCATACCACAGTGCCTTTATTATTTAATCGCCACTGTACTAAGCAACTCTTCCACCAAACCTCTTTCATTGCTTAATCGAGGTACTTTGTTTTGTCCACCCAGTTTGTCTTTGTGTTTAAGCCAATTGTAAAACGTGCCACTTGGCATAGCATGCACTATAGGTTTTTTAAGAATAAAATCAAAATTTCGTTTTGCTTCATAATCGCTATTGGCTGCCTTAAGTGCATTGTCCAAAAGGAGGGTAAAATTTTCTAAATCATCTGGCGCTTGGTCAAATTCTATGAGCCACTCATGCGCTCCGCTGCCCTCATCGCTCATATACACAGGTGCTGCAGTGTAGTCGCGCACCAGTGCACCGGTAGCTTCCGAGGCCTTGTGCAGGGCACTGTCAGCATTCTCCACCATCAATTCTTCGCCAAATGCGTTGATATAATGTTTGGTGCGGCCACTTACTTGAATGCGATATGGCACAGTGGAAGTAAACTTAACAGTATCGCCCACCAAATAGCGCCACAAACCACCATTGGTACTAATGATAAGTGCATAATTTAGCCCTACTTCTACATCCTTTAAAGTTACAGTGCGGGGGTTAGGCTTGCCATATTCTGTCATGGGCATAAACTCGTAAAAAATGCCATAATCAAGCATCAACAACATATCATCATGCCCCAATCTATCTTGTATGCCAAAGAAACCTTCGCTTGCATTGTAGGTTTCTACATAATTCATATCGGCTGAAGGAATTAGCTTTTTGAATTGGTCGCGGTAGGGTTTAAAACTTACACCACCATGCCAAAACAATTCAAGGTTAGGCCATATTTCCTTTATATCATTTTTACCTGTTATCTCTATTATTCTTTTTAGCAACACAAGTGTCCAGCTGGGCACACCGGCTATCATATACACATCATCGGAAATGGTGCTTTGTGCTATTCGTTCTATTTTTTCCTCCCAGTTGTCCATAAGGGCAATGTCGCGGCTGGGTGTTCTGCGTAGCTCAGCCCATATAGGCAAGTTTTTAATTATGATGGCCGACAAATCGCCTGTATAACCTTCATCGTTAAACATGTTTACTTTAGAGCTACCACCAAGAACCAGGTGCTTGCCTTTGTACACCTTGGCATCAGGCTTTTGCAGGTAATAGAGTGCTAACAAATCTTTGCCACCCTTGTAGTGGCACTCCTCTAAAGCCTCTTTGGTGACAGGTATAAATTTGCTTTTGGCATCTGTAGTTCCGCTGCTTTTTGCAAACCATTTTAAACGTGACGGCCAAGCTACATTTTGCTGACCATCGCGCATTAAATTAATGTATGGTAGAAAAGCTTCGTAGTTGCGAATGGGAACAGCCTTTTTAAAATCATCTATTGTTTTGATGGTAGAAAAACCATGCTCTATTCCAAACCTTGTAAGTGCAGCCTGATCTATGAGCGAACTAAAAAGCTCGTTCTGCACCTCCACCGGATACTTCATAAAAAGTTCAATCTGGTGAATGCGTTTTCTTAAGACCCAACCGAATACGGAGTTAAATGGCATTGGTTTAATTCAAAATTTTTTTCTATGGTGTGCAAGATAACACAAGAATTAGAAAATTGAAAATCACTTTGATGTGAACCACCACATTTTGCCAAATGCAATAGAATAAAGGCTTTGAGCGATTGCATTATTCATGAAACAACAAACAGCTGTCAAAGTTGTTAATTTTCCGACATGAATCATTTCTTATTAAGCAACGACAAACTTTTGGTAGAAAACGCACAACAATTGCTACACGATGTTACCTGCGGAGGTCAGGTACTATTTGTGGGCACTGTGCGCAACCACTCCAAAGGCAAGGCTGTGGCAGGCCTCCACTTTGAGGCGTATGATGCTATGGTGTATGCAGAGTTAGAAAAAATAGCGCAAGAAATAATGAGCAAATGGCCTATAAATACCATAGTACTGCACCACCGCCTTGGCCATTGCGCAGTGGCCGACATACCTGTGATAGCTGCGGTGGGCGCCAAGCACAGGCAAGAAGCATTTGAAGCGTGCGCTTACCTAATGGATAGATTAAAACAAACCGTACCCATATGGAAAAAAGAAATATTTGAAGACGGCCAAGAATGGGTAACACCAACACCCTAATTATTTAATTAAACCATTCAACCTGAAAGTGTAAAAAGTATAAATAACTACATAGTAGTTTTTTCTAGCCTTGGTCTTTACTTTTGCCACGTAAGCTTTTTAAAGAATCATAATGATTGACTCTTTGTAAAAAGAAAAATTGCTACAAAAAGCAAATAAGAAAAAAAATTAATTTAGAATAAACAAAACGTTTGCTTAATGATAGCAACTACTTCCAATATTAAAATCACACCTACTGCTGCATCGCGCATTAGTACTGTAGACTGGCAAAATTTAGGGTTTGGCAAAACCTTTAGCGACCACATGTTTGTGGTAGAATATTCTAACGGCCAGTGGCACGATGCACAAATAGTAGAATATGGCAAAATGAACTTTAGTCCGGCAATAAGTGCATTGCACTATGGCCAGGCCATTTTTGAAGGGTTAAAAGCATACAAGAATGCTGAAGGTGAAGTATTCATTTTTAGACCCGAAAAAAATGCAGAGCGATTAAATAAAAGCGCAGAAAGAATGTGCATGCCAGCCCTGCCTGTCGAAATTTTTATGGAAGGCCTTAACCAACTTGTAAAACTGGATAACAGCTGGATACCAGCAGGCGAAGGCGAATCGCTCTACATACGTCCGCACATGTTTGCCATAGACGAGTTTGTGGGAGTGCGCCCAAGCGAAACTTACCTGTTCGTAATATTTTCTGGTCCCGTAGGCAAATACTATACAAACGAACTGCGAGTAAAAATAGAAACCAACTACACACGCGCTACCAAAGGAGGCACAGGCCATGCAAAGGCTGCCGGCAATTATGGTGCTTCGCTTTGGCCTACACAGCTAGCCAAAGATGCGGGTTTCGACCAAATATTATGGACAGATAGCCAAGGGCACGGTTACTTTGAAGAAAGTGGTACAATGAACGTAATGTTCTTGCATGGCAAAACACTTTTGACACCCATGCTTACCGATTCTATATTAGATGGAGTAACACGCAATACAGTTTTAGAAGTAGCTAAAGACTGGGGGTATGATGTGCAAGAGCGCAAAGTGAGCGTGGCCGAAATAGTGAGCCTACTGGAGAAAAATGAATTAGATGCAGCATTTGGTGTAGGCACTGCCGCCACCATAGCACCTATCAAAAGCATAAGCTACCAGGATAAGGAATATGCATTAAAAAGTGCAGCCAACAATGAATTTGCCGAGCGCATAAGCCTTTATTTAGACCGACTGAAACGTGGCTTAGAAAACGACACACACCATTGGAATTATAAAGTAGTGTAATGAACAAAAGCTCCCTACAGGAGCTTTTTTTTTCATTGAAAACTAATTTTTTCGAATTGAAATAAAATTAATTTTAAAAATAAAAACAATAACAAAACAACCAATCATTCTTCAATTTTTCACATGCATCACTTCGACCAGCAAGCCTCACAAGATTTAGAATTTCATTTGATAAAAGAAATTCTGGCTGGCTATTGTGTGCAGCCCACTGCGCGCATGCGCTATGAAGTGCTTGCACCGCTTATAGATTTTGGCGCACTTAAAAGCGACTTGCAATGCGCTGAAGAGTTTGCACACATTAGAAGAGAAGGCATTGTTTTTCCGGCAATGGACTTTGAGGAACTAACAGATGAGGTAAAACTTTTACAACTGCGCGACAGCGTGCTTAGCGAAGACAGTTTTTACAAACTGTATCGTGCTAACCAATTGGTAAATGAAATAATAAAAGCATTTACCGGCATGGAAGAAGTGTTTACAGCACTGCATGCGATACTGCAAAATGCAGAAGTTAATGAAGATATAATGAATGCCATAACGCATGTGTTTGATGCCAAATGGAAAGTGAAAGACGATGCCTCGCCTACCTTGAAACACATAAGAGAAGAAGTAGGCAATGTGCGCAGAACCATAGCCAAAAACTTTGCGCGCATAATGAAAGATTACCAAGGCAAAGGACTACTGGGCGACACAGGCGAAGCATACCTGAACAACCGCAAGGTGCTGGCAGTGTATAGCACACACAAGCGCAAAATACCCGGCCTAGTTATAAGCAGCAGCAACACAGGTGCCGTAACTTATATAGAGCCGGAAGTAAACATACAACTCAACTTTGAACTGGAGCGCCTACTGGACGATGAGCGAGCTGAGATAAGGAAAATACTACTAGCACTTACCAATAGCATAAGGCACAAGCTGCCCAGCATAAGCCTATACCAAACCATACTTACTGAGTATGATTATGTGCAGGCTAAAACCAAATTAGCTTTAGAACTGGATGCCACACTGCCGGAAATAGAAGATGAGCCAACCATCCATCTTGTAAAAGCATACCATCCGCTCTTGTTATTGAACAACAAGAAACTAAAGCGCACCACATTTCCGCAAACGCTGAGCATGGATGCGGGAAGCCGCATGCTGGTAATAACAGGACCCAACGCAGGCGGAAAAAGTATAACACTTAAAACAATAGGGCTATTGCAAATAATGCTACAAAGCGGTTTGCTGGTGCCTGTATCTCTAGGTAGCAAAATGTCATTCTTTAGCAGTGTGCTTACCGACATAGGCGACAACCAAAGTATAGAAAATCAACTAAGCACTTATAGCTATCGCCTAAAGCGCATGAAACTATTTCTTCAAGTAGCTAACAAGCGCAGCCTGGTGTTACTAGATGAATTTGGCACCGGCAGCGACCCCGATTTAGGAGGTGCTCTGGCAGAAGTATTCTTTGAAGAATTGTACCGCAAAAAAACATTTGGAGTAATTACCACTCACTATAGCAATATAAAAATAAAAGCTGCAGAACTGCCACATGCAATAAATGCATGCATGCTATTCAACACCCAAACGTTAGAACCCACCTATCAGTTATCGCTTGGTCAGCCTGGCAGTTCATTCACTTTTGAGGTGGCAGAAATAAATGGCATAGACAAAAAACTTATAGATGCTGCCAAGAAAAAACTGAGCAAGCAAAAAGTGCAAATGGATGAAATGCTGGCCTCATTGCAAGAAGAAAAAAACCGCCTGGAAGAACTTTCTAAAAATGCTTTATCTGCTGCACAATATGCCAATATTACAATTGTAGATTTTGAAAAAAAGAAAGAGAAATACGAAGAGCGATTAGAAAAACAACAAGAGACTATAGAGCGCAACAACAAATATTTGAATCATGGTAAACGCCTGGCAGCGTTTATAGAAAGCTACGACTTGCAAAAGAAGAACAAAGATGTGCTGGAAGATGTGAAGAAGTACCTGGCCATGGAAAAAACCAAAATAGACGATGAGAGAAAACAGCGCAGTGTGCAGAAGAAGTTGAACAAAGAAAAAGACCACACCGAAAAAAAACAGAAACGCAAAGAAGCCATTAAAATTGGCTCATTGGTAAGACTGCAAAACACTAAGCAAACAGGCACAGTGATGGAAATAGAAAAAGACCAGGCCATAGTGGCCATAGGAAATTTTAAAACCAAAGTAGATGTAGTAAAACTGGAGTGGATAAGATAAACGGCAAATGAAAAGCAAAACCATAACATCGAAATACAACGGCACACTGGAGGTAACTATGCAGCAAGGCCGCAAAGTGTTGCATAGCGAAAACACCAACTATAGCTATGGCAATGTGCAAAGTGTATGGATGGAAATGCTTCAAAAAACCAATTTGCATGGTGTCAAAAATATTCTGCTATTAGGTCTTGGTGGTGGCAGCGTGGTGGATATACTGCAGCATACATTGCTCTACAAAGGCAACATTACCGCTGTAGAAATAGACCCAGTGATAGTGCAAATAGCTGCAGATGAATTTGGAATATCTAACTCCAACACACTTACTATAGAGTGCATGGATGCGAAAGATTATGTGCATGACACACACAATAAATTCAACATCGTTTTGGTAGATATATTTATAGACAAGCACATGCCAGATATATTGTTGTCACCAGAGTTTTGGCAAGACCTTGCAAAGTGCTTAAGTCCTAAAGGCACTATTGTTTTCAATGCCTTTAATTCCCAAAAGAAATTGGCTCCTGTAAAAACAGTTCTTGAGGCATTGGGATTTGCCCTAACACTTTATCCAAAAGTGAATGGAACCAACACCATGTTGGTAGCTAAAAAATAATAATTCAAATTATTAGATTAAAAAAATGAGGACGAATGACCAGCGCTTATTTGCGCATAATTTTTTGGTTAACTACCAAATTACCGCTGGCTGTATAAGCCACAAAAGTGTACACCCCAGCCGGAAGATCATTTACATCCCACTGCACTAATGCGTGTGAAGTGGAGGCCATAAATTTTTCACTCATTACAACACGCCCTGTCATATCCAACAGTTCAAGTGTCATTTGCTGTTCCTTGGAACTTACCACAGTTAGGTTAAGAATATCTTCTACAGGATTGGGAGCCACATTTACCGAAGCTTCGCGCGTTACAACAATAATATCTGACCTATCAGAGGCGCCATTGAAGTCCACTTGGTTTAGCTGATAATAGGTGACCAGTGCTTTAGGCGCATGGTCTATAAATGAATAATGCTGAGCTACTGCGCAAGTGCCATGGCCATTCAGCTCACCTATTTTTTCAAAATGCATACCATCGGAGCTGCTCAGAATTTCAAATTTCGCATTGTTCATTTCGCTAGCTGTAGACCAGTTAAGCACATTGTGAAGCGGCAATGCCTGTCCGTCAAAACTGTTCAGTTCTACTGGCAGCAAAATGCCACAATTGAGAATAACACCCGATAGGCTCCAGTCGAAAACAAAAGGCGTGGTAGTGCTCGAAAAATTATCGAGGCACATGATATAATATTTGTTTAAGTCGGCTGGGGTAACAGTAATAGGTGCTACCCAAGCGTTGCCGGCTGCACCTTCTGTAAGGTCCACTGCACCATTGCCTAATCCTGTAGCAGCTTGCAAAGCACTAAACGAACATCTTAAAGGAGCTACACTTGGCGGACAAGCCGGAGCACTCATTGGCCCCCAAATAGCAAAATCATAATCTACTATAGGAGTTGGGTTAATGGCAAAACTAATGGTGCCCGTAGTTGTAGGTTGAAACACGTACCATGATGATTGATTTTCGCCACTGGCTAGGCAGCCTTGGTTGGTCGCATTTAAATCCTCCAAAATACCGCTACCTGAAGAGTTGCCACCAAACTGTGTATCTGCACAAATATTAACTGCCCCTGAACATTCTTGCGGCCCTGGCAAATACACCTGACAGGACAAAGCCAAACTAAAAATACCCGCATCTAAATAGCCATGCACTAAAATGTAGTAGGTAGCTCCGTTAATAGATAACCAACTCGTTTCAGATTGGGCACCGCAAAAATCATCGTTTGTATTTACACAAGTTAATGTAGTGCACGAGCCCGAGAAAACACTTATTTGTGTATCATAAGTAGCACCGCACAAACTTGCGGTAATGAGTTGTCCGTTGCCAACTATGCTATACCAAGCTCCAGCAGCATTGCTCACACCGCAACCCGCAGGAATTAAATCGGGATTAAGGCCAGTAGTAGTGCCATTTATAGTTTGTCCGCAGGCCACAGGCAGTGCTCCTGCACAAGGGTCGTTGCCAGATTCTGTGTAGCAACTTATAGCCATATTAAATGCACCACTGCTGGTGCCCCAGCCATGCACTTGAATGTAATAAATAACTCCGTTTACAGTTGGAAAAGTGACATATGACTGCACTCCGCAAAGGAGGAAATTATCATCGTTATATGCATAGCAGTTGAGGGCTGTGCATGTACCTGTATAAACTGATATTTGAGTATCGTAAGCAGAGCCACACAAGTTTAAAATAAAAGTAGAACCATCTCCCAGCAAGCTATACCATACACCAGGTGAAGCAGATGAACCGCAAGCCGCAGGCACAACATCGGGTCCGGCACCCACAGTGGTGCCTACAATAGTGTTGCCGCACGAAACAGGTATGGCACCACCACACCCATCGTTAGCCACTGCCGAGGCGCAAGTAATGGCTAGGCTAAAAGTACCTGAGGCCGCACCATAGCCCATAACACGAATGTAGTATGTAACTCCTATTGCAGACGACCAACTAATTTGAGATTGCAAACCACAAAAATCATCGTTGGTTCCTACACAAGCCAGTGCAGCACAAGAGCCTGTAAATACACTGATTTGTGTATCGAATGCAGAGCCGCATAAACTGGCTGTAATGTTGTTGCCGTTGCCCACAAATGAATACCACACACTGTTGCTAGTAGCATTGCCGCAGGCTGCAGGAATGGCTTCGGTAGTAGCTCCAACCGTGGTGCCTGTGTATGTGCCACCGCAGGCGGTGGCAATAGCTCCACTGCAGGGGTCATTAGTAACGGCAGGTGGGCATGTAATGGCCAAGGTATAATTACCTGCATTGTTCAGGTAGCCCATTACACGTATGTAATAAGTAACTCCTGCTGCAGCTGCCCAACTTATTTGAGATTGTGTGCCACAAAAATCATCGTTGGTTCCTATACAAGTAAGAGCAGCACATGTTCCTGAGAATATGCTTATCTGTGTATCGTAAGCAGAACCACAAAGGCTGGCTGTGATGGTGCCGCCAGTGCCTACTATAGAATACCATACACTGGGGCTGGTAGTGTTGCCACACGCAGCAGGTATAGCTTCGGTAGTGGAGCCCACAGTGGTGCCTGTATATGTATTGCCACACGTAACGGGCAATGCTCCACTGCAAGGGTCGTTGGTAGCAGGTGGCATGCTCAATGCTGCACAAGCAGCAGTGTTCCACGCATCAGCTCTTTTATCAGAAGAAAAATAAATATTTTCTCTGTAGCCCATTAAATTCTTTTCCAGTGCTTTTTCAAATGCACCATAAGAGCTGCCGGCAAATACCTCACTATTAATAACTGTTGCGAAATCGTAGTTAAATGAAGATGCCTCATTTTTTGCATAAGCCTGCCCTTGCAAAGTGCCAAGCAGGATTAGATAAAAGCATACTACTTTTTTTAAAGCTGACGATATGTAACCATTCAATTTCACCTGTTATTCCGCTTTTAAAATGAAGATAGGTGAATTCAAAATGGATTGCCTTTCCTGCACAGTTAGCAGATTCAACTCTACATTCTTAAGCACCAGAGTACTTATGCCCAATTGGTCAAAAGCAGAATAATCTTTGCAAAACAGCAAAGCATGCTGAAAGGCAGGAGTACTTCTGTGAAATGCGTTTGGCGGGCCATTAGGATGTGTAATGTCCGCTATGTAAAAACCTTCCTCGTTGAGCAAATCGGTAAGGGCGTCCAAATCCACAGCAGTGGTGGTGGCCAGTTTAAACATGTTGCTCTTGTCAGTAAAATCAGATATGGAGTCGGTAGTAAAATTTCTAATTACAGCCAAAGCCTCTTTGCCTCGCGCCTCATTAATATTTACTATACTTTTGAGGGTGTACCAATGCAAGGGTGCACCTTGCGACAAGCCCATGATGGGCAATGCAAAAAACAGAAGAAAGACACACTTTCTGGTCAGGTTCATTTTAGTAAGATTGGCAATCCTAAGTCAAAAATAAAGCATTTCTGACAAAATAAATGGAGTTGCAAGTGCTTTTTAACTAAAAGTAATTAACTCTTCTTGTCTCTGTAAAAGAACATGACCAACAAAGGCGTTAACGTCATTTCGCAAAAAATGGCAATAAAGAGGGTAAGACTTATGAGAAAGCCTATATAAAAAGTACCAAGAAAATCGCTAAGCACCAGTGTAAGAAAACCACCACTAAGAATGAGGGTAGTAACAATCATAGCCTTGCCGGTGGTAAGGAAAGTGCGTTTTACAGCATACAACACACTAAGCCCCTCGCCCAGCAGAGTGCGCACCCGCGCCAGAAAATGGATAGTATCGTCTACAGCTATGCCAAAGGCAATATTGAATATGATAGAAGTAGACACCTTAATAGGTATGCCGGCCACACCCATAATGCCGCCTACTATAATTAACGGAATGACATTGGGGATAATAGTGAGCACAATCATTTTCCAGCTGCGGTATACAAGCCCCATCACAAGGCCTATTACTCCTACTGACAGCAGCAGGTCCCACACCATATTCTCCACCAATGCTGCATTATTTATATCAATAAGATGTGCGGTGCCAGTAACATGGTGTGTAAAGTTCGTTTGGGTATTGTTGGCCACAAATTCATTCAATCTCGTATTGAGCGTGTCGTAATGTTTGCGGCCTGCATCGGCCATTTTGCCACTTATGCGCAGCAGTTTTTCATCGGGGTTGTAATAGAGCGAGGTTATTTTACTCAAATCCTTTCTGCGTAGAAATTTTTCAATTTTGCTCACCTCATAATCATCTTTAGGTATGGCAAAATATTCTAACTGGCCGGCATTAAGAGCTTTGTTTGAGGTCTTTATTATTTCTGCTAATGATATAAGGCTGCCTACACCATATTCATTTTTCAGGAAATAATCAATAGTATCCAAATCATGCAAAAAGGCTGGTGAAAAAGCTTGCGAATCGCTTTCCAATTGAATGGCCATTTCGAAAGGTCGGCAGCCACTAAAGTTGGTTTCCATAAAATTAAACTCACGCTTAAGCAAATGCGTATCGCGCAAATCTTCCAACATTTTGTTGTCCACCTTAATGGTAAAAATGCTCATAATACTGAGCAACACAACCACCGCTCCAGTCAATAGCACTATGCGCTTGCGACCTAATATCCAAAGCAAACTGGTGTGCAACTTTTTGGTCCAAAAATCTTCGCCTGCTGCAAATACATACAAACGCTTAGGCTTGGCCAATACAAGAATGGCAGGCAGCATGGTGTAAGTAAGTCCGTAAGCCAGCATAACCCCTACAGAGGTATATACGCCAAAGTCGCTTATGGGCTGTATGTTAGAAAATATGAGTGTAAGAAAACCTATAGCGGTAGTAAATGCCGTGAGGAACGTGGCCAGACGAATACTTTTAAAAGCATATCTGATGGCTTCTATTTTCTCCTTGCCATTACGAAGCTCCTGCATGTACTTGGTAAGCACGTGCACGCTGTCGCTCATACCCACTACAAACAGAATGGTGGGCAATACAGTAAGCATTAGGTCCAGATCTTTGCCTAAAAGCTTTATAAAACCCAGTGTCCACACTATGCCCATAAGCACCACAAGGGTGGGTATAACAATGCCCCAGCCGCTTCTGAAGGCAATGAATAAAAAGATGGTGGTAAGAAAAAGGCTAAAGGATATAAAAAGAATGAGCTCTTCTATCATAAGCTCCACATACAATCGCTGGCCAAGTGCACGGCCAATGACGTGTGTTTTTTGAAAATTAAATTTAGCCACTTCGTCCTGCACAGTGCGCGACAGCACATCGCATTTATCTTTAGAAAGTTTTGCAGTGTGCTTCATATTTATGGCCAACGACTTGCCATCTTCGCTCACAAAAAGGCCCACCATGCCGGGTGTGGAATACACGCGCAACGAATCGATAGAATAATTTTCGGGCTCATTAATACGCAGCATAGGAAGGGTAAATACCTGACCCAAAACAGGGTCGCGCTGATACTCTTGCAGTTGGGTAACACCCATTACCTCCACTATATCATCAGTGCGCCTTAGCACGTTGGTTAGGCTGTCTACCTGTTGCAAAAAATCTGGCTGAAAAATGCCTTTATCATTTTCTATAGCAACAATGATAAAGTCGTTGTCGGTTTCAAACTTTTGGCGGTAGTTGTAATAAAATTCGGTTTCTGCATCGCCACGTGGAAAAAATGCCTCAAAATCGTAACTGAACCTTAGCTGCGAAATAAGATAAACACACCCCGCAGTAAGCAGAGCAATGACAGTAAGTACAATGTAACTGGATTTTTTGGACATAAAAAAAGTATGACACGAAAAGCGCGTTGCAAGAAACAACTATAAGTGCCCAATTTTGTTTTGTGCCTAAAGTATTTTTTTTAAGTTGTGGGAGGAAATAACTCCCTTAAACCCAGATTGCTCAATAGAAATGAGCAAACGATTAAGCATCTGTATTTCATCGCCTTTACAAGCGATTAAAACAGGCTGCTAAATCGGGACAACCCCAGCTAAATCAATAGTTCGGCTCATAGCGAGCCTTCTATTGCTTAATCTGGGTTAAAGTGAAACTCTCTTTTTTTCTAAAAAAAAATGGAAATGAAAATATAAATGTCTAAGTCCCATCCCTCAAGCTTCCAGAAGGAAGGGAATTTTGGGTTGCGCGTGTTCAAATTGCCAGAATCGTAGTAAGCGCATTTCTTGCCAATATCCAAAACACAAACAAAGTGTTGGCTGCGTGAATAGAAATAGATAAAAAGCAAGGTAACAAATTATGCAATTGGCGCAAACTGAAAACCCTCAGGTAGTGTGGCCAACAACTTATCTGACGAAATAATTTTACCCATGCGCTCATCTTTCATGTCGAACTGTGGAGCGTCCATACCTGCTGATTCTGCAGCAGCGGTATAAAACTCCTGGCGAGCGGGGTGGTGCGGATTAACCACATTAAAAACACCTACAGGCATTATTTGCAACAATTGCACTATGGCATTTATAGCATCATCGGCATCAGTCATATTTACAGCCGCATGGGGTTTTTCAATATTCACCTTGCCCGACAAAAACTTAATTGGATGCCTTCCCTTGCCCATAAGACCGCCAAACCGCATAACAGCCAAAGGCTTTAAATAACTGCTATATATTTCCTCTAAATGAAAAATATGAGAGGCTGTATTGGCATCATCTTCTGCCAGCACAGCATCTGCATCGGCATATACCGATGTGCTGCTGCAATACATAAAATACTGCGCAGTGCTGCCTGCCGCAAACTTTGCTATGGCAGTGTGCAAAGCCCTGCTTTGCTCCTCCCCTTTAGCCTGGCGCGGTGGCACCGTTATCATCACCACATCGGCCTGGTGCAAAGGGTGGCTATTCCAATGCTCACTGTCCGTGTTAAAGTCTATTACATAGGTTTCTATTCCCTCCTGGTTCAGTTTAGCACATTTTTCGGGTTGTGTTACCGAGCCTTTTACTTGGTAACCCCCAGCCATAAGGCGCAAAGCCAACTGTTTTCCTAACCAACCTATGCCTATGATAAAAATGTTTTTCATGCGGGTAAAGCTAATGAGCAAGCAAAATGGAACAATCATTGCTTGGCTGTGAATAACCCAAAGAGCAAACAAAAGACTGAACAAAAAGTTAAACCTAACTTCACCACACAACTAAGTTAAAAGTTTCGCAGTCTGTAAAACCGACAACTCACATAAAAATATGATGCAAATTCGTTTTAGAAAATTTATTCCCATTCTGGCCCTCATGGTATTGTTTACCACCGCCTGCGCCCAAGACAAAAAAGCTACAGCCACCGCTACTGCAGCCACAGCCAAAAAAGTAATGCCCTATAAAATAAGCGGCAAAATAAAAGGGCTAAAAGACACCACCGTATACCTGGCTAACTACTATGGCAAGCAAGTGTTTTATAACGACACTACACGTGTGGACAGCAAGGGCAATTTTAGTTTTGAGGGCAAACCCTTCAATGAGTGCGGCAAGTATATGCTGCTGCTTACCCCTACCAAACGCTTTGATTTTATAGTAGCTGATGAAAACATCGTGATAGAAGCTGACACCACCGGCAATCTGGAAACTATAAAAATACTTGAGTCAGAAAACAACAAACTCTTTTTTGAATACATACGATTCATAAACGAAAAAATAAAGTCGCGCGGGCCTATAGATAAAATACTAAACGACACCCTGCTGCTGGAAGCCGACAAAGAGCCTGCACGCGAGCAACTAAAAAAGCTAAACGATGAGGTAATAAATTACCAAAAAAACCTTATAGCCCAACACCCCGACATGCTGGTGGCAAAGCTTATAAAAATGACCATGGACATAGATGTGCCTGCTGCACCTGCCACCATGACAGAAGATGAAAAGAAAAAATACAACTACTACTACTACCGCACCCACTACTGGGACAACTGCGACCTAACCGACCCACGCATGGTGCGCGACCAGGCTTTTCATAAACTACTGGAAAAATATGTGAGCCAAACACTGCCTCAAATACCAGATACCATGATATACTTTGCCAAGCAGCTAATAGACCGCACTAAGGGCAACGAAGATGGTTTTAAGTACATAGTACACCACTTTACCTACCACTTTGAAACCAGCAAAATAATGTGCATGGACGAGGGTTTTGTATACATGGTAGACAACTACTACAGCAAAGGCCTGTGCACCTGGATGAAGGAAGACAAACTAAAAGCCATGAAAGAAAGTGCCGATGAAAAAAGGCATTGCCTTTGTGGCGAGGTGGGACCCAACATAATACTGCCGGACAGCAACAATGTGTGGCGCAGTATGTACGATTTAAAAAGCAAATACACCCTACTGGTAATATGGGAAGCCAGCTGCGGGCATTGCAAAAAAGAATTGCCTAAACTAAATGAACTGTATAACAACTGGAAGAGCAAAGGCCTGGAGGTATATGGAGTGCACAACAACCTGGAGATAGACAAATGGAAAAAGTTTTTGCACGAAAACGATATAAATTTTACCAACGTGTCGCGCAACCAATTTATAATGAACCAAGACAGCGCCTCTAAACTTATATACGGTGGTAAAACCACGCTGCAAAGCCTTAACTACCACCAATACTGGGATGTAAACAGCACTCCAAAAGTATATTTAATGGACAAAGACCATAAGGTAATAGCTAAGTCGCTTGGAGCCGACCAACTAGACGAATTGCTAAAACGACTAGAGAGTGGCGAAACAGAAATAGCTCCCATAAAAGAACATGAGTATGAAGATGAAGATGGTCCGAAACAAAAAGGTGGAGTTATGAAACCCCGCAACATGCAAGACCCAAAGCAACAAAAACCTGCTGCGGGCACATCCCCTAAAAAGTAATAAAACAAAATACTATTTTAAGTATAAAGCGGCCGCCCATAGGGCGGCCACTTTGCTTTTTATACTTACGCTTACATTTTGTTGTAAGAAAAATACTGTTGCACTAATTGGGTTTATTAGTTAATTGCACCATGAGCAAACAGATAGAAGAAGCACTGAAAAAACTTTTGGTAAAAGGTATGGGCGCACGCGATGCACAAGCCATAGGCCGCCAAGCGGCTGAGGATGCACCCACCTACCACGCACTGGCCGCATTAACCAAAGACAGCAATGAAACCACGCGCATGAAAAGTTCGTGGGCGCTTGCTAAAGCCACTGAACTAAACCCAGCACTGGCCACCAAACATATAGACCAGTGGATACAACAAATAGACACAGAGCCTACACAAGGAGTGATACGCGAATTATTTAAAACCCTGGCTGCCTGCACTCTGCCTGAAAAACACGAAGGCCGATTTATAGACCTTTGCTTTAACATGCTGCGCTCTGCCACTACCGACCTAGCCGTAAAGCACCACGCCAAAATAGCATTGATGCAATATGTAAAAACCTATCCCGAACTAAAAACAGAACTAACACAGGCCTTGCTAGCCGTGGCCGATGCCCACACACCTGCATGGAAAGTGCAAGTACTAAAGACCATAGCTAAATTGGAAAAAATAAAATGAGCAGTGCGTGTGGAATTTCCTTTTTTGTTTTTGAAATGACTGAAAAAGTTAGGAGAGGGAAACGTCAAAAAACATCTCGATTGTGATAAGCTTATTTTGACATATGCACTATGTAACAATTTTGAATAGGAAGGTACAAATACTTTGCGCAGAAGAAAATAAAACGAACAAAACATTCGGCTATTCAACTATTTTTGGAGTGATAGGCGCTATAAAGTAGCGTGTATATATAAGTTATAGGTAATGCTAACAGACGACAAATAGACAATGGCAATATTTCAAAATAATCCTGACGAATGGCAACGACTTGACTGGTCAATTTTGCAAAATGGCTGGACAAGTTTGTATTGGAAACAAGAAATTTTAGAAACTGATTTGACTTGGTTCAAAAGCGAACACTATTCGGTCGTAGACTTTGATTGCAAAACATGGACGGGTGAGAACGAAATGCACAAGCAGCTAAAGAACAAATTGATATTCCCAGACTATTACGGAGAAAATTGGGACGCACTCAATGACTGTTTATCGCACTTGGAAATAACTAATACAGGACAAATAGTAGTATTACGACATTTGGACAGCTGTGACATAAAACGCGTTCACACGCTGCTTGACATTTTTGCACGTACCTCAAGACTACAAATGTTATTCGGCAAACGGCTTATAGTTTTAGCTCAGGTTGACAATCCAAATTATCAAATTGACCAGGTTGGTGCGACTCCTGTAATGTGGAATGGAGCAGAATGGTTAGACTCAAACAGAAAATGAAACAAAGCACTACCCATAACAGCACATTTGCAATAGGCGGGGTTTCATGCTCCGCAGACAGTTTAGTGCAAGCCGAAAGTTTAGTGCCCCGCATAAACATTAGTGGTAAAAATCCCGCCCATCGCAAATCTGCAAAACGTTACCAGTAATTTTATGAACGACACATCAAAACTATTTCCAGCAAAAAAAGACGGAAAATCGGGTTACATAAACTCGACCGGACAAATAGTTATTGACTTTTCTTTTGACTTTTTTGGTTGCCGTGAATTTTCTGAAGGACTTGCTAGTGTATTAGTAAACGGAAAAGCTGGATACATTGACGTTAAAGGTAATTTTGTAATCCAACCTAAATTTAATTTAGCAATGCCATTTTCAGAAGGCCTTGCTTATGTTGAGTTAAACAACAAATACGGTTACATTGACAAATCTGGTGAATTTGTTGTAGAGCCACAATATTATAGTTGCGACAGTTTTTTTGAAGGATTTGCGTTAGTCAAAGACAGTATTACTTCAAAAGGTTTTTTTATCGACAAAAATGGCAAGCCAAAACTTCAAGGCAGGAATTTTTTAATTTCTGAATTTAGAGAAGGACTAATCAACTGCCCTGATGAAAAAGGAAATTGGGGATTCATAAATATTGACGACAAAGTAATTATCGACTTTAATTATAAGCTGACAAAACCTTTTTATGAAGGCAAAGGAGCAGTTACACCAAAAACAGACAAGGAAGGCAAGTCAAATCGAAAAGACAAATTTGGTTTTATAAACCACCAAAATGAGTTTTTAATTGAGCCAATGTTTCAAGGTGCGGACATAAGATTTTCGGAAGGACTTTGTGCTGTTTGGGATGAAGGTTATGGGTGCATTGACGAAAAAGGAAAATTAATAATCCCTTACGAATTCGATTTGATAAAACATTTTAATGAAGGGTTAGCAGTTTTCAAACCCAAAGGACGAAACAAGAAATATGGGTTCATTGACAAAACAGGAATTATAAAAACAGAACCGAAATACACACACTTAGAAGACTTTAACAATGGACTTTCCGAAGTAATTGTAGGGTCAAAATATGAAAACTACAAATACGGATACATTAAACAAAATGGAGAAGAAATATGGGAACCGAGAAGATAAAAACTACTGTTAACAGGCGTTTGGCAAAAAAGCGCATTCAGTGCTTAAATGAAGCTTAGTGTCCCGCTATGCGGGATTCAGTGGTGGCAGACATTTTTGTGCTTCGAAATCGCCAACTTCTTGTAGCTGCAAAACGTTCGTTCCCCTGTCCTCTGCAATAAACAAGAAAATAATTCAGTTATCCAATTCAAAATATGAAATTTCTCCTTCATAAAAATTTTAGAATTTTTCTTTTTATAACCATCTGCGTGGCCAGTGGATGTAAAAGGAATGATGATGAAAGCCTTGCAGAAATATACACCATGCCAGTAGTGAATATTAGAAGTCATTTAGTAGCATGTGGGGGCAACATTGTTTCAGATGGTGGACATGCGGTTAATGCGCGTGGTGTATGTTGGAGCACTAGTCCCAATCCTACACTTGCTTCATCTCATACCAATGATGGTGCAGGCACAGGCCATTTCATAAGCACTGCTACCGGCCTGTTAGCCAATACACACTATTTTATAAAAGCATATGCCACCAACCAACATGGCACCTCCTATGGAAGTGAACTAAGCTTTACCACTCTTGCAGTGCCGATTGTTACAAGCACCACCGGAGTTGGGGTTACTGACATTAATGGCAATAATTATTCTTCTATTATTCTGGGCAATGGCCAAGAGTGGATGGCAGAGAATCTTGCTACGAATAATTTTACGAATGGTGACCCAATAGCTTTGGTGACAGATACTACCGCATGGCAAAACATAAACACTCCTGCATGGACTTACAGCAATGGAAATGCACTTACCGAAGATGTATATGGCAAACTTTACAATAGCTATACAATAACAGACACGCGTGAGTTGTGCCCTGCAGGTTGGCACATACCTACAAATGACGAATGGAACCAACTCGTTCAATATTTGGATTCTGATGCAGACCTTACTTGCACAACCTGTTTTCAAAGTTTAAATGCAGGTGGTCAATTAAAAGTTGTTGGAACTGAATATTGGCAAAGTCCAAATGACAGTGCATCCAATCAGATTGGATTTTCCGCACTGCCCGGTGGCAATAGATACATGGACGGCACTTACAAAAATTTTAATCAAAAAGGATTTTGGTGGAGTGATAGCTGGAGCGGTGTAAGTAATTATTTATTTGCACGCGAAGTATATTTTTCCGGTGGCAATATTGGGCAATATTCTTACCATCCAAGTTTCGGACTTTCTGTTCGTTGCCTAAAAGATTAATTCTTATAATTTCTAATAAAATCAAAAAACGATTTCATTCGATGGCCTATCAGTTAAAACGACTCATGCACTTCAAATTAATTGCAGAAATTAATATTGCTATTGCCGCGGTGTTTAAGTATTGTCCACTTTGCAGCAAGTGTAAGGCTAACGGTGTGTTTAGTAAAGTGATTGTATCCTCTTAACTTCTAAATTGTATCATCGCATTGGGTCGCATGCAAATATCTCACTAATTCTGTTTTAAATAAAAGCGCTTACCAAACCACACCCCGCTAAACAATTTGGGCTTTTCATTGTATACTACTTACACTCTTACACTATGGACACAGCTCATTTTTCCAATGCCCATATTATGCAAATGGAAACGCGCAAGCGCGCAGCCTTTATCAATTCCATTAGCGGATTTAAAAGCGCGTCCTTAATAGGAACCATAGACGCATTGGGACAAACCAATCTTGCCATATTTAGTTCTGTGGTGCACATTGGGTCCAATCCGGCTCTTATTGGTTTTATAAACAGACCAGACACTGCCGACAGGCACACATTGTCAAACATTTTGGAAACAAAATGTTTTACCATCAACCACATACATGCGGGCATTTACAAACAAGCCCACCAAACCTCTGCGCGCTATGCCAAGGAGGTGTGTGAGTTTGATGCCTGCTCCTTGACCAAAGAATTTAGCACTACACTGCACGCACCTTATGTAGCGCAAAGTCACATAAAATACGGTTTGGAGTTAGTAGAAAAACACGCACTCCCCATCAATGGCACCATACTCATTATAGGCCAGGTGGTCGAAATATTTTTTCCAGAAAACTGTATGCTGGAGCATGGCGCATTAGACATAGAGAAAGCTGAAACCATTGCCATATCAGGGCTAGACAGCTATCACACGACTCATACACTAGCGCGACTTAGCTACGCCAAACCCGATACGTTGCCACACGTCATTGCTTAAACCCTTAGCATGGATAAGCCACCCATAAACATAGTTTGGTTCAAGCGCGACTTGCGATTTACGGATCATGAGCCGCTGTATTATGCACAACAAGCAGGCCTTCCGGTATTGCTCATTTACATTTATGAGCCCTCTGTAATGGCCTATGCAGACAGCGATATGAGGCATTGGCGCTTTGTGCACGAATCACTCGCGGACATGAATGCCAAACTTAAAAACCAAAATGCAGAACTATATATTTTTCACCAGGAGGCACTCACTGTTTTTGAATCGCTCATAAAACACTATGCTGTACACTCCATCTTTTCATCGCAAGAAACAGGCAATGGCCTTACTTATAAGCGCGACAAAGCTGCAAAAAAATTATTTGAACAGCATGGCATAATCTGGAACGAATACCAAACAAATGGTGTGGTGCGCAAACTTAAAACACGCCATAATTGGGAAAAACTATGGCGAGCACATATGACCATACCACCAAAAAATGCTGAGATAGACAGTTTAGATACTTTGGTTTTGAATAAAAACATTTACCACACGCTCAAAGGTGCTGCATTAGACGAAGGTATTACCACACGCAACATACATTTTCAGCAAGGAGGCGAAAGCTTGTCGTGGCGCTATTTAGAAAACTTTTTACAAGAGAGGCATGTTAACTATAGCAAGCATATAAGCAAACCCCTGCTTAGCCGCACCTCATGCAGCCGCTTGTCGCCCTACCTGGCATATGGCAACATAAGCATGCGCATGGTGTACCAATTTACCATGCAGCATTACACTGCATCGCCCAACCCACGAGCGTTGTCCAATTTTATTTCGCGTTTGCATTGGCATTGTCATTTTATACAAAAATTTGAAAGTGAATGCAGCTACGAATTTGAAAACATAAATAAGGCTTACAACCAACTTACAAAACCAAAAAACGAAGACTACATAACAGCATGGCAAAACGGCCAAACAGGAGTACCCATAGTAGATGCATGCATGCGCTGCGTGGCTGCCACAGGCTATATCAATTTTAGAATGCGCGCTATGGTTGTATCGTTTTTTGTTTTTAACCTTTGGCAAGATTGGCGCGAGTTGCATTTTTTAGCGCGCCAGTTTTTAGACTATGAGCCCGGTATACACTATACCCAATTGCAAATGCAAAGCGGTACCACAGGCATAAATACCATACGCATATACAATCCTATAAAAAACTCAGAAGAACATGATGAGCAAGGCCTTTTTATAAAACAGTGGCTGCCTGAACTAAAAAATATACCCGCCCACTTGATACACGAACCGCATAAACTAAGCATTGCAGAACAACTTATGTATGAATGCGAAATAGGCAAACATTATCCTGCGCCTATTGTTAATGTAGATGAAACACGCAAAATGGCGAGTGATATAGTGTGGCAGTTTAGAAAAAATAAACATGTGCAGGAAGAAGGCAAGCGCATTTTGGCCAAGCATGTAAACAACCCGAAGTCGCACTTAACCAAAAAGAAAAAGACAAATCAACTGAGTTTATTATGACAACTTTTTTAAAGGCAAAATGGCAAAATTTAATTATGGCCAATTATGAAATAGAGCCTTCTTACTTATTGCCTTACCTGCCAAAGGGAGTGGAGCTAGATTACTTTGAAGGCAAGACTTACATAAGCTTAGTTGGATTTTTATTCAAAGACACTTCCCTATTCCGCTTGCCTGTGCCCACCATGGGCACATTTGAAGAAGTGAACCTGCGCTTTTATGTAAAACGTAAGGTAGGCAATGAAACAAGGCGTGGTGTAGTTTTTATAAACGAAACGGTGCCCAATAAACTGGTGGCATGGGTAGCTAACAAGCTATACAAAGAACACTATACCGCCACTGCTACAGCGCACCACTGGCAGCTTGCGCAAGGCACTAAAGAAATAAAATACAAGTGGAAAGTGCATTCTAAATGGAATAGCCTGCATGTAAAAGCAGACATGGCCAAACAAAAAATGTTGGCAGGTAGCCTAGAAGAATTCATATTTGAACATTACTATGGCTACACCAAAGCCACGGAAAATAAAACGATAGAATACGCCATACATCACCCCAGTTGGGAAATAAATACAATACGCCACTACGAAATAGATTGCGATTTTGGCGCATTCTATGGACAAGATTTTGAAGTGCTCAATGCAACTTCGCCACATTCGGTAATGCTTGCTGAAGGTTCTGATGTAAGCGTGAATTGGAAGCGAACTAGTTTTTGAAAAATAATATTGTTAGCACATGAAAGGTGTGAAAAAACAACATTTGCCAAGCAAAATGTGCATAGTATGCGAGAAGCCTTTTACGTGGCGCAAAAAGTGGGAGAAAAACTGGGATGAGGTAAAATACTGCAGCGACAAATGCAGGAACAATAAATAAATATGGCACACACCTCACAAAAAACACTAAGGTTAATACTGGGCGACCAATTGAATGCGCATCACAGTTGGCTGAGCCATGTGGATACTTCTGTAACCTATGTGCTAATGGAGATAAGGAGCGAAACAGATTATGCGCACCACCATATTCAAAAAGTAATAGGCATATTTGCAGCCATGCGCCACTTTGCTCAGCATATTGAGCAGCTTGGGCACAAAGTCATTTATATTCAACTAAGTGATTCGCGCAATCTGCATTCATTTGATAAAAACTGTGCTGCACTTATAGCTGAGCATTCCTTCACTCATTTTGAATACTTATATCCAGATGAATATCGTGTGGACGAGCATTTAAAAAACTTTGCCAATGAGTTAAGCATTGCAACCAAAGCATACGACACAGAGCACTTCTATAGCCACCGACATGGGTTGAAAGAACTTTTTGAAGGAAAGAAAACGTACCTTATGGAAACGTTTTACAGGCACATGCGCAAAAAGCACCATGTGCTTCTGACTGATGGCGATAAGCCTATGTATGGCAAATGGAATTTTGATGCTGACAACAGAAAAAAATTGCCACCCAAGCACAAGCCCATTGCACCACTTGTGTTTGACAATCACTTAAAACATATAGAAGATGAAATAAGAGTGGCGGGTGTAAAAACCATTGGGGAAGTGGACAGCCAGCATTTCATATGGCCGGTTAGCAGAGCACAATCGCTTAGTTTGCTTGATTACTTTATAGAATATTGCTTGCCG
>JANOXJ010000012.1:0-1920 GCA_031418455.1 Flavobacteriales bacterium | reverse complement strand
TTCTTTTCTTTTGCAAACTTTTGCTTTGAATGCACAGCATTTATTGGCAGGTGCGAGCTACTTTGTGGATTCCCATTTAAAGATAGATGAAGGGCTTAAAAATCAGAAAGGTTTATTGTCGAAAGGCTATAAAACTTTTATTGGAGCAGGAATAAATTCTAAAACAAAATACTTTCTTGCAGAAATATTTTGGTCTGAACGAAAGAGTTTGAAACTGGATAACTCGTATGGTGTAAGTCATTACATATCTGACTCAACAAAATATTTTAATAAAGAAATAGGTCTTAGTCTTAAAATGCTAAAGAATTCTGCATCTCAAGAGAAGCTAATATTTCTTTTAGGTACTGACATAGTTGCAACTACATATCAAAGAGTGTACAAAAGTTATTATGGTAGTACAATGGCATGGGGAACATCGAGCTACAAAGAATCATACGCTTCTCACTAGCAATACTATGGTGTAAGGCTAAATCTTGGCCTTGGTTTACATCCTCACATATCAGAACATTATAAATTGGGTATTTTCCTTTGCATGAATCCTGGGGTTACCTCGAACCTTTTCACTACAGATTTTGGGTTAACAGTTCATCTTATGCGACTCAATGCATTTAAAAAGAAAGAAAAAAGTGCTGCCTTAGCACCATGATAGATTTGTCAGAAAAGCGGTTGATAAGCCATAATGGAGATAAATTTGCTTTGTTCTCACTTGCCTACATTTATCCCAAAACTTAATCGTCCAAAACCGATGACCAAATCGCAACGCGGCCTTTCATTATTTGCATTGTCCATGATAGCCATTGGGGCCACCATAGGCTCAGGTATATTCAAAACACCTTCCAGCATAGCCTCTAAAGTAGATGACAATACCGTTATCATTTTACTTTGGGTATTAGGCGGTGTAGTGTCGCTTATGGGTGCTTTGGTATTTGCAGAGTTGGGCTCAAGATTTTCTAATGCCGGTGGGGTGTACACCTATCTCAATAAAGCTTACGGACCGCTACCCGGCTTTCTTTATGGCTGGTGTTTGCTCACAGTAATTAGCAGCGGCACCATAGCCGCACTATGTACAGTGTTTGCAGAATATTCCAATTATTTTATTGGCATGGAAAAAGCCAACGAAAAATATTTGGCCATGGGCAGCATAGTGGTGCTCACACTCTTCAACACATTTGGTTTGCGCAGTAGCGAGTGGTTTGCAAATATTTCTACCGTGTTAAAAATTGTAGGCATTTATCTTTTGCTTTTTACAGCACTCATTTTTGGTGACAAAGTAATATTTGGCCATGAGGCAGTGCAATTGGTAAACGCAGCAGGTGATCCTCAAACTAATAATCTTGCAGGTGCATTTGTAGGCGTTTTATGGTCCTACACAGGTTGGCATTATGCCAGTTTTGTAAGTGGCGATGCACAAAATCCAAAGCGCAACATTCCACTTGCCATGCTTATAGGCACAAGTGTAGTTACCGTAACATATGTGCTATGCAACATGGGCTACTTCAGTGTGCTTAGCCATGCAGAAATCATGAAATCGGAAGTAGTAGCAGCAGATGCATTGGAAACAGTAAAGCCCGGCTTCGGGTATTTAATAGCGGGACTTATAGCCCTTTCTACCTTTGGTTGTGCAGGTTTGTATGTGCTATCCACTCCGCGCATTTTTAATCAAATGGCTACCGAAGGGCTCTTCTTTAAAACATTTGCACACAAGGACCCAAAATTTGGTGTACCCGTAAACGCCATTATTTTACAATCATGCTGGGCCATTACACTTGTGTTTTTGTGGGGCGCTTTCCAAAGCATTATTGAGTATGTCACCTTTGTAGAGTGGCTATTTCTATTGCTCACCTGCATTGGAATATTTTTAGTAAGAAACAAATACAAGGACGAAACACCATCTTTCAAAACACCACTGTATCCGCTTGT
>JANOXJ010000011.1:0-9868 GCA_031418455.1 Flavobacteriales bacterium | reverse complement strand
AATTCTATGCAGCCTACGATGTTGTGTCTGTGGCCGCTTTGGCTGCGGGGGTCTATGTGCTGCGGCTCACAGAGCCTTCGTCCAACAAAATTTATTCATTCACCTTTATAAAACCCTAAACAAAATGAGAAGGACAATTTCATTTCTTCATCTATCCGCATGGATGTGGATATTGATTGCGGCAGCGCCCATATCTATGCCAGCGCAGGCATGGATGAAGGCCGCATCTGCGGGCGACAATTATTTTCTTGCCAGGCAAGAGGCAGAACAGTATTATGCTGATAATCCTCAAATGGTGCAGGACGTATCTGGCGGCTACAAACAATTTAAACGATGGGAATGGTTTTGGGATGGGCGTGTGGACGAGACCGGCAGCTATCGCACTGCCATAGATGCGTTTCTGCAATACAAAGTTGACTTTGCTGATTATTGCAATGGTGCCCTCTCGATACCTACTACATGGGAGCAATTAGGCCCCATAACAGTGCCACCCAATGGCTCGGGCTTAGCGCAGCGTAGCCCGTGCCTTTCACTTTACTTGGCTTGCAGCCAAGTTTGAATTGCGTTAGCCGCAACAATTGAGATTCAGCAGCGCTTCAAATTATATTTGTGGACAAGGTTTGGTAAAAGTTGAGCTTTTAGATATTTATGCCAAATGATGAAATGGAAAAATAGAAATGCGGGCTACAAGCCCTCTAGAGTTTATGACACGGGCTACGCTGCGCTAAGCCCGCGCCATTGGGGTGAGCTTTTAGATATTTATGCCAAATGATGAAATGGAAAAATAGAAATGCGGGCTACAAGCCCTCTAGAGTTTATGGCACGGGCTACGCTGCGCTAAGCCCGCGCCATTGGGAGATCTGGTGATGATCTAAATTCACTTTTCAAATCATTTTCATTTATTGAGGCGCTAAGTAAAAATGTTATTCCCGCACCCAACATTAGCACTTGTGGTCCATTTTTCAGAAATACGGATTATATTCAAGCATTATCTAATCGATTCAAAAAATGGGAAAGATGAAATTTTTTTTAGTATTCTGCCTTTTTATTTTAAACCTAATATACAGTTGTAATCAAAGCATAAGATCTAGTTCTATAGAAACAACGAATAATTTAAAACTGAATCATAAAGGTCTAAATTGCAGGATAGAACTGAAAAATTATAATTATTTTGTATATTGGCAAGAAGAAGAATCCACAAGTCTATTGGCAGATTGGGAACAAGACACTTTGAGTTGCACGATTACGTATAAATTCTTTAAAGTTGACTCAACTTTATTTAATAGGCGTTCAGCATACTGCAATGAAATTAATTATACACTCTTAGTTTCAAATTTCAAATTTGATTGCTTAAAAGACGAATATAAAACCGGTCTTATAGTTGAAGATTCTGTTGAATATTATTATTCAAATATTTGTAATAGCTACGTTGCATCTTGTATAGCGCACGATAATCAAATGGCTACTATACTAATCCCTTATGCTTATGATTTAAATGAAATACGAAAAATAATTTCATGTATTAAATGGGAATAAGCTTTATTAGTAAATTCCAATTAATCACCTAAAACCAAAAAATAAAATTAACCAACTATAGCGACACGCAGGTGAGTTTCGATAATTTAACCATACATCATAAACAGGGAGTGTTGCGCCAGCAAATGGACTACTACCCCTACGGCCTAGCTTGGGGCCGCCAGTTGCCTATAGACCCTGCCACGGCTTACAACGAAACCTACAACAGATCAGAGTTTAACTACAACGAGTGGGGCGATACTGGTTTAGATTTAAACTACTTCGAAGCGCGTTATTATGACCCTATGTTAGGCCGCTTCGGTAATGTTCCATTTTGTCGCTTTTCAATATTCAAAAAGATAACTGAATGAAAGCCAAGACATAAAAATTAAAAGATACCAAAGAAACAGCCGACCCAATGGTCGCCTGTTTCTTTTGGTAGTATTCCAATTTATCACCTGCCTCAAAAAAAATCTAAAAAGTCCTTGATAACCAAGGGCATTTATTCATCCTCATTTCTACTTTTATTTGTATCCATAATCATCCATTGTTTTCCGCGTTAAATTATCGCTTCTCAGTTTTGTAAATACTGTTGGCGCATGCTATGCATTCTCAAGCAGCTTGGCCCTATGGGCTGACGCTACATAATGGCCCCTATGGGGCAGACTCAATCGATTGAAGGTTTCACTAATCTAACTGCTCAAACTTTCCCATAAAAAAAAGCCACTCTAACATAGAATGGCTTTTCCAAAATTATTATTTCCGTACCTGAAAATTAGCAGTATTCTTCAAATGCCATTTTAAGGTTGTCAGCAATCATTTCTGCAGTGCGCCCTTCTATATGGTGGCGCTCTATCATATGCATCAACTTACCATCTTTAAATAGCGCTATAGCGGGTGATGATGGTGGGTATGGCAACATGTATTTGCGCGCACGTACCACAGCATCGGTATCTACACCTGCAAAGGTGGTAGTAAGTTTTGACGGAAGCTTGGTAGCTGTGCTTATGGCATGCTTTACGCCTGGGCGCATGCTGCCTGCTGCGCAGCCGCACACCGAGTTTAAAACCACAAGCACGGTGCCTTCGCTATTTACAGCAGCATCTACTGCCTCTGGTGTGGTTATTTGTGCAAAGCCAACACTGTCAAGGTCGGCACGCATAGGAGCTACTAATTCTGGTGGGTACATTTTTATTTTGTTTTTTTTAATTCTAATTATTATCTCAAAAAAAATATTGAGCGCGTTCGTTTACAATTTTACTCTTCGCAAAAATCGGGCGATAAGGACCAAAGTGCACTTAATGTCGGTTAATCTGCCAATTCTGTGTTCAACATGTCGCGAACTTGGGTTCCACTGCTAGGTCGCGGTGCATCTGAACTGACAATTTTTCCTTCTTCGTCTATTACTATAAACCTCGGAATGGAATTTACCATATACAATTTGCTTACTGACTCTTCCATTTTTTCACTTTGGTGCAGTTGCAAACCACTCATTTCTTGTTTTGCAATAAACGACTTCCATGTGCCCACATTTTGGTCGGTACTTATGCTTATGAATTCTACATTCTTGCCGTGATATTCTGCTTCAAGTTTTTTTAGCTCAGGTATTTCGCGCTTGCATGGCCCGCACCATGTGGCCCATGTGTCTATGTATATTACTTTGCCTCTAAAGTCGCTTAGGTGCATGGTTTTGCCTGTGCTGTCAAAACACACCGCATCGGGCGCTAACTCGCCAGGGTATATGCTGGTGTACTGTGCCATTACTCTTCTTATGCGCGTTTTTAATTTTTCGTCTGTGCAGCAATTCTCAAATTTTACCACTGCTTTCCTTATGTCTTGCGTGCCTGCTTCTTGCAGTATTTGGTTCATTACATTCTGAAATATTACATCTCTGTTCACTTGCGACTTCACTGTGGCACACACTTCATCTACTTTTAATTCGCAGTAGCGTGTATAGGTTTGATTGGCCTCCGCATCATACTTTATATTGGCTTTGTAGTTTATAAGGTTGGTAGCATAATTAAGAAACTGATCATGAAAGCGCATAGTTTCATTGTTCAAATCGCCAGTCATGGCACGCTCTGCTATTTGCGCAGGCAAGTCGTTCGTTTTGGCTTCTTCCTTTTGGTATTTGTATAGCAAGTAGGCATTGGCTTGTGCATAATCTAATGCGCTGCGCTCGCTGGCTACAAAGGGGGTTATGAATTTATGCTTGGCACTTTCTACTTCCAGCAAGGTAGACATCACTTTCTTAGTAGAATCCATTTGTTGCATAAAAGCATCGGGATTCATGGTGCTCATTTTACCAAAAAATGCATTGGTATTGTCATTGGTTTTTTGCGTAGCCAAGTAGTTGCAATACACTGCGCTGTTGCCTTCAAATTTTGGGTTGTTGGCAAGCATGTTGGCATTAAGTGTCATTTTAAAATTGTCAAGCGGCAACAGGTAAAGCCCTATACTTTGCTTGCCCGATACTATGTTGTAATATCCCGCTTCGTTCTGCTGTATGGCCATTTTAAAGGTGCCATCGTTTGCCACCTTCACGGTATCCATTTGACCGTGGTGCTGTAGCAAAAAATATCCCTTTTGTGGCATAGGTGTCATTACACCACTCACGTTAGTTGGAGCAGTTTTTATTTTACCTTGTTGCGCCTGCGCACTTGCTGAAAGGAGTAGGCATGCTATTAGAAAAATATTTTTCATTCTTTTCTTATTAATTCTGCTTTTAAAAAATTTTCCTAAACCGGAAAAAAAGCAGGCCAGCAAAGGTAACTAACTGCATGGCGCACACTATGTAAACAGACGTTAATGATTACTTATTTACCTCTACCCTGAGCCAATTGCTCTGGTAAGTAGCGGGCAAATCATCCACCTTAGCGGCTACACACATTTTGTTTTCACCTTGCAAATTCGGCCATTGCATATTTATAGTAACCCTCGCTGAATCGCCCGCCTGCAGGCTGTTGGGCAAGCCTTGTAGACTAACAGCAGCACGTGCCTCATTAGGTTTTTTATGGTTGAACTCTGCTGTCCAAACAACGCTGTGTTGCAGCAGGCCAAGCTGCAGCGTGTAGCTATTGTTATTTATGAGCCATGCTGGTATGGCCACGCTATCATTAGGAGTCGCATTCCATTTCCAATCGTCAGTTTTTAAATACAATTTTCCCAGCACCGGCAAGTCCGTAAAATCTTTGGTGTAAAAAGAATATTTGCCTACTTTTTTTTCTGCAAATGAAGGATGATCGTAACTGGCTACAAAAAAGAATGGTGCTTGATTGCACAAAGCTGCATAGTTCCAGTAGTCATACTGATTTTTGCCTCCGTCTATATTATTTATGCTATGCGCCTTGCCTCTGGTATAGAACATATAGAGCGATGGGTTTTGGTATGAGTTCATAAAACACACAGGGCGCTCGCCCGCCAGTTCATGCAGCGCTTCCATTTTTTGGCGGTTGCGATGAAAATCGCGATTTAACTGTGGCAACACATCTACTACCATAAAAACTCTGGCTAATAATATGATGGCCGCAAAGGCCGAAAGGCCAACCGCTATGGACTTAGAGGGCTTGTGCAACTTCCAATAATTACAAATTAAAAAGATGGCTGCCAAGGTGAGTGGCGCAGTCCAATGTGGCTCTACCCTACCCCGGAAACTATTGAAAAAGAAAAGCAATAAAGTGACAGTGAACACCCACCGCATGCTTCGCTCAAAATGAATAGAGGCTCTGGAAATCACCATAACGTAAATAGTCAAAACAAACACTATCGGATTAAAAACCCCCAACTGCCCTAGGGTATAACCTAAAATGTGTTTTAGCTCCCATGCATCGCTATTGCGATCATTTAAATGAAATTTTATGGTAACAAAATCGTGTGTGGCTTGCCAAATTAGATGCGGACTAAAAAGCAAAACACCAAAAAGTGCTGCCAGCCAAAACTGCTTGTTCCACCACAGTTTGCGCAGTGGTAAAAAAGTGAAGAGTATAATAAATATGCCTTGGTATTTGCTCCACATAAGCAGTGCCATGCAGCCACCAAGCAGCCATGCGTTGGCCGTAGTTTGGTTTTCAATAAACCGCTTCCAAACTAAGAAATAGAGCGCAGTGGCTAGTAACAAAGGCACATCGGGCGTGGCTATAAAGCCATAAAGACTTAATACAGGAATGGACAAAACCAACAAAGCAAATTGCCACCAAACAGCAGGCTTTACCAGTTTATAGAGCACTATGAGCATACCCATGTTGGCCACGGCCACAAATAGCCTTACACCTAGTTCGCTTTTAATAAAGGTATACCCTGCACCTATAATCACCCCAATGAGAGGTGGGTGGTCGCGAAATCCAAAATCCAGCTCATTCCAATACATCCAATACAAAGCTTCATCGCCTGTGAGCTGGGTAAAGGCCGCCTGCAAAAGGTTTAGAATGAAAAAACAAAAAATAAATATGGCTGTTTTTTTTTCCATAATTAAGGTAGGCCTTTGTAACAATATTTTATGCTATTTAGTATGTGTAGGGGTTTTGCACTTGGGTGAGGTATAAAATGTGAGTATGGCTTACCTTTGCACACAACTAACTGAACAACACGTACCCAATTATAAGTAAGTAATATGAAAGAGATTTCATGCTCGTTTTGCGGCCGAAAAAAAAGTGAGGTAAATATGCTGATAGCCGGCATAACAGGACACATATGCGATGACTGCACCACACAAGCCAACGACATTATAACAGAAGAATTTAAATCGCCAAAAAAACAGGCCTCCATTGAGCAGCAATTTACTGTGCAAAAGCCCGTGGAGATAAAACAATATCTGGATGAGTATATAATAGGTCAAGATGAAGCTAAGCGCTACCTGAGCGTAGCGGTATACAACCACTACAAGCGCATTACCCAAAAGCAAATGCGCGAGCATGATGGAGTGGAAATAGAAAAATCTAACATCATACTTGTAGGCGAAACTGGTACAGGCAAAACCTTGCTTGCCAAAACAATAGCCAAAATGCTAAAGGTACCATTTGCTATAGCAGATGCTACTGTGCTTACTGAAGCAGGTTATGTGGGCGAGGATGTAGAGAGCATTCTCTCGCGCTTGTTGCAAGACTCAGATTTTGATGTAGCCAAAGCCGAGCGCGGCATAGTGTTTATAGACGAAATAGATAAAATAGCACGCAAGAGCGACAACCCAAGCATAACACGCGATGTTAGTGGCGAGGGTGTGCAACAAGGTATGCTCAAATTACTTGAAGGCTCTATAGTGAGCGTGCCACCACAAGGTGGTCGTAAACATCCTGAGCAAAAAATGATACAAGTGGATACGCGCAATATCCTGTTCATATGCGGTGGTGCTTTTGATGGCATTGAAAAATTGATAGAACGCAGAATGAATACTGCATCTATAGGCTATAGCAGCAGTGTTCGCGACCAGTTTGATGGCAACTTGTTGCAGTTTGTGTCGCCACTGGATTTGAAAAAATTTGGTTTAATACCTGAGTTGATTGGCCGTTTTCCGGTAATAACTCACCTAAATCCTTTAGACGAGTCTGCATTGCGCAGAATATTGACCGAACCAAAAAACGCCTTGATAAAGCAGTATGTAAAACTGTTTGACCTGGATGGTGTAAAATTAAGTTTAGACAAAAAAGTGCTTGACTTTATAGTAGAAAAAGCATTGGACTATAAGCTGGGTGCCCGCGGCCTGCGCTCTATATGCGAGGCTATAATGATGGACGCCATGTATGAACTACCGTCTATGAGCGAAAAAGAATTTAAAGTGACTTTGCAATATGCCAAGGACAAATTCTCACGCTCCAAGATTAGTCAACTTAAAGTAGCGTAGTCGTTTCTTTCTTAGTATTAGAACAAGCGTTTGTTAGGCATTCACTACAGAAAGGATGCTTTCAAAAATTTCGCGCCCATCAGTATTTTCCAATTCAAAATCGGCAGCGCGCTCTGGGTGTGGCATCATGCCAAACACATTCTTATTCTCGTTGCATATACCGGCTATGCTTTCTATAGATCCATTGGGGTTGGCCTCATCGGTTATTTTGCCATTCACATCGCAGTAGCGAAACATAACCTGATCATTGTCGTCCATTTCCATAAGCACATCATCAGCCGCAAAAAAGTTGCCCTCACCATGTGCAATTGGAATTTTATACGCGCGGTCGAATTCTAAATTTTGTGATGGAAGTGCAAATTTTGATTGTGGTTTTATGTACACATTTTTGCAAATAAACTTGCGCGATGTGTTGTGCAACAATGCACCTGGCAGCAGGCCAGCCTCGCACAAAATCTGAAACCCATTGCATATGCCCATTACATAGCCGCCCTTGTTGGCGTGCTTTATCACCTCTGTCATAATGGGCGAAAATCTTGCTATAGCACCGCTTCTTAAATAGTCGCCATAGCTGAAGCCACCGGGCAGAAATATGAAATCGCACTTTTGAATATCCGTGTCTTTGTGCCACAGCTTTACTACGTCCTGATGCAATATGTCTTGCATGGTGTATACTAAATCCTCGTCACAATTACTACCTGGAAAAACAACTACTCCGAATTTCATGATCTGTTTTGATTTTGGGTCAAATTTAATTTCTACACCGCATTAATGTTCCAAACTTTTTTCCCATTTACTCACCGCCACTGTGGCCACTGCATTGCCCACCACGTTGGTAGCGCTGCGGCCCATGTCTAGCAGGTGGTCTACGCCTAGCAGCAGCAGCAAGCCCGACTCCGGTATGCCAAATGTGGCTAAAGTGCCTGCTATGACTACAAGTGATGCTCGTGGTACACCCGCTATGCCCTTGCTGGTTATCATAAGCACCAAGAGCATAGTAAGTTGTTTGTCTATGGTAAGGTCTATGCCATAGGCCTGTGCTATAAAAAGGCTGGCAAAGGTCATGTACATCATGCTGCCATCCAGATTAAACGAATAGCCAAGTGGCAACACAAAACTTACAATTTTGTCCTTGCAGCCAAATCGCTCCAGCTCCTCCATAGTTTTGGGGAAAGCCGCCTCACTGCTTGCGGTAGAAAAAGCCAATAGCAAAGGCTCTTTAATTCTGGTAATAAGTGTCCAAACCCTTTTGCCTACCAGCAAATAGGCTACAAAAAGAAGCAGAATCCACAACAAGATTAAACCAAAATAAAACTCTCCTATGAAGATAGAATAGGTAATAAAAACCTGCGGACCCTGTTTAGCTACTATGGCTGTCATGGCTGCAAAAACGGCTAGTGGAGCAAAATTCATAACGAAGCCCGTAATTTTTAGCATCACATGGCCTACTGCATCGAGCGCTTTTATAACCGGCAAACCTTTTTCGCCAATAGCCGCAGTAGCCACACCAAAGAACAAACTGAAAACTACTATTTGCAAAATCTCGTTGCCCGCCATAGCCTCTATTACGCTCTTTGGAAAAATGTGTGTAATAAATCCCCTTAGTGTCATAGCTGCCTTATCTATTCCGGTATCAGCATCTACAGGAGGCAAGTCGAGGTGCATGGTAGTGCCCGGCTGAAAAATATTTACAAGCAAACAGCCCAATAAAAGTGAAACAAAAGATGCTGATATGAACCATAACATGGTTTTTCCGCCTATACGACCTACAGCTTTAATATCACCCACCTTGGCCACACCTACCACAAGAGTTGAAAAAACAAGCGGAGCAATTATCATTTTTATGAGTCGCAGAAACACATCAGTAAGAATGGTGATGTTATCAATAATGCCCGCTAATGATGCACTCATGGTGCCATCATCATTTGGTTTATAATTTTTATATAGAATAAAACCGGTAATTGCTCCGATGAGCAATGCAATAAATATCCAGAGTGTAAGCCTGTTAGATTTGGTCATGTGTGGATTAAATAAGTGGGCAAATTAATCGAATATTAAGATGTGTTATTCTAATTTTATTGCAAACACGTGTGAAGAAGACAATTTAGATGTTCGCGCTATGTGGCATGATTATTATAACTTCGCCCGCTAAAATAAATTGACAAACATGAAGTCTTCTCTTATCGCGCTTGCTATCGTTACTCTTATTGCAGGCAACGCCTTTGGACAAAGAAAAGTAAAAGCCAACCTACTAGAAACCACTCCGCAAATAGTGATTGTGGAAGAAAGTGTAAACTACAACAACTCTCCACAACTGGCACAAACAGTAGTAGTGGCTGCTAATACAGAAGACTACGAGAGTGCTTTCACAAAATTTCTTTCAGAAAAATACAAGTTCAATTTTACTAAAAGTGGCGAGTATATGCAAAATGCAGGGGCCACCATACTGGACTGGAAAACTACTCCGCTAGGTATAGCTACCAAAGTAGTAAATGATGGTGAACATGCCAAGCTGGT
>JANOXJ010000010.1:0-1718 GCA_031418455.1 Flavobacteriales bacterium | reverse complement strand
GTAACTTTAGAAACAGGGCAGCCATAGTTAATATCCAACAAATCGGGTCCTGTGGCTTCAATTATCTCAGCACATTTAACCATTGTTTCCACATCGCTGCCAAAAATTTGAACACCTATTGGTCGCTCATATTCATATATGTCCAGCTTCATGCGGCTTTTAGCAGCATCTCGTATGAGGCCCTCGCTACTAATAAACTCTGTGTACATAAGGTCTGCACCATTTGCTTTACACACCATTCTAAATGGAGGATCGCTCACATCCTCCATTGGCGCTAGTAGTAGCGGAAAATCTGGTAGTTCTATGTTGCCTATTTTAATCACTCGTGGGTAATTGCCTTTTTAATAAATATTTGAGGCTGTAAAGATAATGATGCAAACGCGAGCGCACTCGTGAAATAAGCGATTCGCAAATTGTATAGGAAATTATTTTTGGTAATTTCAGAACAAAATTCAACTTTATAATCTATTGTTGCATGTAATGTGATCACACAAATTTTTTTATTCTTAATCAAAAAACAATACTATTTATGAAAACAAAACTTACCCATCGAATTTTTGCAGCGCTATGCGTTGTAGCAATCATTTCATAATGCACCATTGAAAAAAGAAGGTACACTGATGGATACCACATAGAAGGCTTGGGCCACAACAAAAAAGTGCATAAAGCAGAGCCAATAGCAATAGAAGAAACAACTGCTGTTGAGACAGAAGTTGTAAACGAAGATGTAACAACTGTAGTAACCACTGAAGCCGCAGAACCGGTTTTGCAACAAGATGTAACTACACAACCAACGAACGAGCTAGCTGAAGCAAGCAACGTAACGGTAACTAAAAAGGAAATAAAAAAGGCCTTGCGTACAGAAATTAAGGCAGCCAGAAGGGAAGCTCGCATGCAAGAAATTAGAGAGCCGAGTCAAATAAACCAAGGTCAAACCGTGAGCCCACTAAAGGACTCAGACAGCGCTGAACCGGATACAATTTTGCTTGTAATTCTTGCTCTGTTTATTCCGCCACTAGCAGTTTACTTGTATCAAGGAAGTTGGGACGGAGTGTGTTGGCTCAATTTGATACTGACACTATTATTCTTTTTGCCAGGTGTAATACACGCACTGCTTGTTATACTTGATGTAATTTAAAGTTTTTTTGAATGTATTTAATAACGGGCAAGCATGTAAACTTGCCCTTTTTTTGTCCTCTGAAATTAATCAATGAATAATCCGCTTTTTCGCCAGCTATCACCATCGGTGCAGCTTATAATATTATTTATGCTGTACTTTTTATGTCTCTCTATAGGGGCATTTGCGGCTGTGGGCATTGGTTCGGCATGGCTGCACATACCGGTGAATGATGTGCAACAAGTGCTGCAAAAGGCTACACCTGAGCAAGCCAATACGGTAAAGGTGATGCAGGCCGCTGCTTTGATTTTTGCATTCTTCTTGCCTACTGTTTTTTACGTTTTGATATTTGGTAAAAAGAATGTAAACAGTTTTTTGCTGCGCAATAGCGGATGGATAATGCTTATAGGTCCTCTGTATATTATTTCTGCTTCAGCATGGATTGATTTATCTTCTAAATTAAACCATTGGCTTATACCCGAAGGCTCATGGCTGGAGAGCATGTTTAAGGGCACCGAAGACTCTGCTATGGAAATGACAACTTCCATGTTGCAATACACCAACCCAGCGGATTTTGTGTTGAGTTTTCTTTGTATTGCAG
>JANOXJ010000009.1:0-22076 GCA_031418455.1 Flavobacteriales bacterium | reverse complement strand
ATTCAAACATACGCTCCGGTGTGCGGTGCGCGCTTACCACTGTTATTTCATAAGCCACACCCAAGCTTTTTAGCACTTCAGCTGCTTCGCTCATTATTGGCAAGTCGCTTTTACTACCCATTATTATTCCTACCATTTTGTATCTTTTAATCTTTTTTCTTGAGGGGCCAAAAATACCATGGTTTTATTGATAGCAGCAGTCTGCTATATTTGACCCAAACCCATACTTATGATTCGTTTAAGATTAACTGTCCTAGGCTTCCTCCAATTTTTTGTTTGGGGCGCATGGCTCATCACCATTGGCACCTATTGTTTTAATGCCAAAGGCTGGAGCGCTGCTCAGTTTGGAGCTATATTCTCCACCCTTGCTATTTCATCGCTTTTTATGCCTGCTTTTACCGGCATTATAGCCGACAAGTGGATGAATGCTGAAAGGCTTTACGGAGTGTTACACATTTTATACGGATGCATACTTTTTTATGTGCCACAAGTAAATGACCCAGATACTCTGTACTATGTCATACTAGCTGCTATGATATGCTACATGCCCACCATATCGTTGTCCAATTCTATATCTTATACTATACTCAAAAACAATAATTATGATGTAGTAAAAGCATTTCCGCCTATAAGAGTGTGGGGCACTATAGGATTTATAGTAGCCATGTGGATAACCAACCTTACCGGCAGCAAGGCCAATGCTAACCAATTTGTAATAGCAGGAATAGCAGCTATTGGGCTTGGCATTTATTCTTTTACACTTCCTAAATGTCCTCCTAAGCGCAAAATTGATGGCAGCGCATCCTTTATGGAGCAGTTGGGTCTAACAGCCTTCACGCTGTTTACAACATACAGAATGGCATTGTTTTTTATCTTCTCTATGTTTTTGGGCGCGGCACTGCAGCTTACTAATATGTATGGCGATTCGTTCTTAAACGATTTTGAAAAAATACCTGAATATGCAGATTCGTTTGTGGTGAAATACTCCACCATCATTATGTCCATTTCTCAAATTTCAGAAACACTTTTCATACTCACCATTCCATTTTTCTTAAAACGTTTTGGCATAAAGCAGGTAATGCTTTTTTCCATGATAGCGTGGGTGCTTCGCTTTGGTTTGTTTGCCTACGGCAATCCTACTGACGGGCTTTGGATGATAATACTCTCTTGCATGGTGTATGGCATGGCGTTCGACTTCTTTAATATTTCAGGTTCGCTATTTGTAGAAACCACCACCGACTCCAGCATACGCTCTAGTGCGCAAGGCTTGTTTATGATGATGACCAACGGTGTTGGCGCATTTTTGGGCAGTAAAGTGAGCGGATATATTATAGACACTTACTACACCAGCAGTAGTGGCAAAGACTGGCATGGCATATGGTTATGCTTTGCTATTTATGCCTTGGTAGTTACCATTGCATTTGCCATTTTCTTTAAAGACGATAATAAAAAAGTAGAAAAAATTCCTGCGCACTAATTAGTGAAGAAAATGCTCTAAGCATTTCCTTTATAATCACGGGTGAATACAAGATTATTGTCGCTTGACTGCGCGGAATTAAACGTGTAGCGTTCTAAATCAAATGCTTTTAAGTCAGCAGGCTTTGCTATATTTTGCTTTATAATAAACCTTGCCATAGTGCCACGCGCTTGTTTGGCGTAGGTATTTACTATGGTGTATTTTCCATTTTTTAATTCTTTGAACTCGCAGTTTATCACCTTTCTGTCAAGCGTTTTTATATCCACCGCTTTAAAATATTCTGAAGAGGCTAGGTTTACAACCACACCATTTTTGTCTACATCGTTCTTTAGTTGTTCGGCTATTTTATTTCCCCAAAATGCATAAAGATTTTTAGCCTTGGCATTGGGTGCAAAGGCAGTTCCCATCATTAATCTGTATGGCATTATTAAATCTAAAGGGCGCAATACACCATACATGCCGCTCAATATCCTGAGATGTTCTGTAGCGTTTTGCAACTCCTTTTTTGAAAAAGATTCAGCCTGAAGCCCGCGGTAAACCTCCCCTTTAAATATAAGCATGGCCGGGTGAGCATTGGCATGAGAAAAGGGCAAATGCCAAGCTTCAAAACGCACTTTATTCTCATTGCCCAAGGCAGCACTCATTTGCATTAATTCGCTTAGCTGCTGGGCCGTAAGTCTTTTTATGCTTTTACTTATGGCCTCGGCTTCTTTTAAATATACCGGTTGCGTGCAGGTCAGTTCAGGATAATGTTTCTTATCATCAAGCAGCTTGGCAGGAGATATTACAGCTATAAGTTTCGACATGGGGACGAAGATAGTATGGAGGGTAGATGTTAGAAGTTAGATGCTAGATGTTAGATACTAGGTTACGTGTCTCCGCTCTGCCGAGAGAGGGTAGAGGTTAGAAGGAAATTGGAAATAGAGAATTGAAAATATCCAATTTTCAACTTTTAATATCAAATCACAAAATCAACAATACCCACTAGTATCACCTATTATCTAAATAATTACCAAATGCCTCGCGGAAGGCGGAGGTCATCATATCGGCTTGCAACTCGTAGCCCTTTTTACTCAAATGTATTTTGTCTTTGGCTGCTAACGAAGCATTTTGCCATTGGTCTATACTGCCTAGGCCACCCATTATTTCAAACAAGTCGTAAACAGCACCATCATACTTTTTTGCAAGATTCTGCATGGTATCGCGCACCTTAAGGGCATTTTTGTTTGGGTAACTTTGGCGGTAATAAGTATCGTTGTTAGTTACAAATAGAAAGCATGCATTAGGATTTACAGCAAGAAAAACTTTGCAAAGCGAATCATAACGTGCTTCGTAGGCCTCAGCATCAAAGTCTGTTTCGGGCACGTTGGCATCGTTTACTCCTATTCCAAATATTACCAAATCCGGATTTAGCGTTTTCATTTGCTCATCGAACTGAGCGCAGCGCAAATAGCTCTTGGTGCTGGCACCATTTACTCCTATGGCGTTGTAAGTTATCCCGTTGCTGCCATTGCCCATATACACACCTTGCAAACTAAAACTGCTTGGCAATGAATCAATAGATTGTATATTAAATTTCAGCTCATTGTATTCCGCTTTAAAAACATACTCGCAATAACCAGCGCTCACATTTTCATTAGTTGCTACCACTTGCATAGAGGAGTCAATATTCAAAACAACATTTTCGCTTTTCGAATAATAAATTTTAGCGCTATTGAATATGCAAAACGTAGAATCTGAATTGAGAGCCTGAATAGATACAGAAGCATTTTGATCTGTGGTGGTAGCATTAATGCCACTCATACCCCACTCGCAATTGTCTGTACTTAATGCATTGCGGCATCCCTGCCATTTGCCGGTCCATTTAGCTTTTATACTTTTTGGCGAGTTGGTTTTGGCCATTTCATAGGGAAAAATAAAACCTCTTTCACCCACTGCGCCATATACCATATTTTGAAAATTGCTTCTTAGCCTGTCGCTCAAAAATCCGCCTTGCACGTGCGAACCGCCTATATGCACTATAGATACTTTACCAGTGCCGCTAAATGCAATTTGTTCCATTTTGCTAAACAAATTGTCCCACTTGCTGTGGGTTGCGTGCAGGTCTATTGAATTTTTTTCGTAGCGGATAAATGAATAATCGCCTAAGTCTTCTGTGCTGGTATATGCGCGATCAGAAAATCTTTTTGGCACTGCCACACAAGCAGCCACCAATGCAAGCACTGTGGTTGCCATTACAATCAAAAGTGATTTTCTAATTACCAACTTTGCAAAACTCATAGGGTGATAAGCGAAGTCTAATATACCATCGCAAACACTATAACGCAATCTCCGTGCTAGAAGTTTGGCTTGAGCAAGTAATGTGAATAGAACTTGTCAATTTCTTCTACGGCTTCCTGCGCTGTGTCTACAATGGAGAAAAGCAATAAATCTTTTTCATTTATGTTGCTTTCTCTTTCCAACAATACGGCTTTTACCCAATCTATTAGACCGGTCCAAAATGACTTTCCAACAAGGATTATAGGGAATCGTCCTATTTTGTCGGTCTGGATAAGCGTGAGTGCTTCAAAAAACTCATCCAAAGTGCCAAAACCACCGGGCATAACTATGAAACCCTGGCTGTACTTCACAAACATAACCTTGCGCACAAAGAAATAGTCAAAGTTTATGTCCTTATCGCTGTCTACAAAATCATTGCTGTGTTGCTCAAAAGGCAACACTATATTTAAACCTACAGAGGTTCCACCGCCTTCCTTAGCACCTTTGTTACCAGCCTCCATTATACCTGGGCCACCGCCCGTTATTACGCCATAGCCTTTCTGAACCAGATTGTAAGCTATATCGCGGGCTACGCCATAGTAAGGATTATCTGGCTTAGTGCGTGCACTGCCAAATATGCTTACACATGGACCTATTTGCCCCATGCGGTCATACCCTTCTACAAACTCACCCATTATTTTAAAAATGCTCCAAGAGTCGTTGCTCTTTACATCTTGCCAGCTTCTGGGAGAAAACTTATGGGCTATTCTGCTATCCTTTTCCATATAAATTATCTGAATTTATTTACTTTATTTTTTTTAGCGAGGGGAAATGTAAGCAACTATTTACATCTTTAATGCAAACCACTCATCCGAGTTATTAGCAAGTAAAAGCCCCACAACCCAAGTGGGTTGTGGGGCTCAATTCTATATCATTTGCTCTTAGTTTTAAATCAATTGCGCACCGATTATTTGGGCCCCATTAGAGCTTAAATCCATACATAGCTTCCATACCATTCGCATACATGCCTCTTATTTCCACATAGCTACCTTCTTTGCCCACAAGGGCCTCTTTTAGCTCAGCAGGCGAGTTTATTTTCTGTTCGCCTATGCGGGTTATTATAAATCCTTTTTGCATACCCAGGCTTTTAAATTTACCTTGCTGTATGTCTGTAATTTTAGCTCCACCTGTAATGCGCAACGTGCTAATATCTTCATAGGAAGGTGCTTCGAAAGTGGCTCCAAGGCTTTGGTAAGACTCTTCTGCAACCGAAGCAAAATCTTCTAGTTTTGCCTTGCCACTTCTGTTGCGCAGAGTAACATCCACCACCTGGTTTTTACCATCGCGCCATACCGATACTTTTATTTTGTCGCCAGGGCGATACTTGCTCACCTGCTCTTGCAATTCTGGCACATTCTTCACCGCCAACTCCCCTACTTTCTGAATTACATCGCCTTGCTTTATGCCACTTTCAGCAGCAGCTCCACCTTCTGTAAGCGATTTTACATATACACCGCTTACATCTTTCAAACCTACTTCATCAGCTACTTCCTGGTTCACATCTGTTATTTGCACACCTATAAATGCGCGCTGTACATGACCAAATTCCACTATGTCCTGAGCTACTTTTTTCGCTATGGAAGATGGCACTGCAAAAGCATAACCATTGAAAACCCCGCTGCGCGATGCAATGGCAGTATTAATGCCCACCAACTCGCCACTTGTATTTACCAGCGCACCACCACTGTTTCCAGGGTTCACCGCTGCATCGGTTTGTATAAAACTCTCCACTGGGAATATGTCCTCAGTAACATTTTGCTTATTGCCCAATAAATTTATGTTTCTTGCCTTGGCACTTACCACCCCAACGGTTACAGTGCTAGTCAAATCAAATGGGTTGCCCACAGCAATTACCCATTGGCCTATACGCACCTCCTCGCTGTTTCCCCAAGTTATGGCTGGCAAATTTTTCCCATCAATTTTTATTACTGCTATATCCGTGCTTGGGTCGCGGCCTATCACAGTGGCCTCGTAATTCTTGTTATTGTTTAATGTCACCACCAATTTGTCAGCTCCTTCTACCACGTGGTTATTAGTTATTATATATCCATCATTCGAGATAATAACACCAGAACCACTGCCCATTTGAACCTGGTCTTGCTGTTGATAACCAAAAAAATCGAACCAGGGATTGCTCATTGGCTGCACCGTGGTTTGTGTTTTTACGTGCACCACACTATTTACGGTGCGCTCTGCCGCCATAGTAAAGTCAAGCGAACCATCCATAGGTAATGGAGCATAATTTGCGCTATACACAGGGGCGCTATTAGAATTTTGAAATGCAAGGGAATTGTTTTGGTCAAAAAACAATTTGTATGAACCAAGAGCAATCATTCCTCCGGCCATAGCCATACCAATCATCATCAGTTTCTGTTTCATATTTTATTCTTTATTTTTTTTAAAAAATTAATGTTGAATTATCGAATGAGAACTCAAAATTATTTAGTTTGTTTTTCGGTGTCAAGTATTAAAATCTTGAAAAAAAGTTAAAATAACTTTCTAAAACTTCCGCAAGCCAATACTGACAAGGAATTGGTTATTCCCGATCAAAAATCACACCTCAACAAATTTAACGAAACATTAAAAAATACAAGCCTCATAAAAGGTGGAATTATATGGTCCTACTGACATTATTGCTGGCGCTGCATTAAGCATTCCTATTTTGCCATTAAAAAAAATACATGTTCATTCATTTCTTAGCTCATATTTGTGAGTGAGCCTTTTTTTATTACCTAAACACCTTACATTCATGTTACGCCCTATGTTTCATTTTGCAGTAATAGTTGCTGCTGTTACTTGCTGTATTTTTATATTTCCGCAGTCATCTTATGCAAGCTCATTTAAAGGAGCAGAATACTCTAATTCTACACCTATATCAGATGATGCAACTATGATAAAATGGCTTTTTGGCGCCATTCAACCAATGGAGGCCAACGGTGCTTATGAATCTGATTTCTATAAAGAATTAATTGACCATCAAAAGGCACACAATTCAAAACTTGAACATCAAAACGAAATAGCATCCATAAATGCTCAAATAGCCAAGCTAGAAAGTGAAAAGGCAAAACTCAGTGGCAAACCGACTGATAAAATAGATGCAAAACAATTATCACTTATACAAGAAAGAGCCCATCTTGAAATTCAAGACGCAGCCATTTTATCCTACTACACTCAATCAGAATATGATAATATAACTGTAAAAGTATCAGAACAATTTGCTGCCCAAAAAGGAAGAATTGAGGCCAGAAAAATAGTATACGACCAAATCCAGAAACTATTTGCAGAGGCAGAAGAACAAATGAAATTGGGAAGTGAAATAATGGCCAGTGGCTATTCTTTAACTGATGATTTGGAGCATACCTATAGCAACAGAACCTCGTTTGCGCATGAGGCAAATGCTCTTATAAAAATGAAGCGAATTCAAGAAATAGTTTCTAACTTAGACATGCTTCTTAAGTATAGTAATGATGAATTAAATGCAATCATTTCAGGCAACGAAGAAGTGAAAAAAGAAACAACAGAACCAACTAAGTTGGAAGCAGCACCGGCAGCATTAGTTGAAGCTAAAGAGCCAATAGAGGAAGCTGTTGTGCTAAGTGAGTTACACGTATCGCCTGCGGTAACACATACACAGGAAGCAGCTCTGCCGATAAGAAATGAGGAAATAAAAAACGAAACTAAGAAAGCCGTAAAAACAGCTAACTCTTCTAATACATGCAAAGTGAATGAAATATCGGACCGAGTATTTTTCACAGTTCAATTAGGTGCATTTCAAAAACCAATTGATAAATCTATTTTTAAAGCCATAGGAACGGTTTGTACCGACAATAGCAATGCAGGCTTGCATAAGTACACCTCAGGCCAGTTCGAATCGTTGCATGAAGCGGAACGCGTTCTTTCTTCTGCTAAGGATTTAGGAATTGCAGATGCATTTATAACTGCCTATGCTTATGGTAAAAGAGTTACTGTGAGTGAAGCAAGCGCGCTATTGGCTCAGTCAGCTAATTGAAAAACAAAAAGATCGCTCTAACCATTGAGCATTTTACACATATTCGTATATTTTTTGAATAAAAAAAGACGCTGAAACCAGCGTCTTTTCTTGTGTACCCGGGACGGGAATCGAACCCGTACAGCTGTTAAGGCCACAGGATTTTAAGTCCTGCGTGTCTACCAGTTCCACCACCCGGGCATATCGGTGATGTTTGTATCACTTTAAGTAAGGCCGAAGCTAACTTAAAGAATTAAAAAAAAATCCCGACCTGAATGCAGATCGGGATTATACCTGAGCGGGAGACGAGACTCGAACTCGCGACCCCGACCTTGGCAAGGTCGTGCTCTACCAACTGAGCTACTCCCGCTTGATAAAAGAACTTTTGAGGGGTGCAAATGTAATCGCACATTTGATTTTTCAAAGTTCTGAAGCCACTTTTTTTAGCCTTTTTTTATTCTTTTTTTTATCGCACACTAAATCAAACTTTTAGCTTATATAAATACTTACTTTTCCTGAAGGAAACACTTTGTAATCTTCAATATTTAAAAGAATTAACTCAAAAAACAACTGATTCCACGCGCTATTTTTATCTTAAAATATGTTTCTCGATTATAAATAGTAATTCAATTTGCGAAAACCAATTTTGCAGAGGCATAAAAAAGGCCACCCGCAGGCAGCCTTTTAAAATTATATCTCTTCTTCAGCTTATTCAGCTGAATCTGTATCAGATTTCTTCTTGCGCTTAGCTTTTGGCTTCTCTTCGCCTTCAGCAGCAGCATCAGCATTCTCAGCCTTCTTTTTAGCGCTGCTTCTGCGTGTGCGTGGCTTTTTAGCCTCAGCTTCTTTCACAGAACCACCATATATTGTGTTGAAGTCAACTAGCTCTATCAAACACATCTCAGCGTTGTCACCTTGACGGTAACCAGTGCGAATGATACGTGTGTACCCACCTGGACGCTCAGCAATTTTAGGTGCTACTTCACGGAAAAGCTCCGTTACAGCATCTTTGCTTCCAAGGTAGCTAAATACAGTTCTGCGGTTGTGAGTTGTGTCAGCCTTGCTTTTTGTAATCAAAGGCTCCACATATTTGCGCAAAGCTTTTGCTTTAGCTAACGTAGTATTTATACGCTTGTGCTCTATAAGCGAGCTGGCCATGTTAGCCAACAATGCAGCGCGGTGTTCTGATTTTCTACCTAAATGGTTTACTGTTTTTCCGTGTCTCATTTCCTATTTGTTGATTTAATGACTAGTTGACTTGTTGATTTTTTATCAGCTAACTTGTAATTATAATAATTCAACAAGTCAACAAATCAACAACTGTCCCAATCTTTAGTCTCTATCTAATTTATATTTAGCTGTGTTCATTCCGAACTGCAGTCCTTTGCCTTCTACCAATTCTTCCAACTCAGTAAGTGATTTTTTACCAAAGTTGCGGAACTTCAACAAATCGTTTTTATTGAAAGATACAAGGTCGCCAAGAGTCTCGATATCTGCCGCTTTCAAGCAATTCAAAGCACGCACTGAAAGGTCCATATCCACCAACTTTGTTTTCAAAAGCTGACGCATGTGTAATGAGCTTTCATCAAACTCTTCTGATTCCTTTTTAGTTTCAGTTTCCAATGTTATGCGCTCATCGCTGAAGAGCATAAAGTGATGAATAAGAATTTTAGCAGCTTCTTGCAGAGCAAGTTTTGGAGTGATGCTACCATCACCTTGTATATCTAAAACTAGTTTTTCGTAGTCAGTTTTTTGCTCCACACGGAAGTTCTCTACACTGAACTTAACATTGCGTATTGGAGTAAATATAGAGTCAACAGGTATAGTACCAATTGGGGCACTATTAGACTTGTTCTCTTCAGCCGGGCGGTATCCACGACCTTTACCAATGGTAATGGTCATGTTCAACTTCACCTTGCTTTCCATGTTGCAAATAACCAAATCAGGATTTAAAACCTGGAATGCAGTAGTAAAATTGCTGATATCTCCTGCTTTAAATTGGTCTTGTCCTGTAATATTCAAAGTTACTTTTTCGTAGTCAGTATTTTCAATTTGACGCTTAAAACGTACTTGTTTCAAGTTCAAAATGATTTCAGTAATATCTTCTACTACACCTTTTATAGTGCTGAACTCGTGGTCTACACCCTCTAATTTGATAGAAGTGATAGCATAACCCTCCAAAGAAGAAAGTAATATTCTGCGAAGAGCATTGCCAATGGTGATTCCAAAGCCCGGTTCCAGTGGACGGAATTCAAAAGATCCTGTGAAGTCGTTGCTCTCAAGCATTACAACTTTGTCCGGTTTTACGAAATCTAATATTGCCATTGAATTTATATTGTGTTCTTTATATAATTAAAAAAAATGAAAAGCCTATTACTTAGAATACAATTCAACTATAAGTTGTTCTTTGATATTCTCAGGAATTTGCACACGCTCAGGATATGCTAAAAACACGCCTGACTTGTCAGCATCATTCCAATCTAACCAATCAAATTTTTTGCGGCTAGCAAGTGCCATAGTTATGGTGGCCAATGATTTTGATTTTTCACGAACTGCTACCTTGTCGCCTGGGCGTAGTGAGTAGCTAGGAATGTTTACTACTCTTCCATTAACTGTTACGTGGCTATGTCCTACTAACTGACGAGCACCTGTGCGGCTTTTTGCCAATCCAAGGCGGTAGCATGTGTTATCCAATCTTGCTTCGCATAGTGCAAGCAATATCTCACCGGTTACACCTGGTTTAGCAGATGCTTTACCATATAGATTCTCGAACTGACGCTCTAGAATGCCATAAGTGTATTTTGCTTTTTGCTTTTCAGTAAGCTGTACTGAATATTCAGACTGCTTTGCTCTGCGCTTAGCTGCTCCGTGTTGTCCTGGAGCGTATGGGCGTTTTTCCAAATTCTTGTCAGGGCCAAATATTGGCTCTTTGAATTTGCGTGCAATCTTTGATTTGGGTCCTGTATATCTGGCCATTTCTTTGTTATAATTGAGCTATTGAACTTTCGTTACAAGCTTATTTTTTAAAATTATATTCTACGTTTTTTAGGAGGGCGGCATCCGTTGTGAGGTAGCGGAGTTACATCCACTATTTCAGTCACTTCTATACCTGTGCCGTGTATAGTGCGTATAGCCGATTCGCGGCCAGCACCAGGTCCTTTCACATACACCTTCACTTTACGAAGTCCCATATCGAAAGCCTCTTTAGAGCATTGCTCAGCTGCAAGCTGTGCAGCATAAGGAGTGTTCTTCTTAGAGCCTCTGAAACCCATTTTACCGGCAGATGACCATGAGATCACTTGACCAGTATTGTTGGTAAGACTGATGATGATGTTGTTGAATGTAGACTGAACATGGGCTTGGCCCACTGCTTCCACTACAACGTTTTTCTTTTTCTTCTTTTCTACTTTAGCCATGGTTGGTTCTTTTGCTAAAAAGGCTATTTATTATTTAGTCACTTTTTTCTTGTTTGCAACTGTCTTACGCTTACCCTTACGAGTACGTGAGTTGTTTTTGGTGCTTTGACCGCGAACAGGCAAGCCTGAACGGTGGCGAATACCACGGTAGCAACCGATGTCCATTAAGCGCTTAATGCTTAACTGAACTTCTGAACGCAATGCGCCTTCGGTTTTGATATGCTCGGTGATGTATCCGCGAATTTTTGACAAATCATCATCATCCCAGTCCTGCACCTTCTTGTCGAAGCTTACAGCTGAAGTTTCTAGAATTTTGCGAGCAGTGCTCGATCCAATTCCATAGATGTAAGTAAGGCCTATTACGCCTCTTTTATTACGTGGTAAGTCTATACCTGCTATTCTAGCCATTTTCTTAGTATTGAGATTTGAGATTTGAGACCTTTGATACCATTTGTGATGTATCTAACTTCTCACCTCCCATTTCTGATTTTTATCCTTGTCTTTGTTTGAACTTAGGGTTCTTCTTGTTAATCACATACAACTTGCCCTTTCTGCTAACTATTTTGCAGTCGGCTGAGCGCTTTTTAATTGATGCACGTACTTTCATTTTTTCTCAAAGATTTGAGATTTGAGATTTGAGATGTTAGATTGTCAGAACTCTTTTGAGCATCTTTTAATCTAGTACCTCACCTCTCATATCTATTATTTATATCTAAAACTAATTCTTCCTTTTGTCAAATCGTAAGGTGACATTTCCACCTTAACTCTATCGCCTGGTAGTATGCGTATATAGTGCATTCGCATTTTACCGCTTATATGAGCAGTTATTACGTGCCCATTTTCTAATTCCACTCGAAACATCGCATTTGACAAGGCCTCCACAATGGTGCCGTCTAGTTCGATGGATGTTTGTTTTGCCATATTACTCTTTATCTGTCGGTCGTTTAAAATAATTGCGACCTATACTATTCCTTCAAATGAAGATAAAATTTCTGCTTTATCTTTTCTTACCACTATTGTGTGCTCAAAATGAGCGCTTAAACTACCATCAGCCGTTTGTATGGTCCAGCCATCTTTTAGCTGCTTTATTTTTCTGGATCCTATGTTTATCATAGGTTCTATTGCTATTACCAATCCTTCCTGAAGCACTAATCCCTGTCCTCTTTTTCCAAAATTTGGTACCTCCGGAGCTTCGTGCAAATTCTTGCCAACGCCATGTCCTACCAAATCTCTAACCACACCGTATCCATGCCCCTCGGCAAAATTTTGGACTGCAAAGCTAATATCTCCTATGCGTTTTCCAACAATTGCTTGCTCAATTGCTAAATAAAGCGATTGTTTTGTTACTTCCAGTAGCTTTTTGGTTTCTTCACTTACGCCTCCCACAGGGAATGTATAAGCTGAATCGCCCCAAAAACCATTTTTAACAACCCCAATATCCACGGACACTATATCTCCTTCAACAAGAGGAACATTAGTAGGAACTCCATGAACAACTGCGCTGTTTACACTTGCGCAAATTGAATTTGGAAATCCATTGTAACCAAAGAATCCCGGAATTCCTCCATTATCTTTAATGAACGTATCAGCTGCTTTATCTAATGCAAGTGTTGTTACACCTGGTTTAATAAGCTTTGATAGCTCTGCTAAAGTTTTCCCAACAAGTAAAGAACTTTGTCGGATGAGTTCAATCTCATCCTCAGTTTTATAAATAGGTCGCTTATCTGCCATCGCCTTAGCCCGTGTAGCCGCTACTGATAGCTGTTGTGCTACGTCCACGCACACGTCCAGATTTCATCAATCCATCATAATGCCGTGATAATAAGTGACTTTCAATTTGTTGCAATAAATCTAAAATAACTCCCACAGTAATAAGCAACGATGTTCCTCCAAAGAATTGAGCAAATTGCTGTTGATTAGCCAATCCAATCATCACCACAAATGATGGCAATATTGCAATCAGGCCAATGAATACACCACCAGGTAGAGTTATTCTTGAAAGAACTTCGTCTATAAAGTCAGCGGTTGGCTTACCCGGTTTAACACCTGGCACGAAGTTGCCATTTCTCTTTAAGTCATCAGCTATCTGGTTAGGGTTGGTAACTATGGCAGTATAGAAGAAAGTGAACAACACTATCATACTAAACAACAATAAGTTATAACCCCAGCCATTCACGTTAGTTAAACTCTTTAGGAAAGCACTGTCCATTAAAGAATCATTTCTTTGTAGGTACAATGGAACAAACATAATAGCCTGAGCAAATATGATAGGCATAACACCTGCTGAGTTAACTCGTAAAGGAATATAAGACCTTGCACCTTCGCCTTGTGGCATATGTCCTGCACCACCGGCATTTAGCTTGGCCATTTGCACCGGTATTCTTCTAATCGCCTGAATAACAGCTATAGTAACACCTATGATGATAACCAATACTGCAAGTTCAATTAGGAAGAAGAACGGACTAAAATTAGTGTCGTTGTATTCAGCATATACACCACGTGGTATATCTGAAATGATACCTGTCATGATGATAAGGGATATACCATTACCAATTCCTTTATCGGTAATTTTTTCGCCCAACCACATCACAAACAGTGTGCTGCACATCAAAATAATAACAGCTGATATCATCCATGCAGAACCTGGAGGGTATGCACCAGCAGGAATTGTAGATGCGATATAACCTGGAGCCTGCACTAAGCCAATAGCTATAGTGAGGAACCTGGTCCATTGATTCAATTTTTTGCGACCACTTTCACCCTCTCTCTGCATTTTAGTGATAGTAGGTACTGCTAAGCCCAACAACTGTATCACAATAGATGCAGATATATATGGCATAACACCCAATGCAAAAATGGATGCACGGTTGAAGGCACCACCAGTAAATAGGCCAAGGAAACCTAAAAGGCCACCCTTTTCGCCTGTATCCAAGCTAGCCGTATTTACACCAGGAAGAGTTATGAAAGAACCTATGCGATATACCAATAGCAAAGCCAAAGTATACAGTATCTTATTTCGCAATTCTTCGTGCGACCAGATGTCTTTTATTTTCTTAATGAATGATTTCATAAAAAACTTTTAGAGCTGTGTAGCTGTTCCACCCAATTTTTCAATTGCCGATTTTGCAGTAGCAGAGAATGCATTAGCAGTTACGCTAACCTTACCCTTTAACTCACCGCGGCCAAGTACTTTTACCAAGTCCTTTTTACCACAAATACCATTTTCCTGCAAGAATGCAATAGTAATTTCAGTGACATTATGCTTTTCAACCAATTGCTGAATCAAGTCTAGGTTAACTCCCTTATATTCAACACGGTTAATGTTTCTAAAACCGTATTTTGGTAGTCTGCGTTGAAGTGGCATCTGACCACCTTCAAAACCCAATTTGCGTTTTGTTCCGCTGCGCTGACCGGCACCTTTGTGACCACGACCAGAAGTTTCGCCAATACCAGAGCCTTGGCCACGACCTACGCGTTTCCTAGTCTGAGTGCTTCCGGCAGCTGGTTTTAATGTATTCAGTTTCATATTGTTCTATTCTGAAATATTCAATTATTTGTATTCCACTTTAATCAGGTGGTTCACTGCGCGAATCATTCCTTCAATGTTTGGAGAAAGGTCTTTCTCAACCGGAACGTTCAATTTTTTAATACCCAATGCCTGGATAGTAAGCTTTTGTCTTTTAGGGCGATCTATCGCACTTTTAACTTGGGTTATAACAACTTTTGCCATTGTGATATCTTTATTTCTTATCCGTTGAATACTTTGTTCAAATCGATACCGCGGGTACGAGCTACATCATGAGCATTGCGCAAGCTTGAAAGAGCTTCGATGGTTGCCTTCACCACGTTGTGTGGGTTTGAGCTTCCTTTCGACTTTGCCAATACGTCTGTAATACCGGCCGACTCAAGCACAGCGCGCATAGCACCACCGGCTATTACACCAGTACCGTGCGAGGCAGGCTTGATGAAAACCCTTGCACCACCAAACTTACCGTTTGATTCGTGTGGAATGGTTCCTCTTTTAATAGGAACATTGACAAGGTTTTTCTTAGCATCCTCAATGGCTTTGGTAACTGCCTCAGAAACCTCTTTGGATTTACCAAGACCGTGTCCTACTATACCATTCTCATTGCCCACTACAACTATAGCTGCAAATCCGAAAGTACGGCCACCCTTGGTAACCTTCGTAACTCTGTTTACCGCAACCAAGCGGTCTTTCAATTCTGTTTCGCTTGAGCGAACTGGTTTATTGTCTGCCATTTCTTTAATTAGAATTTGAGGCCTGCTTCGCGAGCAGCTTCTGCCAATGATTTAACACGTCCATGATAAAGGTAGCCACCTCTGTCGAACACAACTGCAGTAATTCCTGCAGCCTGAGCGCGTTCGGCTATGGTTTTTCCTACCAATTTAGCCTGGTCCAATTTAGCGCCAGATTGTGCTTCTTTCATCACGCTGGATGAGGCAGAAGCCAATGTAACACCATTTTGGTCGTCTATAATTTGGGCGTAAATTTGTTTGTTGCTGCGAAACACTGAAAGACGTGGTCTTTGAGCTGTTCCTTTCACACTAGCCCTTATTCGTGTGCGAATTTTTGCTCTGCGAGCTTCTTTGCTGAATGCCATTGCTTTAAATCTCTTTAATTATTTAGCTGCTGACTTACCAGCTTTCTTACGTACATATTCACCTATATAACGAACACCTTTGCCTTTGTATGGCTCTGGAGTGCGCAGACTGCGGATTTTAGCCGCTACCTGGCCAAGCAATTGCTTGTCGTGACTTTCCAAAGTAATTGTTGGATTTTCGCCCTTTTCAGCACGTGCTGCGAGTTTGATTTCCTTAGGAAGTTCAAACACTATTGGGTGGCTAAATCCAAGTGTAAGTTCTAACTGCTGGCCTACGGCCTTGCAACGATAACCCACACCTATCATTTCCATTTCGCGCTTCCATCCTGTGCTCACGCCTACTACCATATTATTGATAAGGGCGCGGTACAATCCATGCTTTGCGCGCACAGTTTTGTAATCACTAGAGCGTGAAAGAGATATTTGATCTTCATTAATTTCAACCTTAATGGCAGAATCAATATCCTGTGAAAGTTCACCTTTCGGTCCCTTTACTTTCAATAATCCGTTAGCCATGGATACTTCCACGCCTTTGGTTATTGTTATGGGTGCTTTACCTATTCTTGACATCGCTAAAAACGATTTTTATTTATTTCTTAATATACGAAACACAATACTTCTCCACCAATTCCTTGAGTGCGAGCTTCTTTATCGCTCATTACACCTTTAGAAGTAGATACTACGGCTATACCAAGTCCGTTCAACACACGTGGCAACTCGTCAGCGTGTGAATACTTACGGTGACCAGGTGAACTAATTCTTTCAATGTTCTGAATAGCCGGTAATTTTGTTTTCACATTGTATTTCAATGCTATTTTAATTGTACCAGGCTTGCCATCTTCGAATTTGTAATTGAGGATGTATCCTTTTTCATGCAGGATTTTAGTAATTTCCTTCTTCAGGTTGCTTGCAGGTATCTCCACCACCTTATGGCGTGCAGATTGTGCGTTTCTGATTCGGGTTAAATAGTCTGCTATTGGGTCGGTAAACATGTTCTGTTTCTTTTCTCTGTTTTATAAAATATTACCAGCTTGCCTTTTTCACTCCTGGTATGCGGCCTTCTAGGGCTAGTTCGCGGAATTGGTTGCGGCACAAACCAAACTGTCTCATGTATCCACGAGGACGTCCGGTAAGTTGGCAGCGATTGCGAACACGCACTTTGCTGCTGTTGCGCGGAAGCTTTTGTAAAGCATCCCAATCTCCTGCCTTCTTCAATTCTTCACGCTTCTTAGCGTATAATTCTACGAGGGCTATGCGTTTGCGCTCGCGGGCTTTCATTGATTCCTTTGCCATTGTCTTTCTTTTGTTTTATTTAGTAAATGGGAATCCAAATTCTTCAAGAAGGGCTTTTGCTTCTTCGTTGGTTCTAGCTGTAGTTACTACAGTTACGTCCATTCCGTTAATTTGCTTGATTTTGTCAAGGTCAATCTCTGGGAAGATAATTTGCTCCTTCACTCCGAATGTGAAGTTTCCACGGCCATCAAAACCTGAAGCTTTAACACCTCTAAAGTCGCGAGTACGAGGCAATGCTACTGCTATAAGACGGTCCAAGAATTCATACATCTTATCTCCTCTTAAAGTAACCTTTGCTCCTATACTAACGCCTTTGCGTAGTTTGAAGTTAGAAATGTCTTTGGTTGCATTTGTAGGCATAGCCTTTTGTCCTGCAATTATTGTCATTTCTTCCACAGCTGCATCAACAATTTTCTTGTCCGCTGTTGCCTTACCTAGACCTTGATTTAAACAAATCTTGGTAATTCTTGGAACTTGCATAGATGAACTGTACTCGAAACGCTTCATAAGCTTTTCGGCTATTTCATCATAATATTTTGCCCTTAGGCGTGGTTGGTAATTCATTTCAGTACCTCCTGTGTTTTTTTAGAGTAACGCTCAAGTTTGCCTTCGGCATTTCTTCTGCGGCCAACGCGTGTAGCATTGCCTTTAGAGTCTACAACTTTCACGTTGCTTATGTGCATACCTGCAGGAATAGATTCGATTCCGCCTTGTGGATTTTGAGCTGAAGGCTTACGGTGTTTTTTCACCATATTCACACCTTCCACGATAACTCTGTCCTTGTCGCGGTCTACTTCTACTATTCGGCCTTGCTTGCCTTTGTTGTCACCGGTAGTCACAACTACCAGGTCACCTTTTTTTATTTTTAAACGCTTAAACATCGTCTTAACTTTATCTTAGTTTTACAGAACTTCTGGAGCTAGTGAAATAATCTTCATGTAGTCCTTTTCGCGCAATTCGCGAGCTACAGGACCGAAAATACGGGTTCCGCGCAATTCGCCAGTTGCATTTAAAAGTACTACTGCGTTATCGTCAAAGCGGATATAAGAACCGTCTTGTCTGCGCACTTCTTTGCTGGTGCGCACGATAACTGCTTTAGAAACTGTTCCTTTTTTAACGTTTCCTGTTGGAATGGCGTCTTTCACAGTTACTACTATTTGGTCACCCAAAGAAGCATATCTTCTGCGAGTACCGCCAAGCACGCGTATAACTAGCACCTCTTTGGCACCGCTGTTATCAGCTACTTTAAGTCTTGATTCGTTCTGTATCATTTTCTTAGTTTGTTAGAGGACACAAAACTGGGTTTGCGTCATATACATTTTATTTTACTTAGCCTTTTCTAGTATCTCTACCATTCTCCAGCGCTTTAGCTTGCTTAGAGGGCGTGTTTCCATAATTTTTACGGTATCTCCTACTCCGCATTCACCTTTCTCATCATGAGCCATGAATTTGGTAGTGTGCTTCACGAACTTACCGTATTTTGGGTGCATTATTTTTGTTTCCACCTTCACAACAATGGACTTATCCATTTTGCTAGAGGTAACTACACCTGTTCTTTCTTTTCTTAGGTTCCTTTCCATTTCAGGAATTATTTACTGTTTTTCTTTTCGTTCAGAATGGTCTTCATTCGCGCAATGTCTTTGCGCTTAGCACGCAATGTCATTGGGTTTTCAGTACCTGCTACATTGTGGCTAAATTTCATTTTAGCTAATGCCGCCTTCTCTTCTTTGAGGCTGTCGAGGATAGTATCCTCGGTCATATTTCTTAAATCTTTGGCTTTCATGGATCCTTATTTTATTCGGTGTAGTCAGGACGTACGATGAACTTTGTCTTGCATGGTAGCTTTTGAGCAGCCAGGCGCAATGCTTCTTTAGCAGTAGCTAATGATACACCTTCGGCTTCAAAGATAATGCGACCAGGCTTAAGTACAGCAACCCAAAGTTCAGGTGCTCCTTTACCTTTACCCATACGAACCTCTGCAGGCTTACGTGTAAGCGGTTTGTCTGGAAAAACTCGGATCCAAACTTGTCCTTCTCTTTTCATAAAACGTGTAAGAGCAACACGTGCTGCCTCAAGCTGGCGAGAGGTTAAGAAACCCTCGTCCATGGTTTTGATGGCGAAACTTCCGAAGGCTAATTGAGAGCCGCGATATGCGATTCCTTTAATTTTACCTTTCTGTTGTTTCCTGTATTTGGTTCTTTTTGGTTGTAACATGATTCAGAATATCTTGAGTCAGTTCGTACTATTTTATAATTAATCTCTGCGTGGAGCTCTGCTTCTATCGCCACCACCTGCGCCACCGCCACCTCTGCGGTCGCCACCACCACCACCTCTTCTTTCACCACCGCCACCTCTACGGTCACGGTCGCCACCGCCTCTTCTTTCACCACCGCCACTTCCGCTCGCACGGTTGTTGCCGGTTGGTTGGCCAAAGTTTGGCGAAAGATCTCTTTTTCCATAAACCTCACCGCGGCATATCCACACCTTCACACCTATTCTGCCATAAGCAGTGTGTGCTTCAGCGTGATGGTAATCTATGTCAGCACGAAGTGTATGTAGGGGAGTGCGTCCTTCTTTAAATGTTTCTGAGCGGGCTATTTCTGCACCGTTTACACGGCCGGCTACTACTACTTTAATACCTTCTGCGCCCATTCTCATGGTGCTTCCGATACTCATCTTAGTAGCTCTGCGGAAAGAGATACGTCCTTCTATTTGACGGCAAATGCCATCTGCAACAAGGCGAGCATCAAGCTCAGGGCGTTTTATTTCAAATATGTTGATTTGAATATCCTTACCGGTAATCTTCTTCAACTCTTCTTTTAACTTGTCTACTTCTTGGCCTGCTTTACCAATAATAACACCTGGTCTAGCGGTATTGATGGTAACAGTAACGAGCTTCAAAGTGCGCTCAATTACAATTTTAGCAACAGATGCCTTCTTTAGACGAGCCATCAGGTACTTGCGGATTTTATCGTCTTCAACGATTTTGTCGGCATAGTTATTACCACCGTACCAATTGCTGTCCCAGCCCTTGATATAGCCTAATCTTAGTCCTGTGGGGTTACATTTTTGTCCCATTCTTAGTTCCCTGATTTATTTTTTGTCTAAAATGATAGTTACGTGATTGCTACGCTTGCGAATCTTGTGGGCGCGTCCTTGTGGTGCAGGGCTAATGCGCTTTAGCGTAGTGCCACCGTCCACAGTGATATCTTTTACGATAATGTTAGCTTCCGCTACATCTGTGCCTTCGTTTTTAGCTTGCCAGTTGCTGATGGCAGAGCGTAGTAATTTTTCCATTGGAAGGGCAGCATGTTTGCGCGTGAACTTAAGTATGTTCAATGCAGTAAATGCGTCCTTACCACGAATGATATCAGCAACCAAGCGCATTTTGCGTGGTGATGACGGAAAGTCATTCAATTTGGCGAAAGCTGAGCTTTTACGCTCTTCTTTCATTCTATCGGCCATTAGTCTTTTACGGGCTCCCATTGTATTCTAATTCTTTAAAAATGAATTATTTGCCATCTTTTCTGTTACCAGAGTGACCTGTGAACTTACGAGTTGGTGAAAACTCACCTAACTTGTGTCCTACCATGTTCTCTGTTACATAAACTGGTATAAACGTTTTTCCATTGTGCACACCTATTGTCATTCCGACAAAATCCGGGGTTATTGTGCTTGCTCTGCTCCAGGTTTTAATCATAACCTTTTTGCCAGATGCTGTTGCTTCATCTACGCGCTGTCCTAGCTTGTAGTGAATGAACGGTGGTTTTTTAAGCGACCTTGCCATTTCTCAATTTATTTCTTTCTACGTTCCAAAATGAAACGATTAGATGGGTTCTTAGGATGACGTGTTTTGTAACCTTTTGCAGGTGTTCCTTTGCGGCTACGAGGAAGACCACCGCTCTGACGGCCTTCACCACCACCCATTGGGTGGTCTACAGGGTTCATGGCTACGCCACGAACGCGAGGTCTGCGACCAAGCCAGCGTGAGCGACCTGCCTTACCAGACACCTGAAGGTTGTGTTCTTCGTTGCTTACTACACCTATTGTAGCAATGCACTCAGATAGTATTAATCTATTTTCGCCAGAAGGCATTGTGATGACAGCATAGTTACCATCGCGAGAGGTAAGCTGAGCATAGCTACCTGCGCTGCGCGCAATAGAGCCACCTTTGCCAGGCTTCATTTCAATGTTGTGAACGGTAGTTCCCAAAGGAATGTCTTTAAGGAAAAGAGCATTGCCTAATTCAGGTGCAGCTTTAGAGCCACTCATGATGGTTTGTCCTACTTTCAATCCTTTTGGAGCAATGATGTAGCGCTTTTCGCCATCAGCATATTCCACTAGGGCTATGCGTGCAGTGCGATTAGGGTCATACTCTATGGTAGCCACTTTTGCAGATACATCGTGCTTATCTCTTTTGAAGTCCACCAAGCGATATTTTTGCTTGTGTCCGCCACCTATGTAGCGCATAGTGCGCTTACCTTGGTTGTTGCGGCCGCCTGACTTCTTCATAGGCGCCAGCAATGGCTTAAACGGCTTATTGGTAGTCAACTCATCAAAAGTGAGAGCTACTTTATGCCTTTGACCGGCTGTTATTGGATTTAATTTTTTGATACCCATTTTCGTTTCTGCTATTAAACGTTGGCGTAAAAGTCTATTGTGTCACCTGCAGCAAGCTTTACGATTGCTTTTTTGTAGGAGGCTGAGCGGCCAGTGATAACACCTTTGGTAGTGTAGCGCATCTTCTTTTTACCATCATAACGGAGGGTATTGATTTTCTCTACTGATACTCCATAGGCCTTTTCAATGGCTTTCTTAATCTCAATTTTGTTGGCATCAACATCCACGATGAAACCAAACTTTCCCTGCTTCTCTGTGAGAGCAGACATCTTTTCTGTGACCAGAGGTCTGATGAGAATTTCTTTCATGGCGTGTGATTACTTTTTCAAAATTTCAGATAC
>JANOXJ010000008.1:0-1609 GCA_031418455.1 Flavobacteriales bacterium | reverse complement strand
AAAGTTTTAGACCCGATATTTGATTTATAAAACGTTTAAGAGTTGAAACTATTTACCAAGTCGGAATTGAAACTATTTACCAAGTCGCAGACTTGGTGCATAATCAAACGAGTCGCAGACTCGCTCGATTGGGGGATGATTTTAAATTCCATGACAAAAAAATAAAATGAAAATTAAATGTATAACAAATAAGGCTAGAATAGCATTTGAAGGAACTGACTTGCCTTTTGGAACTTCGACTAACTCCGTGTATGGGGTGGATGTCGGCTCTATTTATTCAGTTGTAGGAATGCATCTTTATAAGGGTGCACTTTCGTATTTTATTTTCAATGAATCATATCCATCACTTTACCCATTTCAATTATTTGAGATTGTTGATTCAAAATTGCCCAACAATTGGCATTTCAGGCAAATAAAATTCAATGAGCCTGATTACATTCATACACATGCAGTTTGGGGTTATTATGAATTTTGTTTCGATCAAAGTCACTATGAGGGTTTAATTGAAAACGAACCAAGTGCATTACTAATTTTTCATCAACGACTGAATGAAATGAAACGCTAATTAAAATAGCCTGAAGAAGCCACCGAAAAAATAACCAAAGAAGGCGCATAGACAGATGCTGAAAAGCAAGGGGATGAGGTGTTTGAGGAAGCAACTAAGACTGTTGATAATCTCAATTTTGGAAAAAACTTTGAAAAAAAGGTAAGAAAGCATATAGATCAGATTCGGAAGAGATATGATGGACAAATTGAGGATATTCCCAGTCCAAGTAGCGGTGGTACTGATGTTGTTATGGAAATTATAAAACGAAGAATCGCTCAAGGCGGGGGCTATATGAGCACTTATGCTGGCGAAGCAGCAACGTTTTTTGTAGATGGTAATGTTGTCTATGTGTTAAGAGAAAGTGGCGAATTTTGGACAATTCTAAAAAACACAAAATAATTTATGGACGAAAAGGAAAAGATTATGCAATGGCATGCTCCAATTTGGCATAGTGATTTTGGCGATTCCAAATTGGAATTGCAGATACTAAGATCTCTATGTCTACATATGGCTGAACTTAATCGAAATTACACATTCAATCTTCATTGTATCGAAGATGGTTATATGTACGTGAGTGTTATTAAATTTAAATCACCAATTATGGAGGTTTGTATTAATAGCGAAGGCCTTATTTCTCTTTTTTTTGAGAATGGTGATGAAATAAATATTTCAAGTGTTGATGAAATAGATGAATATGTTACATAGCAAAAAATAACCAAAGAAGGCGCAGAGACAGTTGCTGAAAAGCAAGGGGATGAGGTGGTAAATGCATCAGAAGAAGTTACAACCAAGGCAACAAAAAAACTGCAAAAGCGATAGGAAAGAATAGCAGAAAAATGTCGCTTGATGAAATAGGTGAGTTTTTAGGGTCGCAGACTTGGTGCATAATCAAACGAGTCGCAGACTCGCTCGATTGGGGGGGAAAATAGAAAAAGTTTTAGACCCGATATTTGATTTATAAAACGTTTAAGAGTTGAAACTATTTACCAAGTCGGAATTGAAACTATTTACCAAGTCGCAGACTTGGTGCATAATCAAACGAGTCGCAGACTCGCTCGATTG
>JANOXJ010000007.1:0-14490 GCA_031418455.1 Flavobacteriales bacterium | reverse complement strand
TAGCAGTTTCATATCTCTAAAACTTTATCTCGTGAGTCTGATGAGTATAAATAACAACAATTAAATCGAGTGGTTCTCGCTTTCGTTAAGATAAGGATGATTTATTGAAATCAATCTTGCTTTAGTAAGCGCTTTCATAACAATAAATAAAAACAAACCAAGGAAACCAAGGAACATTCCTATAGTGAATCCCCAGTGCATAAGCTTAGCCATAAAGTTAGCACCGTGTGCCAACTCATGACCATGATTAGTGCCAGGTATTACCGCCATCCAAAGGTCAAAGAAGTGGCTTACAAAGAGGATGCATCCAACTCTTGTAAGGAATTTAGGATTGCGTTTTGCATCGCGCGATAAAAGCACGTAGAATGGTACTGCGAAATTTATAAAGAATACAGTCCACATGCCTGCCATGTAGTGCTCGTAGCGCGTTTGGAAATAGGTAACTTCTTCAGGTATGTTAGAATACCAAATAAGCATGTATTGACAGAAGTATAAGTAACTCCAAAGCATACTTACTGCAAATATCCATTTACCCATATCGTGTATGTGCGAAGAATTTACTTTGGCCAGGTAGCCATGATTTTTAAGCCATAGCATAAGTAGCGTAGCAAAAATCATACAGGTAACCCACATACCACTGAATATGTACCAGCCGTACATAGTAGAAAACCAGTGAACATCCACGCTCATAAGCCAGTCCCATGCAATGGTAGATGAGAATACTGCAAAGAATACGAGGAAAAGAGCGCTTCTGCGATGTTGTTTAAGATGAAGTTCTACGCTGGCTGCATTATCCTCAAGTAACGACCATTTGCGAAACATATAGCCAAATCCTATAAAAACAGCACCATAAATACATACACGTAGCCAAAAGAACCATGAAGATAAATAAGGCATTTTGCCAGCAATAAGAGGATCGAAGTTGTTTGCATCATTAGGGTCTATGGTAGAGCGGTCCATCCAATGATATAAATGATGCCCATGGAACTGACCCACCAAAAGAATTATAGCAATAATTGCAAATCCGAAAGGAACGTAGGCAAACATGGCCTCAAAAATTCGTTTTAGCTGCACAGTCCAAGCTACTTCAGCAGCATACTGCACTGCATAGAAAAACATAGCGCCAAGTGCAATTGCAAAGAAGAAGAACGAACAAATGAGCAACATTGCCCACCAATATTGATGGTGTTCGGTATGGTCAGTTGCCCAACCAAGTATAGTGGCCAAGGCACCCACTCCCATGAGAGCGAATGACCATGTTTTGGTTTTGGCCGGTAATTCAAAATGCAGTTTATCGTGTGCCATGCAGGTCGTTAGTGCAGAGTTTATTATTCTTATGGTTTGGTTGCGGTAGTGTCAGTACTTGCTGTAGTTCCAGCTACTTTTTTCATACCGCTAGCATCAAATTCAGGTTCAGTAATGCCTTGTTGTAGGCATTTTACATACTCTATTACTTGCCAGCGCTCAAGCTGGTTTAGTTGAGAGGCATGCTGGCCCATTAATCCTTTACCATAGGTAAGGGTGTGGTACATTTTGCCTTCTTGTAAATCCTTCAATTTAGTTGAGTAATCAGGTATACCTTGTATGTGTCCATTTTTAGAAATAGCTCCGTCACCATGTCCTTCTTTGCCATGACAATGTGTACACATTTTGGTGTAAATTTCTTTACCGCGCTCAATGTTAGTTTTGTTAGCAACTAAAGTGCTTTTTATTTCCATAGCAGCGCGTTCGTAATCTTCAGGTGTATTGGCCAATGGATACGGTAGGGCAAATTGTGCCATGCCATTGTTGCCCATGTAAGGCACAGTGCCGTTAGGTGGTGTAAGCGAATGCTTAGCCACTATTCCATTAGCATCCTTTCTGGTTTGTGTCCAGTCCATATGCTTATTACTTCCGTAATCTACATAGGCTTCCAAAGCAGGTGAGCGGTACATGTCAGGCATGTACTCCACACCTGGGGAGTTATTGTCTTCGCTGCATGACACTAATGTGGCTGCAGTAAACAAAACTATTCCTATTATTTTAAATGATCGCATCATATCAATAGTCCTTAATGCTTAATTCATAAACGTCTGTACCACGAATCATAGATTCAATATCCTGCGCAGATTGTGGATTATCTTCGGTTGTAATTTCCATTACAAATTTATCGTCAGTAGTGCGAGGGTCAGGATTAGTAGCCGGCATTCCAGGTAGTGTGCCATTGCGCAGCAAGTAAGTAATTACCATACCATGCGCACCGCAGAAAACAGAAAACTCAAACATTACCGGGACAAATGCAGGAGCATTTTCAATCCAGGTCATATTTGGTTTACCACCAATATTCCAATCCCAGTCGCTTACCATCATGTACCAAGTGCCTAGAATAGCCAGAGTAGTACCTGTGCAAGCGTACATAAATGCACATATCGCAAGGCGCGTGCGCTTTACTCCAATTATTGGGTCAAGGCCGTGTATGGGAAACGGTGAAAAAACATCTTTTACTCGAATGCCTTTAGCAACCAGGGCGCTAGCTGCATCTAACAGCTTCTGGTCATCATCATACATTACATGGAAAACTTTATTTGCCATTGTTTTCGTTTATATAATCGAATTAATGCTTGTGTTGTTCGTTTTTGTAGCTCTCACCAGAGGTTTTCAAAATTGTCTTCAACTCGTTTAGAGCTAGCACAGGGAAGTAGCGAGCAAAAAGAAGGAAAAGAGTAAAGAATATTCCGATAGTTCCTATGAAGAGACCAATATCAATGCTGGTGGCTTTGAATTCGCCCCATGTTGCAGGGGTGTATTCGCGGTGAATAGAGGTAACAATGATTACGAAACGCTCGAACCACATACCAATATTTACAATTATTGACATGAAGAAAGTGAAACCTAAGTTGGTGCGTAATTTCTTGAACCAAAACAGCTGTGGGGAAATAACGTTACACGTCATCATACACCAGTAAGACCATGCTAATGGACCTGAGAAACGGTTGATGAAAGCGTAAGACTCATATTCTACACCAGAGTACCATGAAATGAATAGCTCAGTTAGGTAAGCCACACCAACTATAGAACCTGTAACAATGATTACAATGTTCATATACTCAATGTGCTTAAGGTGTATATAGGCTTCTAACTTCATGGTCTTGCGCATGATGAGTAGAAGTGTTTGCACCATAGCAAATCCGGAGAAGATAGCACCTGATACGAAGTATGGAGGGAAGATAGTAGTGTGCCAACCCGGTACAATAGAAGTAGCAAAGTCCATAGATACTATGGAGTGAACCGAGAATACAAGCGGTGTAGCAATACCTGCTAGTACCAATGATATCTCTTCGAAGCGTGTCCAGTTTTTAGCTCTTCCAGACCAACCAAAACTAAGTATGCTATAGAATCTTTTCATTCCTGGCTTCACCATTCTATCGCGAATTGTAGCAAAGTCAGGTATAAGACCAATGTACCAAAATACAAGTGATACAGAGAAGTAAGTGGAAATTGCGAATACGTCCCACATCAAAGCCGAGTTGAAGTTGGGCCATAAAGAACCAAACTGGTTTGGTAGCGGAAGTGTCCAATAGGCTTGCCATACGCGACCCATGTGAATGATTGGGAAAACCGCTGCCATCATTACTGCAAAAATTGTCATTGCTTCAGCAGAGCGGTTAATGGCCATGCGCCAACGCTGGCGGAAAAGCAAAAGCACGGCCGAAATAAGTGTGCCAGCGTGACCAATACCTACCCACCATACGAAGTTGGTAATGTCCCAAGCCCAACCTACAGTTTTATTAAGACCCCAAGATCCAATACCTACACCTACGATGTAAAATATTACACCTACGCCATATAGTGCAACTATCAATGCAATGGTAAATGCAATTTTCCATTGCTTAGGCGCTACACCAATAGGGGCCACAATATCATTGGTGATATCATGGTAAGTCTTGTGGCCAAGGATAAGAGGTTTTCTTATGTTCGATTCTTTAAACATCGCAGGCTTCTATTGAGTAAATTTTTTATTAGGCTTCGGTTTCTTCTATGTTTCTCACTTTGGTCATGTAGTAAACATTTGGCTTCACGCCCGTTTCTTCCAAAGAGTGGTAAGAGCGCACATCGTCTGCACGTTTTCTATTGGTTGATTTGGCATCATTTAAGTCACCAAATACTATAGCATTAGTTGGGCAAGCTTCAGCACAAGCAGTTAAGATAGAACCATCTGCTACTGGAGTACCTGCTTTTTTAGCGTCTAATTTGCCAGCCTGAATGCGTTGCTGACACATGCTGCACTTTTCCATCACACCGCGTGTACGTACAGTAACGTCTGGGTTAAGTACCATACGCATAGATTCGTCTTGCGATGGATTCACCATAGCAAACTTGTCGTTGGTAACATAGTTAAACCAGTTAAATCTACGCACTTTGTAAGGACAGTTGTTAGCGCAGTAACGAGTACCAATACAGCGGTTATAGGCCATATTGTTTAAGCCCTCGTTGCTATGCACCGTGGCAGCCACAGGGCATACCGTTTCGCAAGGTGCGTGGTTGCAATGCTGGCACATCATTGGCATGTGCACAGTCTTCGGATTTTCTTCCGGGTTTTCCATTAAGCGATAGGCGCCAATGGTTCCCACTTTATTCGCTTCAGCTGTTTCTTCTACAGTATTGTATTCAGAAGAGAAGTATCTGTCTATACGCAACCAATGCATATCGCGGTGGCGCAATACCTCATCTTTACCTACTACAGGCACGTTATTTTCTGTGTGACATGCTGTAATGCAAGAACCACAACCAATGCAAGAGTTAAGGTCTATTGTTAAACCCCAACGGTGACCAACACCTTCTACCGGATGCTCTCTCCAAAGGTCAAAATCATTAATGTCTTTTTGGTCCTTGATGTTTATTTTACCATCCTTATTTACGTCTTCATGCACAGCTAAAGTGTGTGCCATGTTCCATGTGGCCGAACCTTTTGCTTTGGTTTTCTCAGCTATATATGCTGCAATGGTGGTTTCTCTTACTATAGAATCACGACCCATTACAGTGTTGTGCATCTGGGTGGTAGCTAATGAGTATGTCTCATCTAGCTTTTCTACGCTTACGTTATAAGCAGCATAAATAGCGGTATTGCCGCTAATGTTGGCCAAATTGTAAACGTTTTGACCTACTGGGACACGATTGCCATCCTTGTCGGTAAGGTGTGTGCCTTTTTCACCGGTTTGGTAAGCAGCGTTACCAATTTCTTCATTACCAGCACCACGGCCATATCCAAGTGCTATTGAAATAGTTCCGCGCTTTTGGCCAGGTGTTGGGAAAGCAGGAACGATTACAGATTTGCCATCAACAGTAACTTTTACCTTAGAAGCACAGTCGCACTGACCTATATAGGTCTGCAAGCCCATTTCCGTCATATCGGCTATGGCCATGCAAGCGTAGTTGTCCCAGGTTACTTTGGTTATTGGGTCAGGAGTTTCGTTTAGCAACGGGTTATTGGCATGTATACCATTACCCATGGTTACTTTTTCGTACAACGAAAGTTCAAATTGCCCACCCTTAATGGCAGAAACATAAGAAACAGCATCGTTAACATTTAGCGGTGCGGCAGCCATTACAGGCGCTGCAGCAGAAACAACTTGCGGTGCATCTGCTTGAGCTGGTGCATCGGCAACTACTGCATTTGTAGCAAATGTTCCGTTGTGCACTGCCATATGCCATGAAGTATCAGACTTCATCATGGCCGGTGTATAGGCACCATTATAAGTGCTTCTTAAATAGTCGTAATAATTAGCATTATTATCAGCCCAACGCAAGAGCGACTCTTGTGCATACCTTGTCATATGCAATGGGTTAATAATAGGTTGCACCAAGTCTGTACGTCCAGCGATTGGGCTTAGGTCGTTCCAAGACTCAAGGTAATGGTGGTCTGGAGCTATATAAGTACATTTGTTAGCTGTCTCATCAGCAAATAAACTGAAAGAAACAGAGCAAGGTACTTTTTGCAAACCAAGCATGAATTTGTCTGCCTCATACCATGAGTATGCAGGGTTGCAGCCATATATGATAAGCGCACCTACAGAACCAGCGTTCATTTCTTCTACCAACTTCTTCATTTCTTCATCATTTCCTTTGAAGAAATTAGTGCCCTTATTGGCATCAATACAATTGGCATAGTTTCCTAATGCCTGGTTGATTCCTTTTACAATGGTTTGCACCATTGGGTCGTTGCTACCAGCTACCACGATAGACTCACCGCGTGAAGCTTTTAACTCAGCCGCGGCATTGTTTATAGCTGCATCTGCATCACTTACAGAAACGGTGCTGCCACCGGTTACTGCAGCATATAATGCGGCAGCCACCATACCTTCCTGCGAGGGCTTAATAGGTGTACGCACATCAGCATTACTACCAGAAAGCGACATAGAGCTTTCGAACTGGAAGTGCTTGCTCATCCACTTACCTTCTGGTTTGCGGGTTGAGGCGTATTGAGTAGAAAAAATATTTGGAGTAAGCCAGGTACCTAAAAAGTCGGCACCAATACTCACTATAGTTTTTGCTTTATCAAAGTTATAAGAAGGCACTGCACCATCATGCGCTTTGCTAAGGCCATTGTAAGAAACAGCATCGTATTGAATGTGTTTTACTTTACCAGCATATTTAGCGCTAAACTCATTGATGGCTCTTTGAGTGCTAGGGCTAATGATAGTATTAGAAACTATACGTATGCTTTGAGCAGCTTGCAATGCAGCTTTCACTTCATTGTCTAAGTCGCTCCAATTAATGTCGTTGCCTTGCTTGCGAGGTTTTGAAACACGCGCATTGTCATATAATCCTAATACGGAAGAGTTAATCCTGGAACTAACAGCGCCTCCGCCTAATCCAAAGTCCTTATTACCTTTAATAAAGATAGGGCGACCCTCGCGTGACTTTACTAAAATATTGCCATAGTCATTACCATCATAATAGGTAGACGCATAGAAATTGGCAACACCTGGTGTAATTTCTTCTGGTTTTACAACATAAGGAATAGACTTTACAACGGGTGTTTCGCAAGCAGCAAGAGAAGCTGCGGCTACACTAAAGCCCATGAACTTAAGGAAGTCTCTGCGACCTGTGTTGGTGTCTTTTAGTTTACCGTCCGATAGAAAATCTTCTACTGTTTGGTCTTTAGTAAACTCTTGGGTAAGCGCTTGTTGTGCAGCGGCAGTGCCGTGCAATTCGTCTATACCTGTCCAATATTTTTTCTTCATTCCCATTGTGATGGTTCAGTCCGGGTTATCTACGGTTATAAATAAATATTAATAGTGGCATTTGCCGCATTCCCATCCGCCTAGTTCGCGTACTGTAGATTCACCATCTTCCATGATGTCTCTTAAAGTGCGCTGACCAAGTGAAGTTGCTTTATAGCGTGAATGCATTTCTTGATAGTAACTAGAGCTTGCTAAATCAATGCCTGCCTTGTTATGGCACTCTAAGCACCAACCCATAGTGAATGGGTCTTTTTCTAGTTTGATAAGGCCTTCTACATCTTCTTGTGAGTTTATTTCCTCTGCAGTTGGCATGTGACCTACAGTGTATAGGCTTTGAGGACCATGGCAGTTTTTACAATCCACCTTTCCTACCACTACGTGCTGCGAGTGGTTGAAATATACGTGGTCTGGCAGATTGTGTACCTTGTTCCATTCTATAGGCTTCTGCTCAAAGTTTTCTTTGTAAGCACCAGTGCCAGGGTCAAATCCAATAGCATCATATATTTTTTGAATCTCAGCAGTGCCAGAGATTGTTCCCTTCTTAATGCCCTTGTGGCAATTCATACAAACGTTTACCGAAGGTATGCCGGCATGTTTAGATTTAGAGGCGCTGCTATGGCAATATTGACAATCTATTTCGTTTTGGCAATTGTGAATAGAGTGTGAGAACCAAATGGGTTGTTCAGGAGTATAGCCACCATTTACACTGTATACACCTATATTCATTAGTGAAGCATATCCTACTACAAAGAAGTAACAAAACAGGAATAGGCCAATTACAGACACGAATTTTTTGTTTTTCCAAAGCCAAGCTTTTATGCTCGCACCGTAGGATTGTTCTGGCAATGCAGGCAAACCTTCGCGTTCGTTAATAGCAATCTTAAGTGACTTAGAAATATTGCCTGCTGACACAGCAATTATGGCAAGAATAACGCCAATGATAATGAACCAAACAGTGCTGTTGCTATCGCCCGACTCTTCTGCTTTTAGAGCATTTATTTCTTCAAGAGTTACACATTTATTGGCTGTTGCACCACCTGCAGGTTGAGCAGGAACTGCGGTTTTAACATAGGTGAGTATGTCTTTAATTTCCGCTTCAGAAACGGCTTGACCAGCCATCCAGCCAAAGGTTGGAACATACTTGTCAACTAATCCTTTGACATAGGCATCGCCAGTGGCAGCCGCTGCTTGAGGGTTCTGAATCCATTTTACGATTAAGGCATCTTTGCCTGCCCACCGCGCGTCCACACCGGCAAGGCCAGGTGCAGCAAGCACTTCATCTGTCGTTTTATGACAGGAGGCGCAGTTAGCTTTGAACAAAGACTCTCCCTTTGCAGCATCACCACCATCAAAGATAGCGGCTGATGAGTTGATACTCAACGCAAACAGGGAAATAATCAGTACTGAAAATCTATACGAAAGGTTTTTTGGAAGCCGCATAATTGCTGAAGTTTTACGCATTCGGGCATGTTTTAACGCGCGGCAAATTTATACGAGTGTAGCGTGTACGCGCGGTCGGAAAGCACTTTACAAGTAATTTAAAACAATTCTAAATAAGAAGAGGGGTGGATAAATATGCTAAGTGTCTGATAATGGCTAAAAAAGGAATTCAAAATGCCAGTTATAAAATGGTTAAGGTTGAAAAATTGTTGAATGTTTAGGCATGGTTTTTCGATTGTTAAATCCAAATAGCTGTCTGAACATTTGTTAGATGTAAGTTTGCGCGGTTTAAAATTTGTTTCGTTTAGATTATGTTGAAGAATATTTCGATACTGGTAATAATGCTTATGGCCTCCACAAGCATAAGCTCTCAGAGTGATGGCTTAAAAGGCGCTTTGGGCAATTTGCAAAAGCCTAATGCAAAGGCAGATACTGCTGCTAATAGTACTTTTAATGATTCTAAGTTGAAGGAAGTGAATTTGGCCGATACCGCCACAAATCCGCAGGCACAAAATGAAAAAGGCAATATTACTTTTACTGCCGACTCTAGTATAATTCAGTTAGAAAAGAGCAAACGTGGTTTTAGAGAAATAAAAGGCTATAGAATACAGTTAATAATTGGTTCAGCAGATCTTGTTAAGAAGGAGCGCAACAACTTTTTATCGCTGGGACTTTCTTATTCTGCCTATCTAAAGCAAATAGTACCTGAGTACGCTCTACAGGTAGGCGATTTTCCTACTCGTTTAGAGATGGAAAAGCACTTGGAGATCATTCGTAAATATTATCCAAAGGCATTTCCGGTGGTTGAAGTAATAGAACCACCTAAGTTTGGAAAACGCTAATAAAGATAACTACTCCTCTATAAGAATTTCGAAGTCAGTAAGAGCAACAAATTGCTCTATTCTTTCATTTATGTCTTCTTTTGTTAATTCAAAAAGACGGTCAGGACCAAATTTTTCACATGTAAATGATGCCATCGCAGATCCTATGATAACAGCACGTTTCATGTTTTCAAACGAAATGTTTTGGGTTTGAGTAAGATAGCCAATAAAACCACCAGCGAATGTATCACCTGCACCAGTTGGGTCAACCACATCTTCTATTGGCAGGGCAGGGGCAAAAAACACGTTATGCTCATCAAAAAGCAGAGCGCCATGTTCTCCTTTTTTAATAATGAGATATTTAGGGCCCATTTTCAAAATTTTCTTTGCGGCCTTTAGCAGTGAGTGTTCTTTGGCAAGCTGGCGTGCTTCCTGATCGTTTATGGTGAGCACATCCACACGGGCTATAACTTTCATTAAATCATCCCAGGCTATATCCATCCAAAAGTTCATAGTGTCCATTACTACAAGCTTAGGTCTGCTTTCAAGCTGGTCCAAAACCCTAGCTTGCACTGATGGAGCCAAATTACCTAACATTAGGAAGTCACAATTGCGATAATCATTGGGCACAATGGGATCAAAGTTGGCAAGTACATTAAGATCGGTTACCAAAGTATCACGAGAGTTTAAATCATAATGGTATTTTCCTGACCAAAAGAAAGATTTTTCTCCTTTTTTTATTTGCAATCCTTGCAAATCGATTCCACGATCATTGAGGTTGTTTAGCACCGATTGAGGAAAATCATCGCCAACTACGGAGACTAAACCGCATGAAGTAACATAATGTGATGCAGCTAAAGTTATATATGTAGCAGCACCTCCAATCACTTTTTCTTGTTTAGCGAAAGGGGTTTCGATGGAGTCAAAGGCAACAGTGCCGATTGCAATTAGATTCATAATAAAAAAAAATTTTGCCAAAGATATTGCGAGTAAGGCTTGACCGTGTAATATTGCACCCCTTTTAAAAAATGATTTATCAAAAAGAGGTAATCATTAGACAAGATTGAAATAAAAAAATCCTCACCGTGAATTAAAATCGGTGTTCTACTTCTAACTCAAATATTGAGTGAAGTACTGAAGTTGTGGAAATTGATTGAGTCAGCTAGAGCTGATTGATTCAAATTCCTCAGTAGCTCAGTTGGTTAGAGCACATGACTGTTAATCATGGGGTCCTTGGTTCAAGCCCAAGAGAGGGAGCCTGAAAATTAAGCAGTTAGCGAATAAAATCGTTAGCTGCTTTTTTATTTGCCAACAATTTGCCAACTTTTTGGGGAATTATAAATCTAATCTAGTATTGAGCTTTCAATAGTTTTGATAATTTCAAGATCTACATCAAGAAAAACAGATATATCTTGAGGTGTTTTTCCATTCTTTAAGAATTTTATGACTAAACCCTTAGTTTCATCATCAATTTCATTAATAACTAAGGCAAATTCATCTAAAGAGCTATTTTTGTTTAAATTTAAAATATCTAATAAACTTTTAACTTTTTCTGCATTACTTTTTGAAAGAAGTTTTACTAAATTACAAGTGATAAGAAAGATTTACGAATTAGTATATTCGCCTCGGCCCCAAACTTCAATAAGACCTGCCCGGAAAAAGCAATTTTTAATATCAGGGTTAAAAGGTACTAAAAGATAAAATTCCCTCAAAATATTTACCAATTTAAGCATTTATTTTATCAGCAAAAAAGCGATTTAAACTACTTATATTTGTGCCATCTAAAAAAAGAATTAGCAATAAACTAAACCTTAACACAACCTTCATATTGCAAAAGGGCATCTTAGTTTTTTGTTGATTAACATTGTTTTATTTTTTAAAAAAGTTAACAAAATGAAACTCAACTTAATGCTATTTTCCCTTCTTGCCAGTATTTCTACTTACGGTCAAGTAAAAGTCAAGAAGATTTTAGAGGTACCGGGTAGAAATCAATATGCCCAAATAAATATAAAAGGCACATCTGTTTTACCAAGTGGCCGATGGGTAACCCCTGCAGGCGCTGTCGTGCGGATAACCCATGATCCTTTCGGAATGTGCCTTTCGCCTGATGGCAAAAAGGCCGTAACCATTCACAATGGTGTATTTACCATAATTGATTTGGAAAATTTAGCTGCAACCAGAATACCTTCCTATGATAAAAAGGAAATAAAACCACTTGGGGAAAGCTCTTTTATTGGTGTTGCATTTGCCGATGATAATAACAGACTTTATTTAAGTGGCGGCGATAATGGGGCGGTGATCGTTTATGATGTTTCAGCCAAAATAGTAGTGGATTCTCTCTCTCTTAATGGAACTATCGATGGCATAAAATATGAAGATAGCTTCACCTCTGACTTAGTTTACAATAAAGACGAACTGCTGATATTGGATAGAGCTAATTTTCGATTAGTAAGGTATGACCTGAAAACAAAAACCTTGAAAAAATCAATAGAAGTGGGTCGGCAGCCGTTTGGATTGGCATTGAGTAAAGATAAAAAAATGGCTTTTGTGGCTAATGTTGGTATGTATTCCTACCCGATGGTCGAAGGAATCACGAAAAAAAACTTTGATGAAAAGCTGATTACAAGTCATCCTTATGGTGATAATACCAAGGAATCTATTAGCGGAACCACTGTAGATGGGCAATTTGCACCTGGGGTTGGTAGCCCTTTAGCTCCTGAGGCAATGAGTATTTTTTCAATTGACTTAAACACAAATAAGGTGGTTGACAAATACAAAACTGGCCATCAAATTGGGCAAATGGTTGAAGATGCAGAGGTTGTTGGCGGAGCGAGCCCTAACTCTATAGCGGTGGGCAGCAAATATATTTATGTAACCAATGCCACCAACGACAATATTTCGGTGATTGATTATAAAGCTCATAAAATTGTAGCCCATATTCCAATAAGCATCGACAAAAGAATAGACAAATACCGTGGTGCCTTGCCCTTTGGCATCACATTGAGTAAAGACGAAAAAACGCTTTATGTGGCTTTATTAGGCATGAATGCAATCGCAGTAGTTGACGTAAACCTTCGAAAAACAATTGGCCTTATTCCTTCTGGTTGGGGGCCAACAAGAGTATCACTTTCACCCGAAGAAAAGAATATTTATGCCATCACCTGCCGTGGTTTTGGGGCTGGGCCAAATGGTGGAAGTGGATTTATAGCACCACCGCAAGGCACCTATGTTGGTGATATTCAGCTTGGTAGTTTTCAAAAAATTCCAATGCCCAATATTGCCACTTTAAAAACATATACACAACAAGTTATAGCCAATACTTTTGTGGAAAAATCTTTAAAAGTTGACAATAATCCGCTACCAATAGACCCACAAACTGGCCAAAGCCCAATAAAATATATTGTTTTTATTACTAAAGAAAATAGAACTTATGATGAGGTTTTAGGCCAACTAAAAAATGCCAAAGGCGACTCTACTTTGGCAAGATTCGGCGTTAATTGTGAATATACTTTGGCCGATAGTTTGAAGGGGAAATTCCCGCAAATGAAAGTGACCCCTAACCACCATAAGATAGCCAAAACATTTGCTTTTAGTGATAATTTTTATTGCGATAGCGATGCCTCCATTCACGGCCACCATTGGATGATGGGCGTAATACCAAACGAATGGGTGGAGGCCAACTCAAGTGTTGGTAAAACTGCAAAATACTTCAGCACAGCACCTGGTAGAAGATTCTCCGGCTCAACGGGAAGTATGGATCCGGAAGATTATGCAGAAAAAGGGGGTATTTGGGAAGCCATGGAAAGAAAAAAAGTGTCGTTTTACAACTTTGGTGAAGCCAATGAAACTGCTCATGTAAGAGAGTCTTGGTCCGATACATTGACAGGTGCTGCTCATGGCGTGATGGTGCCTATGCAAAAAGCGTTGTTCAGTCGAACCAGCCACAACTATGCCGGCTATAATACCAATATCCCAGATCAATTTAGAATGAACCAGTTTGAAGAGGAGTTTACAAAAATGTGGTTGACTGGTACTCAAAAAATACCTTCACTCATAACCGTACAAATACCAAACGATCATACTGCAGACCCACGACCTGTTGATGGATACGATTCCAGGGCCTCATTTGTGGCAGATAATGACTTGGCAGTAGGGCGAATTTTGCATTTTCTTTCGAGAACACCCTATTGGAAAAACATGCTTGTAATCATCACTGAAGACGACCCACAAGGCGGTGTGGACCATATAGATGCACATAGAAGTATATTAATGCTTGCCAGCCCTTATGTAAAAAGAGGCTATATAAGTAATACTCACGCCAATTTTGGCTCTATTTTAAAAATGATCTATAATATACTTCAAGTACCCTATGTGAACCAATATGACATTACAGCATCCTTGCTTCAAGATTTTTTCACTGCAAAGCCTGACTTTACACCTTACAATTTGGAAATGAACGACCCGAGAGTATTTGATGTAAATAAAGCCATGAAAATATACAACAGAACCATAGATTGGCGAAAAAAAATGAAAGGCCCAGAAATGGATGATGTAGAGGATATAAAAATTAATTTTAAGAATAAGTGATTGATTAGGTAAGCTTCGGATATGTATTTCCCAATTTACTATTTCACAAATATCATTCGAAAAATTGATAAATGTCATTCATTTATAGTGAATTAACTAATAATTTTAGGCATTAAATTAAATTTTTTGAAATATATAATTGTCATGCAAAATACAGGAAAAATAATCGTAGGAACTGCCGCAGGCTTGGCAATAGGTACTGTTCTGGGCGTTTTAATTGCACCCGACAAAGGTACAGAAACTATAAAAAAACTAGGTCATGAAGGAAAAAAAATAGCTGAAGATTTAGTAAATCAAGGTAGGGTAAAAATTGATACAATGAAAGAAAATTTAGTAGAAAAGTTGGTTGATTTAAAAGATGATATTACCGAAAAAGTAATGGGTAAAACTAATAAATTCGGCAAAGAAATTACGGAATA
>JANOXJ010000006.1:0-16457 GCA_031418455.1 Flavobacteriales bacterium | reverse complement strand
ATGCGCGTGGGTGCGCGCAACTCTTTGGAAAGGGGAGAGCTAAAAATGAAAGGAATTTTGCGCACATCGGGGTTTGGATTTACACTATCTAAACTACCGGCAAATTCAAACTTTATAGGATCTAAATTGGATACTATAGGGTGCGCTTTCTTAGGCGAAAAAATAAGTGGCGCATAATAATTAGTGCGCGACACATAACGCGGCTGATTGCCCTGCTGACCATCTACCAGCACTATGGGCACTCCCTGAAAGTCGGCTATGAGTGTTCTGTTGAGTCGCACTCCATATTCAAACAACATTTCATACAATCCGTTCTCGTTGCTCACAGCCATAGCATCCATAGCCTTTAGGCTGTCCATATCCATTTTTAATGCATCCAACAACCACAGTATGCGGCCACCATTCATAAGAAACTGATCTATTATCACTCTGTCTTTGTCGCTCACCATACTGTCAGGACCTGCTATTACCAGGGCTTTGTAGCGGTTTACTCTGCTGGTTACGCCTGCTAGCTTGTCGCTAAAGGCATTTATCTGCGAGTCTATTTTCATAAACTCTACATTGTAGTTTTCTTTTAAACCATACACAAAATCGGCCAGGTGCAGAGGGTCTAATTCTTTGTGACCTTGCAGTATGGCTATAGCGGGTTTTTCGGAACGTGTTATTTTGCGTATGCTGCTAGCCAGTTCATACTCCAAATTGTTTACGCTGTTAGCCACCATGGTAGGGTCTGAGGCTGGCAAATCTGATTTTAAAAATTGCACTGCATACTCTTTGTTTTTGTATTGGATTATAGCTCCAGGCCATATGGCTTTGCTGCCTTGTGCACCATTTTCATTTATGGGTATGGTGGTGTACTTCAGTCCTTTTTCTAGCAGTGCGGCACCTGTTTCCTGTATTATTTTTTTGTCGCCACTTTCATACGGGTCTATAAATTCATATTCTATTTGCTTGCCGCTGTAGTCTCTAAACTCGTCTAGGCGCTCGCGAATGCTCTGCTCCAAATGCTTGTACTCCGCAGGGTATTCGCCATGCAGGTAGCAGCGTATGTACATATTGTCGTCTAGGCTACTCAGCATTTCTATAGTAGGCTCTGTAAGCGAGTGGCGTTTTTCTTCAGTAAGATCTATTTTGAAAAAAAATGTAGACAACACAAAAGCCCCGGCCAGTATAATGCCCAGTAGCATAAGTGTTCGTAGTATGTCGTTGCGTTTAGAACTGGTGTTCTTTAGTGCATCGTCTTTTTTCATAAGTGGTTTTTGTTTCTTAAAAAGCGCGCAGTGATACTTGTGTGCTGTTCCGCACTGTGCTATTGCAGGTGCAAGTTGCAGCAAATGTCTTTCTTTTTATGATTTACACTATTTTGTTATTCACCATTTTTTGCCAATAATAAATAGTCCACCGAGCGTGGCCCCATATTCATTAGCAAATCCAGCGCACTCAGGTTGCTCTGAAAAGAAAATCTGTCGCTAAATACCTGCGGGTAGGAGGGGTAAGGGGCGCGGTGGTATGAGGGCTCTAGCGATTGCGACAGTTTTTTTTGTTCTTCGGTTAGCTGCACATAGGGTATGTGCTCGATTGAAAACTGCAGCGGAGGCAGCGGTATATGGCGAATTACAAAATTCACCGTAGCCAGGTTAAATTCTACAAGCGTGGCGGGTGGCTCATTAAAAATGGCCTCTACCTCATCTATATAATATTCGAAAAATGCGGCACGACCGTATGCCGATTTTATGCTTGTCATATGCAGTTTGCTCCAGTTGCCAGGCGCTAAGGCTATGTCTTTCATCATCACCTTTTGGCCTTTTTGGCCCTCTACCGGAAGGGTAAGCGACAAGCGGCCGTTTACTCCCAATATGTCAAACCTGTTGCGGTAAGTTTGTTTTACATAGTGCTCATGCACATCTACATGCACGGTGCTAAGCTTGCCGGTATGCACCAGCCAGGCTACTGAAGGAAAAGGACAAAGTGGCAACATAGATGCGGCAATTATACACCTATTTCTTTTCTGGTTTTAGCGTGGCAGCTTATTGCCATGATGGTAATAGGATTTAACGATTTACCTCCCATCACTGACTCTTCCCAACCCCATAGGGGCAAGAGGGAAGAGAAGTCTGTGGTGAGACTTTTGGTAAGAGCTTCCATCAAACTAGAATAATTTTTCTCAGTCTTCCCTTCCCTATGGGAAGGGTGAGGGATGGGATTTATATCTAAATATGAATGTTGTTCTTTCAATTTAAGTAATATTGAGTTTGCCGATTTTCCATTTTAATTTTTGCGAAAGTTGATTTATGGTGAGCACTACAATTTTTACTGTGATTTTTTAGTCCCATCACTGACTCTTCCCAACCCCATAGGGGCATGAGGGAAGAGAAGTCTGTGATGAGACTTTTGATAGTAGGCTTATGTATAAAATTTCTATCAATTTTAAGTTGTATAGCCTAAGATTCTTTTTGTGCATGCTTCCATGGGGATTAGAAATCTTGTTTGCATTGTGTATTGCGTAGCAAGGCGAAGTAGCTCGTTAATCCATTAGAAGAAATTATTGAATGAAATAGTCTGAGTTACTCCACGTCTTTCAACAATGCACTTTCAAAAATGGCACCCGGTGATATCATCAATTCGTTGAGCGGTGGCGAGCTGCCATAGCGCTGTTGCATTATTTCTTTTACCAGCGGATGTTGCAAGTTGTAGTCTTTTAATGGTTTTAAAGTGCCCACGTCTAAACCCAGTGCATCCTTATATATTTTCCAAACCAACTCAGAACAATACCATTCTGTATTGCTCCAGTTAAAATAGATATCGTAATTTTTTCCTACCAATGGTTCTCCAAACTTTACCATTTTAGCAATGGCCTCATCTGTTAGCACACTGTCTGACTTTAGGCGCTTTACCTTCATCACATTGTTGTTGCCGCGTTTTTTCCAAGCGTCTATTTCTTCCCATTGCACAGGCTGCACAGCTTCTAACACCATAAGTTTGCCTGCATGTGGCAGCACTATGCCACAGTGGCTCCATTGGCTGCCGGTAGCGGCTTTTACTGCTTCGCATTGCATAGAGTGGCTTTCCTGAAATACAATATCGCCTGCATGGTAGCGGGCTGTTGTTTCTTGTTTTGTTTTTTTCTTAAGTGTGGCAGTGCTATGGGTGTTGGTAGCTATGGCCAATACTGTTAAAGTAGCCACAAGTGTGGCGGCAAGGAGTATTTTAAAATAGGATTTCATTTTAAGTATTTTTATTATTCAGAATTGTAACTAATAGCAATTGAGTCATAAAGCAATCTCATATTTTTTTGAACTGTGATAATATAGTCCCATCACTGACTCTTCCCAAAGGGAAGAGAAATTTGTTATGAGAATTCGGTAAGAGCTTTTTGTTAAGAGCATCCATCAAACTAGAATAATTTTTCTCAGTCTTCCCTTCCCTTTGGGAAGGGTGAGGGATGGGATTTATATCTAAATATGAATGTTGTTCTTTCAATTTAAGTAATATTGAGTTTGCCGATTTTCCATTTTATTTTTTTAATTCTCTCCTTTATTTAAAGAGGTGGAATAGATGAGTAGATAAAAAATGAATTAGTGGTGATTTAATTAATATGTAAAAATGAACAGGCGACAAGCAATTAAATGCAACCGCATCTTATTTATTGTGGTTTTTTGCAATTGTTATAAAAAACAATTTGTTTGACCAATATTTGACACATGACTTTTAAAGACCTACTTCAGCACAAAATATGGTCAGATGCACGCCTGTGGATTGCATTGTTTTTTGTGGTGCGCCTATATGGCATTACCCAGCCACCGCTAGAAGTGGTGCACAACTGGAGGCAGTGTACCGTGGCCATGGTGGCTCGCAATTTTGCAGAAGTAGACCACAACATTCTTTATCCACGGTTGGACATTGATGGTGCTAACTCCGGCATTGAGGGCATGGAATTTCCGTTGTTCAATTATTTAATTTTTATTACTTCAGAAATATTTGGCTACCAACATTGGTATGGACGGCTTATCAATTTATTAGTGTCTAGCTTGTGCATTTGGTATTTTTTTCTGTTGGTGCGAAAATTTTGGAACCACCAAATGGCGCTGTATGCAGTGGTTATTTTAGAAGCATCTATGTGGTTTGTGTACATGCGCAAAATGATGCCCGATACTTTTAGCGTATCGCTTATTTTAATGGGAGTGTATTATGGCGCTTGCTATTTGACCAATGAGCGAACATGGAAAAATGTGTTGCTATATACCCTGCTGGTGGGTGCAGGTGTGTTGTCTAAAATTTCTTCGGTAAGTGTTTGCGTGGTGCTTCTATTACCTTTTATAACGGCAGGTAGCCGACAAAAAATAATTTTTGCATTGTGCACCGCGTTATGGAGTGTGCTAGTGGCGTGGTGGTATTTTATATGGGTGCCCTATTTAAATACCAACTTTGGTACAGGGCATTTTTTTATGGGAATGCCTTTGCAAGATGGTGCTATGCAACTAGCGCAAGGCGCATCTACTTTGTTTGCATATTTTTATAGTAGCACACTTAAGTATGCAGGCTTTATTGTTTTTGTAGCGGGAATTATTATGGCCTTTTACAAAAAAGAAAAGAGAATACTCTCTGTGCTGTTGCTCACTTTTTTGTTTACGCTATTAGTATTGGCTAAGGGTGGTTACAATGCCCTTAAGCACGATTATTATTTAGTGCCTTTTGTGCCCACAATGGCCTTGTTGGCAGCGTATGCACTGGCACAACTACCACAAAGAAAATGGGCGCTCTTTTTAATTTTGGTAATAGTAACCGAAGGATTGCTGAACCAACTACACGACTTTAGAATAAAACCCAACGAGGCGCAGATGCTGCAACTGGAAGCCATACTAAACAGCCAAAGTGCGTCTAACCAACTAATAGCCATTAATAGTCCCGTGGTGCCCACGCCCATGTACTTTGCACACCGCAAAGGGTGGCTGTGTGCTAATAGCGATTTGCAAAACAACGAGCATGTGCAACAACTAAAACAACAAGGCATGCACAGCATTGTCATTTTAAAAAATGCATACGATGGCAATTGTGTGCTGCCTTATGCCATAGAATTTGAAAATGAATGGGTGAGGGTGTATAGGCCTTAGCGCAAGCACGGATTAAACTTGCGAGGGAGTCTGCGACTTACCCCCCATCGAGCGAGTCGCAGACCATAGGTGTTCGAAACATGAACAAACCATTGTAGGCAAAGATACTTGAGACATTACCAGAGTGCTTTTATCTGTGCAGAATATTGACCTATGAAAGTACAGAAGCTGCTCGAATTAATTCCATTTGACCTTATCGAATTTCTGGAGGCTGAAACGGAGGTTAACCATCAGGTAAAAAAACTTCACGCGGATATTGTCTTCAAGCTCTTGCTTTATTCCCAATGGCGCGGGCTTAGCGCAGCGTAGCCCGTGCCATAAACTCTTGAGGGCTTGTAGCCCGCATTTCTATTTTTCCATTTCATCATTTGGCATAAATATCTAAAAGCTCAACTTTAACTAAACCCTGCCCACAAATATAATTTGATGCGCTGCTGTATTTCCACTCATGGTGCTAACATAAAGCAAACTTGGCTGCAAGCCAAGGAGAGTCTTTGTCACGGGCTACGCTGCGCTAAGCCCGCGCCATTTGGAATATAATTTGATGCGCTGCTGTATTTCCATTCTTGGGGTTCATTTACCAACTCAGCTCTTACCGGGTTCTGATGAATGTAATTGAGTTTTTGAAGCATTAATTCGTTGTTCCAACAATGAATTGGGTGATATCCATTTTGCCAAAATTGTAACACCTTATTCATGCTATTGGTTTCCCCTGCTTTCTTAAAAAAGTAAATCATCCAATCACGACTTTCCTGCGCGTTTTCTGCTATTGCTTTAGTTAGAGACTTGGATGTATGCCTCTTGAAATCACGAACAATATGTTCAATTGGCTCTTTGGTTGTTGTAATTAATAAATGTGCATGATTGGTCATTAAAACCCAGCTATAAACTACCAGACCTTTATGTTCTATACAATGATTGAGACTTTCCACAAAGATATTTCTATACATAGGTCTCGTAAAAACATCAATCCAACGCTCGACTGTGAAGGTAACAAAGTATGGTAGTTCTGTGCTCCGTATTTTGTATTTGTCGCTCATGGGGCTAACATAAAGTAAACTTGGCTGCAAGCCAAGGAGAGTCTTTGTCACGGGCTACGCTGCGCTAAGCCCGCGCCATTTGGGCCATTTTTTTGTGACAATCAGCCAATCAGGGGTAGTTTAATGAAATGCTACTTCTTTCGCACAACTACATTATCAATCAAATAATAACAACTGCATTTCGAGTTGTCAGGGGCTAAAAATTTCATGTCTTCAACTTTCATATCACCTATTGTTAAACAATACTCTCCACCTTTTGCTTTATATAATTTTTCGAAATGGTGCCATTCCTTATCTGTAACCAAAGTATCTATAGTATCATTTGAATCGCATATCGGGTTATAACCTAATTCAATATAATTACCATCCGAGTCAAACTTAAAGTCTGGTCTAAATAGCATACTGTCAGTTAATGCAAATCCGAGCGCATTAGAAGCAAAGGAATTTTCACCGAATAATTCTGTTTGACTACAATATTCCCAACTAACAATATATAAAGAATCCTTAATCATTGGAGATAACAACCTCGTTTGAAGGCTTTCACAACCCCTTTGTAGTTTCCCCAAACTATACCCCATTAGATTGATACCTGCGCAGCAATTTCCATCAAATGCCCTTTTCATGTTTGTTCTATTCTGAGCAACATTATTGAATAAATCTGGAGTACCTTGAAGCCAAGCAATTATATTGGTTCTAGGTTCTGCACTAACGTATACATTTTCAATTCCATCAGGTTCTAAGGGCATAATTAATGTACTTCTGCCATTCGAAAAAACCGAATCACCTTTATTCCAAAAACAAACATTATTAAATACATAGTAACTAGTTACATCACTTAGAACAAGTTCATCATAGCATTCAAAACTACCGTTCGGAATTAGATTACCTGATGCATCAATTTCAGCAAGGCATTGTTGACACGCAATCGTAGTATCACAATCCACTGGGATTATTTCGGTGGTCTTCTTCTGAGTCTTACAATTATAAATTAAGAAGGATAGAACCAGCCATATTATATGACATTTCTTAGTCATAACTTTTTCCCAAAAATTCGTCTAACAAATCTCATAATGCCTTGTCTTGGAATTGCAGCTTGGTTTGGAGAAATAAATTGTGAGTATGTTAGGGTAACGGTAAAATTGCTGCCAGGCTGCATATTTGTAATATTTGTAACAGTAAAACTGTTTGGTAAATTATGAGCCTCAACACCTGTACCTTGACCAATTTCCATTGGTTCGCTTATAAAATTCCCAGTGCCATCTAAATGATTGGCATCTACAATAATTGTTCGCGTTCTCCATTTCGTATTCGGCTGCTGATACCTCACTCGATATTTATCACCAATTTGGGCATTAGTTGTGCTTACAGTAATTTGTGCCTTGAGGTTAACATTGTTTATAAAATCATTGTTTGTTTGTATGTCTCGTTTTGATAAAGGCATCAGACCTCCTATTGGAACAGATGTGCGGGTCCTAAAATTAGATCTATCTACACGATTTACTTGGCTAGCGTGATTGACTTGAACATTTGCTAATCTGCCTGGGTTATTAGTGGAATTATCAAATATTATCTGACCTCCAGGAACAGAACCCCCTGGGCCAACAACGTTAGTTCTATTATAAGTATTTTGTACCAGCATTGTAGGTGGTCCGTTGATAATAGGCCAATTAGCTGCTTCTAAAGATGCTATAGCATTCATTCCAGATTCACGCTGCCCCTCGTTCAATATCTTACTGCCTTGGCCAAAGGCTAATAATGAACCAGCGAGTTGCATCCAAGGGCCTGCCTTGCCAAAGAGACTATGTGATTGTGGCGAGTTGCTATATGATATAGAACCTCCCATATCGAATGTAGTGGGCGGTGTAACCGACCATGAAATACAGTTTGTAATCCAGCTAATGCTTCCTAAAGAACCAAGTATACCTCCCCACGGTATGCCCAGCATACCATCAGGGTCTATGGTGGTTACCGGATTATTGCCCATGGCTGTATACGGTGAATCGTATTGGTTCATCGGATCAGGTGCATGCCAGCGGCCCAAAACAGGGTCGTACATACGGGCATGGAAATCATACATATCCAATCCTGAAGTGCTCCACTCGTCTTGTTGCCATTGTTTACTTTGATACATCTGTGCATTTGCTCCTTCGGGTTTGCTCCATGTCAAACCGTATGGATAATAATCGTTTATCTGTCTGATATTTCCTCGCTCCCCGCTGAAAGGCAAAGCGGGGTTGGCAGCTCTAAATTTGCGCTGCGCTCCAATTAAGAGTTGCTCAAGGTGGTGCACTGTTAAGTTATTAAAATAAACTTTCTTTTGCGATTGGTTGGTAACGTAGGTGTAGAACCTATTTGCATGGTTGCCACAATGGGCCACGGTAGCAATATTTCCCATCTGCTCCATAGAATGTGTATTCCCGCAATTTCTTTTCATCATCTAACCAAACATCAAGTATGCAATGTTTATTTATTTCAGTCCAATGTTGTGAAATTGTTTCTCCAAAATCAAATGCACTTGTATCTGTAACAAAACTAATATTGCGGATTTGATATTGGTGTTCTGCCGTTTGCAAATACCTAAATAAAGTTAGGATAAGCAATGCGCTATCAAGACAGTTGTTTGATAAGCTATCTAAAAACACATAATGATCCTCAACATTTTCCATAGGGGTTGTGATGTTTAGAACTAGTTTGAAATTAGTTTGCTCGTATCGGCACAATCCATCCTTGGTTGCTTTTGACGAGCATGATAGGAAGACGATGATTAAGATGATTGTATTCTTCATTTTCTTATGATTTTTACATTCCAAACGTATGGCTTGAAGTTATTGTTAAGGGCTTGGCGATATCCATTTTGAAAATTTTGATACGTAAAAATTTTACCATTTGTATGAAACTGAATAATGAAGCCAATTGAGTCATTCTTGCCAACTTTGAAAATGCTTTGAACGATATCGAGTTCCTCATAGATATAATAGCCGCTATTTTCATAAATTGGATTTTGGATAGTGGTGTCTATTAAATGATTGTATAGCCACATTGTGTCAACCTTTCCTTTTAGATAGAATGTATCTCGCTCGAAGAGCAAAATTTGTGAATGTGCAACACTCAATTCACAGAAAAATGCCGCAAAAATCAACATTAAACTAGTTTTCATAAGGCGTGCAATTTGGATGAAGTAGATTATATCTTTCATTTGCCATAATTCAAATATAACATCAAAAACTTTTTTATACACTGCTGCGCACAGTGTGTGCTTAAGGTGCAAATATTAAGCTTGCTGGCCAATTAGAATGGACAGAAAAAAAAATGCCGACCACATGGTCGGCATTTTTTTTATGTAGTATGATTTTTATAAATCAATATTCTGTTTGGAACTGCTTGGCAAAACGCTTGCGGTCGTTCTCATTCAAATAAACTTTACGTATACGAATGCTCTTAGGTGTTACTTCCACATACTCGTCTGCGCCTATGTATTCCAAGGCTTCTTCTAAGCTAAACTTAAGTGGCGGTGCCATTACTGTTTTGGCATCTGTACCACTTGCACGCATGTTAGTTAGCTGCTTGGTTTTAGTTACGTTTACTACCAAGTCGTTGTCGCGCGAGTGCTCGCCTATTACTTGTCCTTCGTACACTTCTTCCATTGCATCTACAAAGAATTTACCACGGTCTTGCAAGTTGCTCAAGCTATATGCTATAGCATTGCCTGTTTCCATGCATATAAGCGAACCATTCAAACGGCCAGGTATGTCGCCCTTCATAGGCTGGTAATCTTTAAAGCGATGGTTCATTATAGCTTCGCCCTGTGTGGCAGTAAGCATATAACTACGCAAACCTATAATGCCGCGCGATGGTATTTCAAATTCCAACACGGTGCGGTCGCCTTTTGGCTCAAGGTTTTTCATTTCGCCCTTGCGCTTAGTTACTGCTTCTATAGCTGTGCCAGTCATTTCAGTAGGCAAGTCTATGGTAAGCTCTTCTATAGGCTCATACTTTTGTCCGTCTATGGTTTTTACCAATACACGTGGCTGGCCTATTTGAAGCTCGTAGCCTTCTCTGCGCATAGTTTCTATAAGTACGCTTAAGTGCAATACGCCACGGCCAAATACCATAAAGCGGTCTGCCTTGTCTGTTTCCATTACACGTAGTGCAAGGTTTTTTTCAAGCTCTTTTTCTAATCTTTCTTTTATGTGGCGGCTGGTTACAAACTTGCCTTCTTTACCAAAGAATGGAGAGTCGTTGATGGTGAATAGCATGCTCATAGTAGGTTCGTCTACTGCTATGGTTGGCAATGCCTCTGGATTGTCGGCATCGGTAAAGGTGTCGCCAATTTCAAATTCTTCCATACCATTTATAGCGCATATATCGCCCGACACTACGCTTTCTACCTTGCGCTTGCCTAGTCCTTCAAATATGTAGAGCTCTTTTATACGTCCTTTTACTACACGTCCATCGCGCTTTACAAGGGCTATAGCCATGCCTGCCTTAAGCTCACCGCGGTGCAGTTTGCCTATGGCCATGCGGCCTGTGTAGGTGCTATAGTCAAGTGAGGTAACAAGCATTTGTGGTGTACCCTCGCGCTTTATAGGGCCAGGTATGTGCTCCAGCACTAGGTCCAATAGTGGCTCTATGCTGTCGGTTCTAACTTTCCAGTCCAGACTCATCCAGCCTTGCTTGGCTGCGCCATATGCTGTTGGAAAATCCAACTGATCTTCTGTAGCTCCAAGGTTGTACATAAGGTCAAATACGGCCTCGTGCACCTCGTCTGGCGTGCAGTTTTCTTTGTCTACTTTGTTTATTACTACCACAGGCTTAAGGCCTTTTTGTATAGCTTTTTGCAACACAAAACGTGTTTGTGGCATAGGGCCTTCAAATGCATCTACCAATAGCAATACGCCCTCGGCCATGTTCAATACACGCTCTACCTCACCGCCAAAGTCGCTGTGGCCTGGAGTGTCTATTATGTTTATTTTGTGGTCTTTGTATCGGATAGAAACGTTTTTGGCCAGAATGGTAATACCACGCTCGCGCTCCAGGTCGTTGTTATCTAATATTAAGTCATTGTGCACCTCATTGTCGCGAAAGAGGTGTGCCGCATGTAACATTTTGTCTACTAGCGTGGTTTTGCCATGGTCAACGTGAGCAATAATGGCGATGTTTCTAATTTTTTGCATTGTGTAATTGTTTCAAAAAGAAGGGTTAGCCTCCTTTTTTCGGGCCGCGAAAGTACGCATTCAATTGCATTGGAGCGCTATAGTTTTATAAAATACTACATTATCAATGAGTTAAGCCTATCTGGGACGTGAATAACACTCGGTTTTTGTTGGTTTTAATAAATGGCACAGTTTTTACCTTGCACCCCACATATAACATTTATTAAAAGCGAACTATTATGAAGAAATTTACCACATACACCCTCACACTCATGGCCGCAGTAGCCATAGTACTGGCTTCGTGCAAGGGCACCTCGCCACTGGGCGAAAAAGTGAAAGAGCCCTTTAGCGGCAATAAGTACGAAAGCAGCGGCCGCTACTTTAGGGGCAAAGGCAAGGGCGAAAGTCAGGACGACAATATTGCTAAAAACAAAGCCGACCTGCAAGCAAAAAAGGAATTGGCCCAGCAAGTGGGTACTACTATGAAGGTAGTAACCGACCAGTACTTGGCTGAAAATGCTACCAACAGCGGCAGCGAGATTAACGACAAGTTTCAAACCTTGATACGTGAGGTAACCAATACTGAAATAGCTGACTTGCGCAAAATAGGCGAGGAGAAATACCACAATGCTGCTGAGAATAAGTACACGGTTTTTATAGCGTACGAAATTCACAAGCGCGACATGTATCGTTTTCTAAAGCGCCAAGCTAAATTGGATGCGCGACTAAACGAGTCGGAGCGCAAGGCCATTGAAGATATAATAGACGAAGAGCTTAAGAAAGTAGAAGCCCTAGGCGAGGGAGAATAATATTTCTCACTTGAACTAAAGCTTGTAAAAAATGAAAACCGCCTCAATGTGTTTGAGGCGGTTTTTTTCGTTCTATCAATTAGAAATTAGTTAGCGGTGCGTAACGAAAAGCATGCACACATGCTGTTTATTTGCGCTTGAATAAATCCATTCATTCCAATGCGCATTATAGAGTGTATCCCCAATATTTCTGAAGGACGAGATAAAAATAAAATAAACGCCATAGCTGCAGTAGTAGAAACTGTGCCGGGTGTAATGCTCTTGGATGTGGACCCAGGTGCTAGCACCAACCGCACCGTTATCACCTTCGCTGGCGATCCTGAGGCTGTATGCGAAGCGGCATTTCAATTAATAAAAAAAGCAGCAGAGCTTATTGATATGCGCACTCAAAAAGGTGAGCATCCGCGCCAAGGTGCTACCGATGTGTGCCCCCTTGTGCCCATAAGTGGTGTTACTAACGAGGAGTGTGTGGCCCTTGCGCAAAAGCTTGGTAAGCGTGTAGGCGAGGAGCTGGGCATACCAGGCTACTTTTATGAGTATGCTGCACTTTCTCCGGAGCGAGCTAATTTGGCTAATTGCAGAAAAGGAGAATACGAAGCATTAGAAAAAATTACTACCAAAGAATGGAAACCCGACTTTGGGCCTGATAAGATAAATGAAAGTGTAAAGCGCTCTGGCATAACTACTATAGGTGCGCGTGAGTTTTTGGTGGCTTATAATGTAAACTTAAATACTACATCCACGCGCAGAGCCAACGCCATTGCGTTTGATATAAGAGAGGCCGGCCGTGTACTTACCGACCCTAAAACCAATAAGCCATTGCTAGATGAAAAGGGTGAAGAAAAAAGACAGGCTGGCACACTTAAATCTGTAAAAGGAATTGGGTGGTTTATAGAAGAGTATGGCATAGCTCAACTGTCGCTCAACCTTACTAACATAAATATTTGCCCCGTGCACGTAGCTTTTGAAGAGGCTACTAAAAAGGCCGCAGACCGCGGCATTCGCGTTACAGGCAGCGAGTTGGTAGGTCTTATACCCAAACAAAGTTTGTTGGATGCAGCAGATTATTTTTTAAAGAAACAAGAGCGTTCACTTGGAATAAGCGAAAAGGAAAAAATAAAAATTGCTGTAAAATCTCTTGGCCTTGATGACCTGGCTCCTTTTAATCCGGAAGAAAAAATAATTGAATACATAATCGATCGTAAACTAAGTGCAGGTAAAAAATTGGTGGACATGAACCTGGTTCAGTTTGCTGATGAAACTGCAAGCGAATCGCCTGCACCTGGTGGAGGCAGCATTAGTGCTTATGTGGGCGCATTGGGTGCCAGCCTTGGTGTTATGGTGGCCAATCTTTCTTCGCACAAGCGGGGTTGGGACGAGCGTTGGGAAGAGTTTAGCAACTGGGCTGTGCAAGGCATGCACTTCCAAAAACAATTGGTGCAATTGGTAGATGAGGACACGCGCGCTTTCAATAAAATAATGGAGAGTTTTGGCTTGCCAAAAAATACGGATGAAGAAAAGGCTGCACGCTCTGCTGCTATAGAAGCAGCATCTAAATACGCCATGGAAATTCCTTTTAAAACGGCACAAGTAGCTTTGGATAGCATGAAGGTAATGCAGGCAATGACAGAAAAGGGAAACCCCAGCAGCATGTCAGACGCGGCTGTAGGAGCGCTTTGCGCGCGCACTGCAGTGCTTGGTGCAGTTATGAATGTGCGCATAAATGCAAGCGGCATAAAAGACAAAACATTTACTGACAAATTAGTAGGTGATGCTGCGTTGCTTGAAGCTGAAGCTGAGCGAATAGAAGCTGAAGTGCGAGCATATGTAAAAGCAAATATGAAATAATATTAACCTCTAAAAACACATAGAGCACATAGTAATACTTTAAAAATGCTCCGTGCCCTATGTGTTCTATGTGGTTTTAAAAAAGGAAATCTGAATGTGGAATAGCACCAATAATAATCTTCCTGAGCACGACCAACGTGTGTTGGGTTTTGTGCCAGGCAACAAAGTTTTTTTGCCCGGCAAGTCGGGCGAGTTTGAAATGCGCGAGGTGATTGTACTAAAGTTTCAAAAGGATTTTTATCCCAAAGGTTCTGAAAAACATTTGAAACACGGCCCACACTTTTGGCAAGGCGAGGGCAACAGCAATCACTTTTTTAAAGATGTAACGCATTGGCAACCCATGCCTGATAAACCATAATAGCAATGTGGATGCGATGCTAAATAGGTTGCCCAAAGGTGAGCAAATTGTTGTCAGGATCTAACAATGAAAATTCTCTCTGACCCCATGTTTTAGTTTGTAGCTCACCTTGAGGATGTATAGTCACATTGTTTGCCAAAAGGGATTTGTACAATTCATCTATGTGGTTAGTTCTGATATATACCTGACCATAATTTTCTTTTGGATTAAGCGTGTTGTGCCGAAAAAAATGAATTTGAACATCATCTTTCTCTACCATTAGATATCCTTCAAAATCAATCATGCCAATATCTTTAAAACCCATTTTACCTATGTAAAATTCCATCGTTGCGACTTTGTCGCGCATGGGGAGTTTTGGGTGAATTTTTATGAGCATGATTTAATTTTTATTTACGGTCTCAACCTATTTTTTATTCACGCAAAATTATTGCGAATAGATTTTTAACATATGAATTAAACTCTGAGCGACCCTCGAAAGCCACGCGCTGCGTAGTACGATTCTGCTCCGTTGTGATATGTAAATACATGGTTGTATCTATAATCGCAAAAAAGGGCTCCACCAAGTTTGCGAATGGCATCTGGTGTTTTTATCCAACTGCTCGTTTTAGTGTCCAATTTTTCCAGTTGTTGCAATGTCTTGTATTCTTCTTCTGAAAGAATTTCTATGCCCATAGTGGCTGCCATGGTAAGCGCATTGCCTTTTGGTTTGTTCTCTTTGCGGCCATCCAGTGCGGCTTGGTCGTAGCAAAGGCTTCTGCGTTCTTTGGGGCTTTCGGCTGAGCAGTCGAAAAATATATACTCGTCTGTTTTCTTGTCATAGCTTACCATATCTGGTTCGCCACCTGTAGCTTCCATTTCGTTTAGCGACCAAAGCTTGTCGCTTTGTGCCTCCAGCTTGGTCTGCACTTTGGCCCAGTCCATTCCTTTGTGGCGATGCATGTTTTTTTCAAAACGTGCTTTCAAAGTCTTCATCAATTCTTTGCTGTCTGCCGCTTTCAATTCTTTTTTGTTTCCCTTGGCCATGGCTTATTTTATTTATTGTATTTGTTGTAACAAGTTATATTGATGTAAAAATGCAACGAATCTTTTTTAAGTGCAATCACTATGCTTCAGTTTCAAGAATATTTTTCAATGTGGCCAAACTTTCGTCCATGTCCTTTGGGAATTTTTTTTCTGCTATTGGTATAAATATATTCATGGGATATTTCAATGTGCCAGAATTAATCAAGGTTACTTTAGTTTGATTATCAGAGATATATTCTGTTTCCATAATTACGCTGGCTACAGTATTCATGGGCCTTATAAATCTAATTTGTGTTTCTATTCTTTTTCCTTCTATTAGGTTAGTTATTTCCTTTGCTCCTTCTCCCACTTGTTTGTTTCCATTCCACGATATGGTAAAGCCCACTGTGCCATCAGTTCCTTTGTAGTCCCAGTTTCTTTCTTGGTCGGCCTTGGCCCATTTATTAAACTTGTCTTGGTTTTTAAGTAGTTTTAAAAAGTCAAATGCTTTTTGCACTGGAGCATTCACAATTATATCGCGTTTTACGTAGTGCTCTTTTTTCATGAATAGAGCCACCACGAGTATGAGAACAATGATGCTTAATAGAATTAGCAATAGAGTTATGATGAAGTGCATGTGGAATTATTTTTATTAGGGTTTAAATGGATGCGATAACAAATTTAAACTAAGGCTAAATTTAATGTACATCCTTTTTTTAAGCTTATAAAAAATGCACTCAGTCCTTTGCATAAGTTACCAAAAAATTATTGAAACCCCATAAGTACAATTTTCTCCTACACTGCCCGCTCCCGTAGGTCTGTTCAATCCCGCTAGACAGCGGGAGTATAACGAAGTAGAACTTCGTATAAACCTTATATGTTACCAGCTGGCCTTTCTCACAAACTAAAATAAAAATGAAAGCAAAAGTCATTATTGAAAACGGAGAAACGACAATTGTTTTAACTCCTGAAAATGAATTTGAAATTGATGTAATCGAAAAGGTGCATTGTAAAAAAGAAAAGCACAGCATACATACTGATTTTGATGCACAATATAATTACGGCACTTATTCAAAACATAAAATTGAATTGTCGATTAAGGAGCACCGTCCATAGGCTTGCGGCTAACGGTTTGC
>JANOXJ010000005.1:0-1772 GCA_031418455.1 Flavobacteriales bacterium | reverse complement strand
ATCTAATTCGCGCATCATGCTAAATAAATTTTGGGCAGCTTCATTTAACTCACCCTTGGCTGAAAGCACTCTGCTCTGCGGCACATTGTATGTTTTTTGAAACGCCAGCACTGCTATTTTTTTGCTGCTATGCTCAGCCATTAAATCATCTATGTTGCCTATAAGCATTGGCTTGCGCGGAGCGTAGTGTGTAGTAAGCATACCCGGTGCCTGCGGATTGCTGCTTGATGTAATATTCACTTTTACCTTGCCCACAATGGCCTCTATACTCTCCACCGAAGTGCCACCAAGGCGCAGCACAGTAGTGCCCTCGTGTGTGCATTGCACTATGGTAGACTCCACCCCTACTGTGCATGGGCCACCATCTACTATAAGAGGTATGTGGCCTTGCAACTGGGCCAGCACATGCTGCGCAGTGGTGGGCGATATGTAGCCAAAAGGGTTGGCACTGGGCGCTGCCAAAGGAAAACTTAGCAGCGACAAAATTTGATGCGCCAAAGGATGCGCAGGCACACGCAATGCCACTGTGTCTAAACCAGAAGTAACCATGTCGGGTATAAGGGCGCTGCGCTGCAGCACCAAAGTAAGCGGCCCCGGCCAAAAGGCCTTAGACAATGCATATGCCTGCGAAGGAATATTGATAGCGTATTTGTCTAACTCGCTTGCGTGTTTCAAATGCACTATAAGCGGATCGAAAAAGGGGCGATTTTTAGCTTCAAAAATTTTAATAACCGCTTTAACATCCAGTGCATTGGCCGCAAGGCCATAAACCGTTTCGGTAGGAATAGCTACTACCTGACCTTGCTCTAACAATGAGCAGGCCTTGTTAATATTACTTGTTATTTGGGTAGATAGCATGATGAAGAATGTGCTGCTATTTGGCCGGCTGCTGACGAAGAATTAGCCCCACTTCCATGGCAAAATTAAGTGGGTCTACATCCTGCATGGTTTGCTCTATGGTGTATGTATAGGTGCCGTGGCCCTGATAATACTTTACTCTATCTACCACATATTCTATATCTATAATGTCAAAACCCTTGTCGCCAAAAAATTCGCCATCGGAATTGCGCACGGGTATTTCTACATCGTACATGTGCTTAGTGTTGGCAGGAGAAATTTCGGTAATGCGCATGAAGACTTTGTCGTACATATACCCTGTAGCGCAGCGGAAAGCCACTGCCAGTTCCAATGGTTTTGAATTGTCTTTTATATCGATGCTAAAAGTTCTGGTGTCAGCTTTTTTCCATTCGTAGTCGGCAGAGAGCTCTTTGTGCTCTTCAAAAATTACATCTTTGTTTTTGCAACCGGCAAAGAGCAAAATGGCGAAAAGGAAAAAGAGTTTGTTCATTTTTGTAAGTTGAGTTTTGAAAGAATACACCACCGCATGGCGGTGTGGCAAATGTAAAGGTTGGTGATGGATGAAAAAGATATTTCGGTTGAAGGGTGATTGGGTTTGTCTTGGCTTTGAACCAATGTGATGTTTTGATATGCTTTGAAACATCTGCACATTGGCCAGTGGCTTCGTCAAAAGTATTATACACAACCGCCTTCTTCCACACTAATTCTCTCATCTTTCAAGTACCGTTTAAATTGAATTTTGTTTTACCTTTGATGCGTAAAGATTGTTTTTTTTTGTAGGCGCATGAAACTTCCCAAATACCCTCTGGCATCTAGCGATAAACTTACAACCTTTGAGTTTGTGAGCGAGGGGAAAAATGGGCTTATTCATAAACGTGTGCAATACAACAAAACCAATTTGAAGGATGTTTATA
>JANOXJ010000004.1:0-8332 GCA_031418455.1 Flavobacteriales bacterium | reverse complement strand
GCATCATTTAAGATACTCTTTGTTTGTTCCTCCGTTAGTTTGCGCGCCTTCATAGTTTCCAGAAAAAGGCGAATGGCTGCTATGGGAGTTTTTAATTCATGAGTTACCGAAAGAAGAAATGTTTTTTCCATTCTTGCCAATTGCAACTCACGCGATATGGTTCTTTTAATATACCAAAACCCCAGCACCAGCATTACTAGAAATACTCCGCCTTCGCCTACTATCATCCATACTTTGGTGTTGAACAGCTGCTCCTGCTGCAGCGCTGTAAGGTCGGGGCGCATATAGGCCACTTGCTTGTGTATTTGAATAAGGCTGTAGCCCCACCAGCACACCTGTAGTGCTATGTAGGCTGCCAATACATAAAGTATAGCCAGAGTTCGTCTTTCTTTTTTTTCAGACTTAATCATGTATTTAAAACAAAAAAAAAACCTTTCCGCAAATGTGGAAAGGCTTTTTCTAATTATACTAATAAATTATTTTTTAATCTCTTTTGGGGCAGGTTTTTTGTCAACTGGTTTAGTCTCGGCAGCTGGCTTTACCTCGGCCGCAGGGCGTTCTGGTTTAGCCGGGCGTGCACCACCATCAGCAGTTGGGCGCTTATTTAATCTTTTCTCAAATATTAAATGTGAGTCCATTTTATTGTCTTTGTCATAAGTGGTATATGTGCTTATATACTTAAAACCTATGCTTGCCAAGTAGTTAAAGGCATCAGGCATATTGGCAAAGGTCATAGTTCTTACTTCGCTCAGTTGTTTTACCAATTCCTTGTCGCCAAGGGTTGACACCATATCGCGGCCAATATCAGATTTTATAACAGTACCAGTAGGGCCTTGCGACACTACTAATTCTATAAAAATAGATTCAGGATTTGTAACCATTGGCTTTTCATTTCCTTTGGTGGCCGCGGCCGGAACCGGAGCTGCACCTGTTTCTTTTTTATCTTGAGCTACAGCAAATAGTGGAAGGGCCGCAATGGCAAGAACAAATAGTTTTTTCATGTTTTTACTAAAAAGTTTTTATTAATTATTGATTGGAAAATTTATGCCTGCCAAAGGTAAAGAACCGTGCCATAATGCGCGTAACAAAACGTTAAATTCCTTATTCAGGAAGTTTCAAATTGAAGTGTTGCTTCTCCACCCCACTATTAAAAAAACACAAACCGAAATGAAAAAAATCAATGCTTATTCTTACTTCACTTCTTTTGATTATTTGCTGCCAGGCATCATTCATTTCTTTGGACCAATGAATATCGTCTAACACAATTACACTATCCGCAGTGCAATAGGGCATAATTTTTTCGAAATATTGCAAAGTGGGTAATAGCCTATGATTACCATCAATTAGTGCAAAGTCTACGCTTGCCATTTCAGCCAGCACCAGACCCAACTTATCGTCAAAATTGCCAAGGTGCTGTGTAATATTAGTTAAGTGCATCTGTGAAAAAAGCTGCTCCGCCTGTTGCGCTATGTCAATAGAACCTTCTATGGTGTGTACATAAGAACTTGCGCTTGCTTTTGCTAAATAAGCTGTAGTAATTCCAAGCGAAGTGCCCAATTCCAAAATGGTTTTTGGCTTGTAATAGGCAATCATGCGAAAAAGTGCTTGGGCACAAATTTTATTTTGCAATGCACTGTCGGCAATTTCTTTCACTTTGCGCGTATCACCTTTGGCCACTCTGCTGCCTGCGCCAAAATCTGTTACTTTTAGGAGCATATTGTTCTTCAATAATGCATTGCGATGGTCTTCTATTGCATCAAAACAGTAGTACTCCTTATCGGTATTTAGTGCTTTTACAAGCAAATCGAAAACAAATGGCGAATGCACACTGTGCTTGCCCCCGGCACGCAGCAAATGATTCAGATATGCTTTAAATTCAAAAAGAGCGCTCATTAGAAATTTTGTGCGTGCATCAGATTTCTACACCTAACTGTTCTCTGAAAATTTTAAGGACTTTGCTCATTCTCTTTTCTATAGCTTTTACACTCAAGCCAAGACGCTCGGCTATTTCATTATACGTCATATCCTCCAGCCTGTTCATAAGAAAAACTTCACGCCCACCTTCGGGCAGTGCGGCTATTACTTTATTCAGTTTTTCTTCATATTCCCCCATTTCAGCCAGCTTTTGCGGGGTATCACAATCACGATCAGCTGCTGGCTTTTTCATAAACTTGTACATGAGCGATTTGCGCTTAAGCTGATTTATGGTGTTGTTTTGAGCTATAGTATAGAGGTAGGCCTTCACTGTGCGCTTGTCTATTCTTTCGCGCGTTTCCCATAGTTTTAAGAAGGTATCTTGCGCTAAGTCCTCAGCCATATCCATATCATAACATTTATAATAAATAAAGTTTCTGATAGGCCTATAGAATTCCTTGAATATGGCGCGATATTCCTGAAGAGTCAACTCTTCAAACTTTTGGTCAGGTTTAAAAATTGAAAACAACACAGGCGTTAAGAATCCTAAATATTATTGTTAGCAAAACTCGATAGAGTTCATCACTTATAAAACTGAACTCTACTTCCGTGGCAATGATACCAACTATTTTATTTTTAACCTCCCTTAAAGTGACAATAAGTTGATGAACAATTTAGCTATTACATTTCTACATTTGTTCACTTTACATAACGTAACATCACATCCGCAAACAACTTCATATGCAAGGAAAAACCTTAATAATAGGGGCTTCAGGCCAAATTGGGATAGAATTAGTACTGGAATTGCGCAAGCAAAAAGGTGCTGAAAACGTAATAGCCAGTGATATACGCACTTCTGATGCTGAGGAGCTAAAGCATGGCCCATACGAGTTGCTTAATGTGCTGGACAAGCAGCAATTAGCCGATGTGATAGAGAAACATAACATTACTGAAGTGTACCAGCTGGCAGCCCTGCTATCAGCCACTTCCGAAAAAAAACCAGATTTGGCATGGGACCTAAACATGAACGGATTGTTCAATGTGCTGGAATTAGCTAAAGAAAAGAAAATCAAAAAAATATTTTGGCCCAGTAGCATTGCGGTATTTGGCCCTACCACACCGCGGGCCAATACTCCGCAGTATACTGTAATGGAGCCAAACAGTGTTTATGGCATTTCCAAGTTGGCAGGCGAAAGGTGGTGCGATTATTATTTTCAAAAATTTGGGGTAGATGTAAGAAGCCTGCGCTACCCTGGTCTTATAGGCTATAGGTCTGAGCCTGGCGGTGGTACTACAGATTATGCAGTAGATATATTTTACCATGCCTTGGCTGAGGGTAACTACAATTGCTTTTTAGGGGCAGATACTATGTTGCCAATGATGATGATGGAAGATGCCATAAGAGCCACCATAGGCATAATGGAAGCACCGGCAGAGCAGATTAAAATAAGAGGTAGCTACAATGTAGCCGGTTGCAGTTTTGCACCTGCCCAGCTGTGCGTTGAAATTCAAAAACATTTGCCCGATTTTAAAATTAGCTACGCTCCGGATTTTAGACAGCAACTGGCCGACTCATGGCCTGACAGTATAGACGATTCGCATGCCCAGGCTGATTGGAACTGGAAAGCCCAATACACTACCGAGAAATTAGTAGTGACCATGATAAATGAAATAAAAAAGAAAAAAAAACTAATGGAGGCGTAACACTTCATTGCATGCATTCGTAAAGAAGTTACTTTTTTGCCCCTTAACCTAGGGTATTTAAAGCAGAACTAACTTCTAAACAAATGCGCTCATTTAAAAATTCAATAACCAAAATACTACTGCTGGTGGCTTTTAGTGTCACTTCTCTAGCAGGTATAGCTGCCACAGGCGATATAAACCAGGTGGATGCCAAAGGCCAAAGACAAGGCTATTGGGTAATAAAAGGAGATATGCTTACCGATAAAAACTTTAAGCCACAAGACAAGGTGGAAGAAGGTTCGTACAAGGACAATCGCAAAGAAGGTCTTTGGAAAAAATATTGGCCAGGTGGCAAACTCCGCAACGAAATAAATTATAAAGCAGGTAAGCCAGAAGGCGAGTACAAACTGTACTATGAAAATGGCCAACTGGAAGAACTAGGCATCTGGTCCAATGGTAAAAACACCGGCAATTTTGCACGGTACTATAACAATGGCAATCCACAACAACAATTTGTATTTGCTGCCAATGGCAAGCGCAACGGAAAACAGAAATACTACCACGAAAATGGCAAACTAGCCATGGAAGTAGATATAGTAAATGGCGCAGAAAGTGGCGTGAGCAAACGCTACAATACTGACGGCACACTGGCCGAGGAAAAAACTTTTGAAAACGGAGTGGTAAAACCCGGCAGCATTAAAAAGCATAAAAATGTAAAGAAGGAAACGCCAGTAAAAACCGATCCTTATGACAAAAAGATTGGCAAAGAGAGCGTAGTAACTGAAGACAAAACCAATAAGGCACAAGTATTCAAGCCAAACGGTAACAACACTTTGTATGATAAGAATGGCAATGTGACGCAATCTGGCGATTTTAAAGACGGAAGATTGCAAAACGGCAAATGGTACCGATACAATAAAGATGGCTTGCTTATAAAAATAGAAATATACAAAGCGGGCAAGTACATAGGCACAGGAGTGCTAAGTGACGAAGAAAAATAGAAAAACTAAAACCAACAGATAAACTGAAAAACTAAAAGAAAGAACCACCAGCGAAAGCGGTGGTTTTTTCTTGTCAAAAAATATCTATTCACAATTATTTGCCATTTACGGTGCGAATAATTTTTTAAAACACTCGTTCTACACACCTTTACATTGTTTTCTTTGCCAACTATGAGCGAACCATTATTTATATACAACAGCCTAACACGCCAAAAAGAAGAATTTAAACCCATTATAGAAGGCCACGTGGGCATGTATGTGTGTGGCCCCACCGTGTACAGCGATGTGCACCTTGGCAATGTGCGCACCTTTACCACCTTTGATATCATATTCCGCTACCTAAAATTTTTGGGTTACAAAGTGCGCTATGTGCGCAACATAACCGATGTGGGCCACCTGGTGGACGATGCAGATGCAGGCGAAGACAAAATAGGCAAACGAGCCAAATTAGAAAATTTGGAGCCTATGGAAATAGTGCAGAAATACACCAATGGCTTTCATGATGTAATGCAAATTTTCAATAATCAAAACCCAAGCATAGAACCTACTGCCACCGGACATTTGATAGAGCAGATAGAAATGATTCAGGAGATAATAGACAACGGATATGCCTATGTAAGCAATGGTTCTGTCTATTTTAATGTAAGAAAATTCAATGAAAAATATCCTTACGGCAAACTATCGGGCCGTGTAATAGACGAGCTGTACTCTGCCACCCGCGAGCTTGACGGACAAGATGAAAAGCAAGATGCACTGGATTTTGCCCTTTGGAAAAAAGCCGAGCCAATGCACCTTATGCAATGGAATAGTCCGTGGGGCTCTGGTTTTCCGGGCTGGCATCTCGAATGCTCTGCCATGAGCACCAAATATTTGGGGCGCACTTTTGATATACACGGTGGTGGCATGGACTTAAAATTTCCGCACCATGAGTGCGAAATAGCACAAAACGTAGGAGCCACCGGCAACGAGCCTGTGCGCTATTGGATGCACGGCAACATGCTTACAGTAAATGGCAAAAAAATGGCCAAAAGCGAAGGCAATGGTTTCACACCGGAAGAATTAATAACAGGCAATCATAAACTGCTAGACAAAGGCTACAGCCCTATGACGGTGCGTTTCTTTTTTATGATGTGCCACTATGCCAGCACACTTGACTTTAGCAACGAAGCCCTGCAAGCTGCTGAAAAAGGATATAAGCGAATGCTGACAGCCTTAAAACAATTGCCGCTTATAAAACCATCTGCTACCAGCGATTTTGATGCTGCTAAATTACGTCAGGATTGCTACGCAGCCATGAACGATGATTTTAATACACCTATAGTTATTAGCTACTTGTTTGAAGGTGTGCGCATAATAAATGGTGCTAAAGACGGCCTGTTAAAACTAACTCAGTTGGATGTTGACACGCTTAAAAAAACATTTGAAGATTTTCTTTTTGAAGTGCTTGGCTTACGTGTAGAACAGACAGAAGAAAATTCAAAATTGACTGATAGCATAATGCAACTGGTAATTACCTTGCGCAATGATGCTAAGGCAAACAAAGACTACAGCACCTCTGACAAAATTAGAGACATGCTGGCTTCAGTAAATGTGCAAATAAAAGACACCAAAGAAGGCACGCAGTGGAGCGCTGAATAACACAAGCGGTTTCATTTTCTTGCAAGAGAAAAATATCGTTATTTTTTTTTGAGTAAAAACATAAATGAAGACAAAACAAATAGTAGCACTAGGCCTAATAGGTTTATTGCTTTTTAGCACAGTATATATTGGTTGCAGTGGCGAACCCAAACCTCCTGTAAAGCCACCCCAAAATAAACCTACGAAAGTAGAAATTACAGCACCTGAATTTGATGCCGAAAGCGCTTTCAACTTTGTAAAACAACAAGTAGAATTTGGTCCGCGAGTGCCTGGCATGCCCAGTCACACTGCGTGTGCAAACTGGCTTGTAGCTACTATGAAAAGCTATGGTGCTAATGTCATAGAGCAACAAGCTATGGTAAACAACCGAGAGGGCAAACCCATTCAAATACGCAACATCATTTCGCAATTTCAGCCGGAGAAAAAAGACAGAGTATTACTTTTTGCACACTGGGACACACGCCCTATAGCCGACAAAGACAAAAATGCAGCCATGCAAAACAAGCCCATAGACGGAGCTAACGATGGTGGCAGCGGTGTAGGTGTCTTGTTAGAAATAGCTCGTCAACTTCAGCTTACACCCACCACCGTGGGAGTAGATATTATCTTTTTTGATGCCGAGGACAATGGTATGCCTGAAGGTGCTAATGAAGAGGATGAAATCCTGAATGCTGACTTTGCCTCTTCATGGTGCCTTGGCTCGCAGTACTGGTCATACAACAAGCACGACAGAAATTACAATCCACGGTTTGGAATATGTATGGACATGGTAGGCGCGCCAGATGCTACATTTTACAAAGAAGGCACATCAATACAATCTGCAGGCGATGTGGTAAACCTTGTTTGGAATACTGCACACAAAATCGGATACGGTAGTTACTTCCCCATGGACGATGTGAATGGTGTAATAGACGACCACTATTTTTTAAATGCAAAGGGAATGCGCTGTATAGATATAATAGACACACGTCCTACTCCTACAGCCATGGGCATGGGCAATTATCTTTTTGGTTCATACCACCACACGCACAACGACAATTTAAAAGGAATTGAACCTGGCACCCTTAAAGCTGTTGGACAAACAGTTATGCAGGTTATTTACAATCAGTAATTATATGACGATTTAGAGATTTGATGATTTAGAGATTTGATGAATTGATGTTTTTTTTTCGATTTGAGAATTATTTAAATAATTTTTTTATCGCATTAATATTTACACGTAAAAAAAAAATTCTTTGAAAAAAATAGCCATACTTGGAAGCACCGGTAGCATAGGCACACAAACACTGGAGGTGATAGCCTCGCAGCCAGAGGCTTTTCAAGTGGAAGTGCTTACCGCCCATTCTAACACCGACTTGCTGGTGCAGCAAGCCCTGCAATACAAACCCAACAGTGTAGTAATAGGCAATGAGGAGAAATACGAAGAAGTAAAAAACGCCTTGTGGCCGCATGATATTAAAACATATTGTGGCGAGGCAGCCTTGGCTCAAATAGTAGAAAGCACAGAGGTAGACATGGTGCTTACCGCTTTAGTAGGATTTGCTGGCCTGCGCCCCACTATTAATGCTATAAAAGCCAAAAAACCAATAGCATTGGCCAATAAAGAAACACTAGTAGTGGCTGGTGAAATGGTAACACAACTAGCTGCTGAAAATGCTGTGAATATTTATCCGGTAGACAGCGAGCACTCTGCCATATTCCAATGCCTTGCCGGTGAGTGGAAAAATAAAATTGAAAAAATTTACCTCACTGCAAGCGGTGGTCCATTCAGAGGAAAGAAAACCGTTGACCTGGCTGAAATAACAAAAGCACAAGCCCTAAAGCACCCCAACTGGACCATGGGTGCCAAAATAACCATAGACTCTGCAACCCTTATGAATAAAGGGCTGGAGGTAATAGAAGCAAAATGGCTGTTTCAATTAAAACCTGAGCAAATAGACGTAATAGTGCATCCACAAAGCATTATACATAGCATAGTGCAGTTTGAAGATGGCAGCATGAAAGCACAAATGGGATTGCCAGATATGAAACTACCTATACAATATGCTCTGGGCTATCCACAACGATTAAAAAGCGATTTTCCGCGTTTCAATTTT
>JANOXJ010000003.1:0-3860 GCA_031418455.1 Flavobacteriales bacterium | reverse complement strand
GCGCGAGCTGTTGTAATAGAAATTGGGGGTTATCAGTAATCCGTTCGGTTGTGCTTTTCTATGCGCACATTGCCTCCTATAATCGCATTCATAAATGATATGAACAGTGAGAGAAAGAACGCTGCCCAGAATGTTCTTATTACAAAACCATCTACAAGCTGGTCTGCTATCATAAGCATCACAGTATTTATTACCAGCAGAAATAAGCCTAGCGTGAATATGGTAACAGGAATGGTAAGCAGAATAAGCAGCGGTCTTAGCACGGCATTGAGCAACGCTAATACAAACGCAGCAATAAGTGCCACCCAGTTTTCCGAAAAACTAACATTGTCCATAAGGTAGTCGCCCAGCAGTAATGCAGCCGAGGTGACTATAATATTCATTATAAATTTTTGAAGAAATGGTGTTGCACTCATAAAGTGCAAATCTAACCCAAATTATGCAGTAGAAGGATTGGTACAATCCAAACTATCTGTATTAATTGGGTTTATCCCGATTTAGAAAATCACCTCCTGGGAGCAATGCAATGAAGCCAAGGAGGTAGATTTTTTTAATCGTTTAGCAATTAAAGATTTTAATTGCATAAATTAAGGTTAAGCATTGGTGGACATGTTGTTCACTACTTGGTTTGTCAAAGCCGAGTTATAACAATAATTTCGGCCTCTAAATAAAATACAGCAATTATGAAATTTTTTATAGACACTGCCAACCTAGAACAAATAAAAGAAGCTATGGATCTTGGCGTTTTAGATGGCGTTACTACCAATCCTTCGCTTATGGCCAAAGAGGGCATATCTGGTAAAGATAATGTGATGAAACACTACAAAGCCATTTGCGAAATAGTGGGCGATGGTGATGTAAGCGCGGAGGTAATAGCCACTGACTATAATGGCATGATTACAGAAGGCGAAGAACTGGCAGAATTGCACCCAAACATAGTGGTGAAAGTGCCTATGATAAAAGATGGTATAAAGGCTATAAAGTATTTTTCAGACAAAGGCATTCCTACCAATTGCACACTTGTGTTTAGCGCTGGTCAGGCACTATTGGCCGCTAAAGCTGGTGCCACTTATGTGTCGCCATTTATAGGCAGACTAGATGATATAAGTACAGATGGTATAGACCTTATAGAGCAAATAAGAATAATATACGACAACTACGAATTTGACACTCAAATACTGGCCGCATCAGTGCGCCACCCTATGCATATACTGCAGTGCGCTCAGATAGGTGCCGATGTAATGACGGGGCCTCTTAGTGTAATAATGTCGTTGTTAAAACACCCACTTACCGACAGTGGCCTGGCCCAGTTCCTTGCCGACCATGCTAAGGCTGCAGGCAAATAATTTTTTTTTTTACAGAAAAGAAATTACATCTGCTATAAACCAAAGCAGTAAGTATATATGATTGTAGAGCTAAGGGAAAACAGTATTGACTCGCGCAAAATGCAGGAGGTAGTGGATTGCCTTAAAAATGGTGGTGTCATAATATACCCAACCGATACGGTGTACAGCTTTGGGTGCGACTTAAACAATTCTAAAGCTATAGAACGCATAGCCAAACTGAAAAATATACGAGCAGATAAGGCTAACTTCTCAATAGTGTGTGCCGACTTGTCGCACCTTACTGACTATAGCAAGCAAGCAAGTAATCAGGTGTTTAAGCTAATGAAATCGGTGCTGCCTGGTCCGTATACTTTTATACTCAACGGCAGTAAGAATATTCCAAAAATATTTTCTGACAGAAAAAAAACAATAGGTATACGTGTACCTGCGAATGACATAGCGCTAACCATAGTGCGCGAACTTGGCCGCCCCATTATAGCCACCTCTGTGCATGACGATGATGAGGTGCTTGACTACACCACCGACCCTGAGTTAATTCACGAAAAATTTGAACGTGAAGTGGATATAGTGATAGATGGTGGGCCGGGCGGATTGGAGCCTTCCACCATACTAGATTGTACAGGCAATGAAATAGTGCTGTTGCGCGAAGGCAAAGGCCCCATATTGCATTTGCTTCAATAGCAGATTCTATTTTGGTTTTTATTGTGAAACGAATACCATATTTGAGGTACAAAAATTCAAAATAGTGAGTATACCTTTGACATGTCTAATTCAACTTACATGGGCATGCTTACAGCAAAAAAAATGTGCAATACCAACAGCGATACATGCAGCGCATGTCCGCTTAGCACATTGGCCCATGCGCAGCGCGACAAAAAGCATAAGTGCTGCAAAAATTTCAAACATGGCAAGCGCTGTAAAAAATGTCCGGGCAAAAAGAAGCATAGCTAGGCTCATTTATTCCCGGCAATCTCTCATCTCTCTGCTTTAGTATTTTCAATTTTTCCTATTTGGTTTTCTAAATATGAGCTTTGGTTTACTATCATTGTGGCCTACACAACTTAAATCACACCAAAATCTTATGAGTAAACTTTGGATGAAAAAACCCATAGAGTCAATGATGCGTGACTCTGAACATGGCGGACTAAAACGAACACTTGGGCCTATGAGTCTTGTGCTGCTTGGCATAGGCGCCATAATAGGTGCTGGCCTTTTTGTGCGCACAGCCGCAGCCAGTGCTGAGGCAGCAGGCCCGGCAGTTACACTTTCTTTTGTGGTGGCAGCTATTGGTTGCGCTTTTGCCGGACTTTGCTATGCTGAGTTTGCGGCCATGTTCCCAATATCGGGCAGTGCTTATGCCTATGCATACACCACCATGGGCGAGCTAGTAGCTTGGATTATAGGTTGGGCCCTTATTATGGAATATGCACTAGGTGCTGCCACAGTAAGTATTGCCTGGAGCGAATACCTCAACAATTTACTTACCACCATGGGCGGTTCGCCCATACCATATGAATGGTGTCACTCACCATTTGAAGTATCGGCCAGTGGTATACATGGTTATATGAATGTGCCGGCTTTGGGCATTCTTCTTTTGCTTACCATGCTGCTTATACGTGGTACACAGGAGTCTGCGGTGGTTAACGGTATAATAGTCTTTATTAAAGTAGCCATTGTATTAATATTTATAGGTCTTGGTTTTCAATACATCAATAGCGAAAACTACGTGCCATACGTTATACCAGAGGGCACACTTGGTCACGAGGGTTTCTTTGAGCATGGCTGGGGCGGTGTGCTGCGCGGTGCAGGCATTGTGTTTTTTGCCTTCATTGGTTTTGATGCTGTAAGCACTGCCGCTCAGGAAGCTAAAAATCCGCAGCGCGACATGCCTATAGGCATACTTGGGTCGCTGGTGGTGTGTACTATACTGTATGTGTTGTTTGCACACGTGCTTACAGGTGTGGCTAACTGGAACGATTTTGCTGACCCGGCTAAGGGTAAAGAGGCTTCAGTGTCTTATGCCATACAAACATATATGGTGCACCACACGTGGCTTGCCAAGTATATTACAGTAGCCATATTAGCAGGTTTTAGTTCTGTTATATTGGTTATGCTTATGGGCCAAAGCCGTGTGTTCTTTAGCATGAGTAATGACGGGCTTATACCCAAAGTATTTTCAGAATTGCACCCAAAATTTCGCACACCTTATAAATCTAACTGGATACTTTTCTTATTTGTAGGTCTGTTTGCAGCCTTTGTTCCGGGCAGCGTAGCGGGCGACCTTACATCATTTGGAACCCTGCTTGCTTTTGTGCTTGTATGCTTAGGCGTACTTGTGTTGCGCAATACCAACCCCGGCATTAAGCGCCCATTTAGAGCACCTTTGGTACCGCTTGTTCCAATACTTGGTATTATAGTTTGTTTGCTTATGATTATATCGCTAGACCATGTTACTCAAATAGTAGCACTTATATGGATGTTTGTGGGCTTGCTTATCTATTTTGGATATAGCCA
>JANOXJ010000002.1:0-16064 GCA_031418455.1 Flavobacteriales bacterium | reverse complement strand
CACGGCACCTCTACACCGCTTGGCGATGTGCAAGAGGCCAAAGCCATACAAGCCGTCTTTGGCGAGCACGCATATAATCTGAATATAAGTAGCACTAAAAGCATGACCGGTCACTTACTGGGCGCGGCAGGAGCTATAGAGGCTATAGCCACTATTTTGGCTATTAAAAACGACATTATTCCACCCACTATAAACTTTAGCACTCCCGATCCTGAATTGGACCAGAAGCTAAACTTTACATTCAATAAGGCTCAAAAACGTACCGTGAATGCGGCCATGACAAATACATTTGGTTTTGGAGGGCACAATACTTCCGCTATTTTTAAAAAGCCTGAATGAGCTGGAAGTTTCCTTTTTTTAAAAAGTCAAAAGCAGACAAAGAAATTCAAGCCTTCGTAAAGAAGGCTTTTGGATTTGTGCCTAAAGACACTACCCTCTATGAACAAGCGGTGCGACATAGCTCCGCAGCTACCAAGATAAAACCGGGATTAAAAAACAGCAACGAACGCCTCGAGTTTTTGGGCGATGCTGTGCTGGATGCTGTGGTGGCGCACTACCTGTATGTAAAGTACCCAACCCTTACGGAAGGCGAAATGACCAAGATGAAAAGTAAAGTGGTGCGAAGAGAAAACCTGAACTTACTTGGATATACTATTGGCATAGAAGAACAGCTTCACCTGAATTTAGGTAAACAAGAAATGCACGATAGCATTGTGGGCAACGCCATGGAAGCGCTTTTTGGAGCTGTGTATTTAGACAAAGGATATAACACCACGCGCGAAATAGCCTTAAAACTTTTGAAACAACATGGCCTGGACACTAAGGTGCATGATGATGTAGATTATAAAAGCAAACTACACGAGTGGAGTCAGAAGTACAAGCGCACACTTGCCTTTAGAGTAATAAATCATAAGAACGAAGGTGGCAGCAGCCACTACCATATAGTAGTGCTGATAGACGATGCTGAATACGGAACAGGCGAAGGCGCATCTAAAAAAACTGCAGAACAAAAAGCTAGTAAAATGGCTTGCGACAGAATTTTTAAAAGCAATAATGCTTGATCTTAAAACCCTTCTTCTACGAAGCGTTTAAGTATTTTTCCGTTTTTCCAAACCCATACTACGTAGTATCCACCAGCCCCATCGCTGTTTATCATCCATAAAATTATTCGGCCGTCTTTGGTTAAATACACATCGGTCAGGTTAAAATTGGGTTGGTAGTAATACTTTATTTCTTCTTGCGGAAATGAAAATGATTGGCCATTTTGAACAATATTTATTTCTGAAATTTCCCATGTAGGCACTTCTCCATCTGTGCCATAAAATGATTTGCCATCAATAGTTTTTAATATCTGCATCTCATCGCCATCATGTTTTTTATAGCCTAGTTTATGTGCCTTTGGCGCAAAAGCTTGCTTGGTAATTCGCACAGATATGCTGTCGTTAAATAGGGTATAGCTGTTGCCATTTTCTGTCTTTTTTTCAAGAGTTGGGTAATTAAAAGTAGCCAATGGAAACATGTCGTGCTCTAGGAATGAGTAATGCACAACGGTGTCATATTTGCTTTCAGCATCTTCTCTGAATAGTTTTACCAATAAATGATCTGCAGAAGGTTCTGCTATTGCAGGCAATGGACTAGGCGCAGTGCCTGTGTGGTCCATAGTGTCTTTAATTGCCTCAGTAGTCTGTGGCAGCGCAATGGCTGGCTTGGTTGGCTCGTTGCCACAGGCATTCATAACACACACACACACTACTGCGCAAACCAATGGTAGTGCATTTATTGATTTTAATTTCGTCATTGGTTTTTTGAGTAAGTGTATTAATGCGCTTCCAGCCAATTGCTTCCTGTGTTCATGTCTACCTCCAACGGTACAGCAATTTGCACCGCGCCCATCATGTTTTCTTTTATGATTGGCTTTACTAATTCTACTTCGCTCTTGTGCACATCAAATACCAATTCGTCATGCACCTGCATTATCATTTTTGATTTGAAATTGTTTTTATGAAACTCGTGGTGAATGTTGATCATAGCAACTTTAATAATATCTGCAGCACTGCCTTGTATAGGCGCATTTATAGCATTGCGCTCTGCAAAACCACGCACTACTGCATTGGCAGAGTTTATATCGGCAAGGTAGCGTCTGCGGCCAAGTATGGTTTCTATGTATCCTGTTTTGCGTGCGCTTTCTATGGTTTGTTGCTGGTAGCTTTTTAGTTTGTTGAATTGGTTGAAGTACGACTCTATTATCTCCTTTGCCTCACCGCGCGATATGCCAAGATTTTGTGCTAAACCAAAAGCTCCTTGACCATATATAATTCCGAAGTTAACGGCTTTAGCCTTGCTGCGCATGTCTTTACTTACTTCTTCTATAGGCACTCCAAACACTTTGGCTGCGGTGGCTTTATGTATGTCTTGTCCGGCCAAAAAGGCTTCTATCATGTTTTCATCGTTGCTAAGCGATGCTATTATGCGCAACTCTACTTGCGAGTAGTCGGCACTTAGTATAGTATACTCTTCGTTGCGTGGTATAAATGCTTTGCGTATTTCTTTGCCTCTTATGGTGCGTATGGGTATGTTTTGCAGATTGGGGTTGTTGCTTGCAAGGCGGCCGGTGGCGGCCACTGTTTGCATATAGTTGGTATGCACACGACCCGTGGTTTTGTTTACCATAAGTGGCAACGCATCTACATAGGTCGATTTTAGTTTTCTTATTTCTCTATAGTCAAGCAGTTTTGGAATTATGGGGTTGTCGTGCTCATACTTGCTAAGGGTGGCCTCATCGGTACTGTATTGTCCGGTTTTGGTTTTCTTTATGGTATCAGTAATTTTTAGTTTTTCAAACAGTATTATACCTAGCTGCTTTGGTGAATCCACATTGAATTTTTCTCCAGCCATTTCGCAAATGGATGCTTCCAATTCTAAAATATCTTTTTGCAATTCGCCACTATAATTATTTAAAAACTGTTCGTCAATTTTTACGCCTTCCCACTCTGCATCGGCAAGTACTTTTATCAATGGCACTTCTACAGTATCAAACAATTCTCTTAAGCGACCTACATTTAATTCCGGATTGAATTTTTGTTTTAGTTGCAAGGTTATGTCAGCATCTTCTGCCGCGTAGTCCTTTATTGCCGAAGGCTCCAGATCGGCCATGCTGCCCTGGTTTTTTCCTTTTTTACCCAGCAGTGTTTCTATAGATACAGGCGAATAGCTAAGGTATGCCTCGCTTAAAAAATCCATTCCGTGTTTACCATCTGGATTTATAAGGTAGTGCGCTAACATGGTGTCAAATATTTTATTGTTCACCTGCACGCCATATTTCATGAGCATTTTATAATCGTACTTATAGTTTTGTCCTACAAGTTCTTTGTGGGTGTCAGAAAATATGGGTTGAAATTTTTGTAACAACGCCTTTGCTTCGTTTTGGTCTTTAGGCACTGCTACATACCACGCCTCATGCGGCTTTATGGAAAACGACATGCCTACCAGATCTGCATTGATGGGCTCTAAATCGCTGGTTTCGGTATCAAAACAAAATGATGAAGCGGCTGTGAGTTTTTCAATTAAGGCAGTCACCTCATCATCTTTTTCTACCAGATAATATTGGTGTTCTACATCCGCTATTGTTTTTAAATTAGATTTTGACGCGTCTTGTTCTTCTTCACTTATTGTTGTTTCATCCGTTGCAAATAGTTCTCCCTGCTTTGCTTCAAATGCCGCAGGCCCTTCGCCCAACACACGTTTTATAAGGTTTCTAAATTCTAATTCTTCAAACACTTCGCGCACCATGTCTTTGTTCACTTCTTTTAAGCGCAGCTTTTCTTCTTCTATTTCTACAGGCGCATCTAATACTATGGTGGCAAGTTTTTTTGACAGCAGTGCTATGTCTTTATTGTTTTCTACATTTTCTTTTTGCTTGCCTTTTAGTTTATCTACATTTTCCAGCAGGCCTTCCAAACTGCCATATTCCTGCACCAGTTTGGTAGCAGTTTTTTCACCTATGCCTGGTATGCCCGGTATATTGTCTGCAGCATCGCCCATCATGCCCAGTATATCTATCAGTTGTTCTACACGCTCTATGCCGTAACGTTCGCACACTTCTTTTATGCCCAGCACTTCCGCATCGCCACCGCTGCGGCCTGGTTTGTAAACAAAAATATTTTCGCTCACCAGTTGGCCATAGTCCTTGTCACTCGTCATCATATATGTAGTGAAGCCTTCGCGCTCAGCCATTTTTGCAAGGGTGCCTATTACATCATCTGCCTCGTATTTGCTTACCTGATATATGGAAATATTCATTGCTTCTATTATTTTAAGCAAGTAAGGAAAAGCTAATTTTATATCCTCAGGTGTTTCATCGCGATGGGCTTTGTATAATTCATATTCATCTTCCCTGAAATTGCCATCATGCGGATCAAAAACTACAGCCATGTGTGTGGGCTTTTCGTTTTTAATAATGTCTAATAGAACATTGGTAAAGCCAAACATGGCCGATGTGTTGAGGCCCTTAGAATTGACACGAGGGTTTTTTATAAAGGCATAATACGCGCGAAAAATGAGCGCATATGCATCCAGCAGAAATAATTTTTTATCGGTGTCTTTAGATAGCATGTGTGTGGAGTATAAAAAAATTTTAAGAGCTACAAATTCTATTGCAACTAATAAAAAAATGAATGATGATTATTTGAATTTGTAATAACGGATATAGTCTATTTCCATTTTATGCGGAAATGGATCTTCGTCATATGGCTTGTCCTCGTCTGTATGCACCGCAAAGTTGGCAATGATGCTCATGAGTTGGTTTTGCGGAAAAACGTTTTCCTCCGGTTTGGTTTTCATGTCTGCAAAACGGTCGCATGAAATTTCGTTGGCGCGCATTTTTTTGTAGCGGGGTATTCTTCTTTTTAAGTCGCCATTTACATACCACTCCAGGCGGCACTCGTCCCACACTACACTATATACAAAAAAATCTTCGGAATAATCGGGGCCCATATAACTGGTGCCACTCATGCGCCCATTGTAGTGTGCTGTCATGTTGTGCACGCGCGACAGTTTTCTTTTGCTGAACCGGGTGAGAAATCCGCGCTGGTTCCAAAATTCAAAAACATCTATCTCGCAATTTATAGGGCCATTGGCGCCATACATCCAAAAGGCTGGTGCAAGTCCGCGTCCACGAGGAATTTTGCAGCGTATTTCATACATGCCATAGCCATATTGCTGGTGTGTATTCATTTCTGAAACACTAAAGTGGTAGTCGTTCACAAATGGTTTCATGCCATCTTTTACCCACACTTCATATTTTTGATTGAGCAGCGTGTCGCGCTTTACCCACATGTTGCAAAAGCCGTCTGCCACTTCCACATTACTTTTTTTAGTCCAGCATTTAACTCGTCTTCCCTCAGGGTCGCGCACCACACCTTCTACCACATTCCACACACGCTCATTTATTTTTTTACCTTCAAACTCTTCGTTGAAAACAAGTTCTAGGGTATCTGTAGTGCCATCATGATTTTTTATAAATGTAAGTTGCGATGGCTGTGCCTGCGCAAAAATTGAGAGCAGTGAAAAAAGTATTGCGCCTCCTGTATGGAACAATTGAATAGTTATGCGATTCATTTATTTACCCCCTACTAGTTTTTTTATTTCGCTTAGTTTCATTAGTGCCTCTATGGGTGTCATGGTGTCTAAGTCTATATTTATTATTTGTTCGCGTATTTGTCCAAGGGTAGGATCGTCCAGCTGGAAAAAAGACAACTGCATGGCAGCTTGGTTGGCCACCTCTTTCATTTGCCCTGTAAGGTTTTCGCGCGAGTGCGACTTTTCTAATTTCACCAGCACATCTTTAGCACGCTCTAAAACTTTAACAGGCATGCCGGCCATTTTAGCCACGTGTATTCCAAAGCTGTGGTTGCTGCCACCGGTAGTTAGCTTGCGAAGGAATATGACTTTGTTGCCTATTTCTTTTACACTTACATTAAAGTTTTTAATGCGTGCAAAAGTTCCTTCCATTTCATTTAGCTCGTGGTAGTGTGTGGCAAACAATGTTTTGGCGCGCGCTTTTTCGTTTTGATGAATGAATTCTGCTATGGCCCATGCTATGCTTATACCATCATAGGTGCTGGTGCCTCTGCCTATTTCGTCTAACAACACCAGCGAGCGGTCGCTAAGGTTGTTGAGTATACTGGCGGTTTCATTCATTTCTACCATAAAGGTAGACTCGCCACTGCTTATATTATCACTAGCGCCAACACGTGTAAATATTTTATCTATTATGCCTATGTCGGCAGCTTTGGCCGGCACAAAACTTCCCATTTGTGCCATAAGCACTATAAGGGCTGTTTGGCGCAACACTGCAGATTTACCGCTCATGTTAGGCCCCGTTATCATCATTACCTGCTGCGTTTCGTTGTCCAAATAAATATCGTTGCTCACATACTCCTCGCCCGCAGCAAGCTTGTGCTCTATTACAGGATGGCGGCCTTCTAATATTTTTAATACATGTGTATCGTTTACTATGGGCTTTACATAACCGTTGCGCAGTGCTGTATATGCTAAACTTAGCAAGCAGTCCAGCTGCGCTATGAGTTGTGCATTTAGTTGTATAGCCGCTGTGTATTCTGCCACGGCCAACACAAGCTCATTGAACAAGCTAAACTCCAGCGTAGCTATTTTGTCTTCTGCTCCAAGAATTTTTGTTTCGTATTCTTTTAGCTCTTCTGTTATGTAGCGCTCGGCATTGGCCAGTGTTTGTTTTCGTATCCAATCGGCAGGCACTTTATCCTTGTGTGTGTTGCGCACTTCTAGGTAATAACCAAACACATTGTTGAACGATATTTTTAAACTTGGTATGCCTGTGCGCTCGCTCTCGCGCTGCTGTATTTGCAACAGAAAATCTTTGCCCGTTGTACTAAGCCCACGCAGTTCATCCAATTCTGCACTTACTCCATAGGCTATTACCTGCCCCTTGTTGAGGGCCATAGGCGCATCGGGGTGCAGCTCTCTGGCTATTCGGTCTCTTATGGGTGTACAGGCGTTTAACTGGCTGCCCAATATTCTTAAATCTTCAATGGAGCGGTTTTCGCAAAATGTTTTTATGGGCGAAATAATATCAAGCGCTTTGCGCAAGTGAAGCAACTCGCGTGGCGATATGCGCGCTACAGCCACTTTTGAAATGAGCCTTTCTAAATCGCCAATGTGTTTTAGTTCGGCATAAATATCTTCTTGCTCTTGGCTGGCCTTGGTAAAAAATTCTACTACCGAAAGGCGTTTGTTTATGAGCGCTATTTCTTTAAGCGGCAACAACAGCCACCTGCGCAGCAGGCGAGCACCCATAGGTGTAACCGTGTGGTCTATTACACTTAATAGTGTGGTGGCATTTTCATTGGGGCTGTTTACCAATTCTAAATTGCGAATAGTAAACTTGTCAAGCCACACATATTTATCTTCTTCTATGCGGGCTATATGGGCTATGTGCGCCACCTTATCGTGCTGTGTTTCGGCCAGGTAATGCAATACTGCTCCGGCAGCTACTATGCCCATTTGCAATTCTTCTATGCCAAAGCCTTTTAAGTTTTTTGTGCCAAAGTGCTTGCACAATATCTCGTTGCCAAACTCTGTGTGGAATACCCAGTCGTCTAGCCGGAAGGTGAAAAATTTGTCACCAAAATTCTCTTCAAACCACTTGTCCTGATTCTTTTGGAACAATACTTCGCTGGGTTTAAAACTCTGCAATAGTTTGTCTACATATTCTGCTGAACCTTGCGCAGTAAGAAACTCACCGGTACTTATGTCCAAAAAGGATACACCGCACTGCTTGCCGTTAGATGCAACGGCCGCAAGAAAATTGTTGTTTTTTGTTTCGTATGTTTTGTCGTTGTACGACACGCCAGGTGTTACCAATTCTGTTACACCGCGCTTTACTATTTTTTTGGTAAGCTTAGGATCTTCCAGCTGGTCGCATATGGCTACGCGGTAGCCGGCCTTTACCAGTTTGGGCAAGTAGGTGTCCAGCGAATGGTGCGGAAATCCGGCAAGTTCTATAAATGCCGCTGCACCATTTTTTCGTTTGGTAAGTACTATGCCTAATACGCGCGCTGCACGCACGGCATCATCGCCAAAGGTTTCGTAAAAGTCGCCCACGCGAAACAGCAACAACGCATCGGGATATTTGGCCTTAATGGTGTTGTATTGTTTCATCAGTGGGGTTTCCACCGGCAATTCAGATTCTCGTATTACGAGGCTATCGGACATGTGGCGCAAGGTAATAGCCCAAAGCGAAAAGACCCCCATAGAATTTATAAACTCTATAGAGGTCTATTTTGCCGAAACGATTCTAAAACTACTTATTTTTTTTACTTGCCTGCGGTTTCTTAAACTCTGCCTGCATGGCATTTATGCTCACAGGCTTAAATTCATTTAAGGTAGTGGTTTCGCGCGTGGTGTTGCTGGTAGTTACGGCCATTTCAGCTTTGTGGTTGTTGGCGCGTATGCCTACTATTTTCACTTCGCGGTTGGCCGGCACATTTTCAAACAATACACCATCTGCTGTGGGCACTCCTTTTAGCACACTGTTTATATCTGTAAATACCATGCTCATGGTGCACTCGGGTGTATTAGTCAATACGTTGTATTCTACCATAGGCACCTCTTCGTAAAATCTGTCGCAATTGATCCATCCCAACTCGCTGCTGGAGAAAACAAAGTAGTCTAATGATGCAGCGTCCACATTGGTCATTGGCTTGTTGGGGTCGCCTGTGTGTTTGGCTTTGAACTGCTGCACATAGCCTTCGCCCTGTGTGCCTCGCGCGGTGCCAAAGGTGAGCACGCATGCGTGGTCTACTTTATAATCGGGCATTAGCTGTGTTAAGTCAAGCGGAGGCATAGTGCGCAAAAAATTGGCAATGGCACGATCGTATTCTGTTATGGATGTTTTACTGATGTAGTAGTCTTTGAATTTTCCTTGCTCATCTACATGAAAGGTAATTTGTGAGCGCAGGCCATTCAAACAGAAATCTTCCAGCATATTTATGTCAGGATTAAAGTTGGACACAAACCACTGGTTCAGTGTTTGGCCATTCATCAGTTTCCAGTTGAAATAATCCATTTCGCTTACTTGTGTTCCTCTGCGCAAATAGGATTTTGCTATGTGCAAAAAACAATTGTCGTCTTCTTTCAATTTGCGCTGCCCCGCTTCGGGTACAAACTCTTGTACTATTTCCAAATCGGTTTCTTCATTGATATACGCATCATCTAACACTACATCATTAGCGGATTCGTTTGTGTTATTGTCAGCTGTTAGTGCGCTTGTGCTGGATGCTTCAGGGGCATTTTCTGGCAGTGGTTGGCTGTTGCCAGCCAGCTTCCAGTTTATTATATCATTGGGCAGCCACTCACCATAAAACAGTTGGTAGTCATTTTTCTTTTCACCATTTTTTGGAAAATAAATATTCAACTCAGCACCTTGCCGTAGCTCCAGTTTTTCGCTGCCTGCATAGGCTTTAATATTTACCATGCCTGCAGTTTCCAGCAGCTTTCCATTGCTGGTGGTGCTAAGTTTAGCGGCCAGCATATCGCTTACATCATAACACTCTTCCAGCTCTATACGCACCATTCCGGTGTAGGCTTTACCTTTTGAGTCTTGAAAAATGTTGGGAGGCAAATACAATACAGTGCCTTTTTTGCCATACACATTGCGTGGTGCGCTATTGTCTACGGTTACAATTGTTTTTTTTGTTTTCAAACCTTTCAACGCGTTGTCAAGGTTTGAAGAACTTACATCAGTAGTTAGGTTTATTGTTTCTGTTGGAGTAGTGGAAACAAAGGCTAACTCGTTTTTACTAGGCGCGCCAACCGTTTGGTTAACCACCTCGTTAAAACGCACAAGGTATACAGTGCAGAGGGTAGTAATGGTAGCAGAAGCAATGATGGTTTTTGGCTTCATACTGTTGTAGGTTTTGTTTAATAAAAAAATGTAAATTGATTTTGATAAATTTTGATATTATGAAAACAGCACGACATAGTTTTTATTGTGGGCTATAGCGAAACAAAAAAAAACGCACTGCTTAATGCAGTGCGTTTTTTTAAATATGAATATTTTTAGTTGTAGAATTTTTAGCTTTAAAATCGGTAGCGAACACTCATGGCACCACAGTCCCACTCATTAAAAGTTTGGCCAGATGATATGAGGTTGAATGCCGGTTTCCAATCTATGGATAGTTGAAGAGGTATATCGTGAAAGAAATATTCTAAACCCACTATACCATCCAAACCCAGTGTAATGGTGTTGCCACTTTCGTTTTCAAAACTGCGCGCTCTGTTAGAATAAACCCCTGCGTGGCCGCCACCGCCAAAGTACCACTTAATGCTGCGCACATCAAAAAAGCGGTTGTTGAACTCATACAGAGTAGTAAAGTTGAGTCCACCATATCGGCCAAGGGCTATAAACTCTATAGCATCATTGTCGCTAAAGCGGTGCTGAAAGGTAACTCCGGTGCCAAGCCCAAAACGCGCGCCCACATGGTTGTCCAACATGCCGCGTTGTGCTTTGCCAACAAGGACAATTGCTGAAAGCAATAGTGCAGTTAATATTTTTCTCATTAGGTTATTCCAGCTCGAGATGGTATTTTTTCCCGAACTCCTTCTGTATACGCAAGAATTTGTCTTGGGATACCTTTGAGAGCGAATAAATTCTGGTTTGTACGCTATTGCTGGTGTCTGAGAGGGCCTGGTCCACACTTTCCGAAGGCGTAAGCTTTATCTTTACCAGGGTATTATACTCTTTAGCTACCAGGTCTTCATACTGTCTAAACAGTTCTTTGGCAGCTAGCTGCATGGAAGGATCTTTTTGAAACGAGCCTACACTGTCCAATGCCAATATGCCCAACTTTACTTTGCTCTGTAAGTTGGCATAAGCAAAATCTACCAGGTCTTTGGTAGCTCCCGTATCGCGAAAGGTGCTATCCATTATATCAAACGCAGCTATTATTTGTTTTTGATAGCCTATGATGGAGTCGTTGTATTCCGCAGCGCGCTCAGCGCGGTTACTGCAGCCTGCCACTACCATGGCTGCCAGCAGTGTGCACACTATGGCCGTGTGTTTTAAGCATTGGGGAGTGGTTATTTGCATAGTGGTAGTTTCAAGAAAAAATAAAAATTAAAGTGGATTAACACACCACAAAGAAACAAAATCGGAATAGACTAAGTCTCTAATTTTATTTTCTAAGTTTTAATTCTTGTCCTGCTTTGGGCATAGCACCTTCTTTCAGCGAGTTGTAGGTTTTTATTTTACTCATTTTTACTCCAAACTCTTGCGATATGCTCCAGAGCGAATCGCTTTTTTTTACAGTATAGGTAGCCTGTTTGCACTTGTTGCGCTTGGGCTGGGTGTACAGTATTTGTCCGGCTTTTAAGTTGGCATTGTTGCTAAGGTCGTTGTATCGTTTTAGCTGGCCCTCATTCATGTCCAGCTGTTCTGCTATGGTCTTAAGTGTTTCGCCTTCTTTTACCAGGGTGTATTTTATTCGGTTAGCACTAATGGCTATCTCTCTGTTGTGGCTTATGTTTATAGTGGTGCGCTCATCGCCTGTGTTTTTATTACCACCATGTTTGCCTTTGCCTTTTGGCTTAGCGGTGTCATGGGTTGCTACAGGCTCGGTGTCTTTGCCACCACTGCGTGCAGGTATTTTTTTGTCTTTTATATACTGTTTGCCTACCTCATCGTATTGGTGCAACGAGTATTCGTCTATTATCTTCAACAGCAATTCCGGATACTTGGGGTTGGTAGCGTAGCCGCACTGTTTCAGGCCCTTGCACCAGCCCTTATAATCATCTACCGGAAGGGCAAACAGGGTTTCGTAGCGTTTGCGTTGCAAAAATGCGGAGTGGTCTTCAAACGATTCGCGGGCATTGTCGTATTTGCGAAAACACTCACCTTTGGTTTCATCATCTTCATGTATGGTTTTGCCCTGCCAGTCGTTGTGGCATTTTATACCAAAGTGGTTGTTGCCCTCGCGTGCCAGACGGCTGTTGCCATCGCCACTTTCCAGTATACCCTGTGCTAGGGTTATGCTTGCTGGTATTTTGTGCACCACCATTTGATATACGGCCTCGTCTTTCCATTGGGCAATGTATTGCTGGCGCGTGGTAGCCGCAGTGCTGGCTGTGTGTGCTATGTTGCTTATGCATAGCAACATGCTTATGAGTGTGAAACGAAACGATGGTGACATATGTGTAATGGGCAAACTAACTAACGATAAAAACCCTGCCAACGCATGCAATAGCGAAGCAAGAGGTACACATTATTTTGCCTGTGCTAAAACTAATTTTTGACTCCTTTGCTTTGTAGCAACCCACAGGCACAATACAAACACATTGTTGTTAAAGGAAGTTGACCGCAGGTTTAATTACCCAATGCCGCCAACCCAGGTACTTTTTAAAATATTATTTGCTCAGTACACAATTCATTTTGTTCACTTACTTTTGGCTGCCCTAACGAAAAAAAATTATCTATACGGTCCCTAGTGCCTTATGACCCGCTGTAAAATCTACTTATCCGATGAAGGTTTTGGACACATTGTGCGCCAGCGCGCAGTGGTGGAAGAACTGCGCAGAATGCTGCCCCAATTGGACATAACGGTGCAAACCAAGGTGCAAGCCAGCGCTGCAGTAAGGTTTATACAAGGCGCATCTATACAGGAGCGGTATAATAATATTACCTGGGACAAACTGCCCAATGGCTCGCCCGATTTAGAAAAAATAAGGTCGCGATTTTCAAATTATTTAGACACTTCGCATGCATTTATGCAAGAAGACGAAGATGCAGCCAATTACAATTTCTTAATATCAGATTTTGTGTATGAGGCGTTTGGCATAGCGTCCAGACACGGCATTCCCTCGTTTGGTGTTGCACACTTTACATGGGACTGGTTTTTTTCTAAACTGTATCCGCCCGCTGTAAATACTAATGTAATAGAGCACTTTATGCAGCTGGCCAACCAAGCTACGCGCCTCTATTTTCCGCCCTTTACACCGGAGGAAATACTGCACCACTACAAAGATAAAGCCCTGGAAGTGCCGCTAATACTGCGCTCCGGCATAGAGCATAAAGTAACTAACGCTAAAGACAAGTTTAAAGTGCTTATAATGGATAGCGGTGCAGGTGTGCTTACCGATTCTATACACAAAGCCCTGCGCACTTTAAAACCACTTGACGATTTTCTCTTTTTTGTATCAGAAAAATTTGCAACCGACCAAAGCAACATACGCCCTATACCTGCAGCCGACCTAATGGTGGACTATGTAGCAGATATGGACCTTGTAATAGGCCGGGCGGGTTTCAACACCATATCGGAATGTGTCGGTTTGCGCACACCTATGCTACTTATAGGCGAGGCCATGAATCCTGAAATGAGCGAAAACATTCTTATGCTCAAAAAACAAAACCTTGGCTCGTTTATATCCCTCCAAATATTTGAAACCCAGCTGCACAAATACCTGCCGGAATTTTTGAAGCATGAGTATGGCCACATAAAAACCATGATGGCCGAGCATGAAATAGCCACCAATGGGGCTGAGGTGATAGTGAAGGATATGCTGAATCGCATTTAGTTTGTCTTTTCTACGTAAATACGGTTCCAATGCCATCCAAGTCTTATTCAGCCTGCAGGAAAAGAGCCTGTAAGACTGCTTTGCAGCAGATTAGCTAGCTAAACAAAATACACCCTTTACCGTATTATATCGGTGGGGTGCTTTCATTACATTTGCGCTCCTCAATATTTTAAAAAAAAGAAGGAAAATACTTGCCTTTACAAACTTTGTTTTGATGAAAAACCAACTGATTGATAAACTACACGAACTGTTGAAAGCTGATGAAGTAACAAGCATCCGCGAAGCAGTGCGTGACATCCGCAACGACTGGAAAGCGGAATCTGCCAAAGAAAGATTGCTCCAAGAAGAAGCTTTTAAGGCAGCCAATGCCCCTACTGAAGAGGGCGAGGTAAAAGAGGCCACAGAGTTTGCTTATGTGCCGCACGAACTGGAAGGAAAATTCCAAGAACTGCTAAAGACCTACGAAGACCGCGTAGAGGAGCATGGCAAAAAACTAGCTGCCGAACGACAGAAAAATCTGGAAACCAGACAAGCCATACTTGCTGAGCTGGAGGCCTTGGTAAAGGATGAGCAAAACATTGGTAAGGCATTTGGCTCGCATAAAGAGCTGAAGGAAAAATGGGATGCTGCAGGCGATGTACCCGGCAATACTTTTCATGATCTAAATGAAAAATGGCAAAAACTCAACCACGAGTTTTTCTACAATATAAATATCTATAAAACGCTGCAAGAGCACGATTTAAAGATAAACCAAAAGAAAAAGGAAGAGCTGATAAACGAAGCCAAAGCACTGGCCACAGTGGAAAGCGTGAACGACCTGGAAGTGCTGGTGCGCAAGTACCAACGCGAGTGGTCAGACATAGGCCCCTCGCCACGCGAGAGTTACAAAGAACTTGGCGACAACTTTTTTGCACTGCTGCGCGATGCACAAACACGCATACAAGCGCACTACGATGTGCTGCATGCTAATAGCGAGGAAAACCTGGCTAAGAAGAAAGCACTGGTGGACAAAATGAAAGAAATTTTGACCATGGAAATTACCAACCAAGGCACATGGAACAGATGGACCGATGAGGTAATGAAACTGCAGGAAGAATGGCGCGGCACAGGCTGGGCCAACAAGAAGCAGAACGAAGAGGTGTGGCAAGAGTTTCGCGGATTGTGCGATTTGTTCTTTAACAAGCGCAAAGCATTTTACGAAGAAAAGCGTGCAGGCTACAAAGAGAATAAAGATAAAAAGGAAGCCCTAATAGCCAAAGCACAGGAGCTGCAGCACAGCGAGGATTGGAAGAATACAGCAGATGCTATAAAAAAACTGCAAGAGCAGTGGAAGGGCATAGGCCCAGCTGACTCTAAAGATGAGCAAAAGCTTTGGCAAAAATTCCGTTCGTTTTGCGATCACTTTTTTCAGAAGAGGAAAGAAATATTTGAAAAACAAAATGTGCAGCAAGATGAGAACTACCGCATCAAGGTAGACTTGCTAAACGAATTGGAAACACTGGAAATAACAGGCAACAAAGGCACCGACCTAGCAGCACTTAAAGAGTATAGCGACAAGTGGCATGCAATAGGATTTGTACCCAAGGACAAGGTGAAGGAAGTAATGGACCGCTACAACCAAATATTGGATGTAAAATATGGTAAGCTAAATGCCGACAGAGAGCACCGCGAAATGGAGTCGTTTCGCTCGCGCTTAACCACTATAAAATCTGGACAGGATGGCGATTATAAACTGAAGAAGGAAAAGAATTTTTTGCGTGAAAAAATTGATAAACTAAAGCAGGATATAAAACAGTACGAAAACAATATGGGCATATTTACCGGCAAAGGTGCCGAAGCTTTGCGTGGCGATATTGATAAGAAAATAAAAGCCGCACAGCGCGAAATAGAAGACATAAAAAAGAAAATGCAATTGATGGACGTATAAATCCATCAGCACAAAATTATACCCCCTTAAAAGCCGCTGTTACTAATTGTAATAGCGGCTTTTTCCTTTTAAACCCAGATTAAGCAATGGAAGGCTCGCTAACAGCCGAACTATTGATTTAGCTGGGGTTATCCCGATTTAGCAGCCTGTTTTAATCGCTTGAAAAGGCGATGAAATACAGATGCTTAATCGTTTGCTCATTTCTAATGAGCAATCTGGGTTAAAGCACCTGAACGAGTTTGGCGTTGCTCGTAGCACGTTTGCTTCTCTGGCGCTGGCTTAACGCAGTGTAGCCAGTGCCATAAAGCTTCCTGAGGGCTTTTAGCCCGTATCTAAAAAAGTGTGCTTGTGTGCAGCAAACAACATAGAACAAAACATCTACTTTCGTATTGCCTGCATGGTGTATTGCAAAAAACGAATTAAATTCTGAAGATAAAAACGCTATCCATTTTTTTTTCGTTCAGTTATTCTTTCGGTTTAGTATTCCTTTTAATTCATTAGAGTCTTTCTACCTATTACAATAGAAATAAAC
>JANOXJ010000001.1:0-3855 GCA_031418455.1 Flavobacteriales bacterium | reverse complement strand
CATCGAAATTTCCACCCTTGCGTTTTTAGGCAGCACAGAAACCTGCACGGTTTCGCGGGCGGGGTAGTTGCCGGTGAAGTAGCTACTGTATATGGCATTTACTTTCGAAAAGTCATTCATGTCTTTTAGAAAAATGGAAGTTTTTACCACGCGCGAAAAATCAAGACCTACCTCATCTAAAATGGCTTGTAAATTTTTCATCACCAGGTGAGTTTCAAATTCTACATCGCGTTCAAAATATTCGTTAGTACTTGGGTCTATAGCAATTTGACCACTGGTAAAAAGAAAACCATTTGCCATAACAGCCTGGCTGTAGGGTCCTATGGGTTTTGGTGCCAGCGAAGTTTCTATGATTCTTTTCATGTTATATTCAGATTTATAAAGCTCTATTTATTTGTCAAATCTATGCCATTTGCCGCTCAAAAAGATTTTCACACATGCGCACTCAACAATATTTTTTGTTTAAGAACATTATAGTATGAAGCGTCTATTTTTGTTACCAGATATATATGTCATGAAGAAGTTGATTTTTTTGTTTTTAATGTTTCCGCTGCTAAGCAGTTTTGTTCCGGTGGCCCCCAGCTATCAGGTGGCTGTGCTTAAGTACAAAGGGGGGGGCGACTACTATTCCAATCCTACATCGGTGCCCAATTTGGTAAAGTTTGTAAACAAAAATCTGAACATGAACATAAACACCGAGGTGCCATATGTAGATGTGAGCAGCCCCGAAATTTTCAATTATCCTTTTGTACACATGACAGGACACGGCAATGTGGTGTTTAGTGCTGATGATGCTAACAACCTGCGCAATTACCTGGTGGGTGGCGGCTTTTTGCACATATCAGACAATTATGGAATGGACAAATTCATTCGCAAAGAATTGAAAAAAGTTTTTCCGGAATTGGAGTTGGTGGAGTTACCATTTAGTCATCCTATCTATCATCAGAGTTACGATTTTTCTAATGGCTTACCTAAAATACATGAGCATGACGGCAAGGCAGCACAAGGCTTTGGATTGGTGTATGAGGGCAAGGTGGTAGTGTTTTACGATTTTGAGTGCGACCTGGGCGATGGTTGGGAAGATTATGAAGTACACAAGGACTCTGAAGAAACACGCACTAAGGCCTTTAAAATGGGAGCCAATTTGCTTCAGTATGCCCTTATGGGAAGCGAAGATTAATAAATAACCGCTGCTGTTTTTAAGTATACCATGAGTAAAAAATTAATGCAGCCATCCGATGCTTTTCATGAGTTGAAAGAATTTTTGGATGAGAAGGCCGCATTGTACAATTCATTAAAATTTATTGAAGCCGATCCTATTTCTATACCACACAGATTTACTAAAAAGGAAGACATAGAAATAGCTGCATTTTTAGCCGCCACCATATCGTGGGGCAACAGAAAGTCTATTATAACCAGCGCTAATCGAATGATGCAGGTTATGGACGAGAGTCCATATGATTTTGTAATAAATCATACAGCCAAAGATTTAAAACGTGCAGAGAACATCGTTCACCGCACATTTAATAGCGAAGATTTTTCGTATTTCATAAAAGGTTTGCAACATATATATACAACGCATGGAGGCTTGGAAAAAGTTTTTACCAAAGCATTTCAAAAGCAAGCAAATGCGCAGCAACCTATTTCCACTTTTAAGCAAGTTTTTTTTGAAATAGAGCATCCGCAGCGCACACGCAAACATGTGTCGGACCCTATGGAAGGCAGCACAGCCAAGCGATTGAACATGTACCTAAGATGGATGGTAAGGCAGGATAGGGCAGGAGTGGATTTTGGAATTTGGAAAAAAATACCAGCGTCTTCATTGTCCATTCCGTTGGATGTGCACACAGGCAACATATCGCGCAAGTTGGGTTTGCTGCAGCGCACACAAAACGACTGGCGTGCTGTGGAAGAGTTAGATGCTGCCTTGCGTGCCATGGATGCAACAGATCCTGTTAAGTATGATTTTGCGCTGTTCGGTCTGGGCGCAATGGAAGATTTTTAAAGTAAAAAATTGATATCGAAAAAAAAAGTCACTCCGTGTGGAATGACTTTTTCATTATCAATTTTTAATTACCTATGTGTATTAATAGCAGTATTTATTTTCTGCAATAATTTTTGCAGCTATCGCTTGTCGTGAATTTTTTACGTTGAATGCTTCCATTTTAGTAAAGCGTTTCATGCCCATGTTCATCATGCGTAGTTCATCGCCTTCAGCAAAGCTGCATAGCGCCTCGCGGCCTGCTTTGCCTATTATTTCAGATGCACTATACATGATTACCTTCATCATTTCTATTTGTTCCATGCATGCCTCTTCGCCTTTTATACCCACCAGTTTTTCGGTGCGTAGCAATGTGCTTTCAGCTATGTAGGCTTGTATCATCATGTCAGCCACGTTCATCAGTATTTCTTGTTCTTTTTCCAGCTGCATCATTAGCTTTTGCACAGCAGCACCAGCTACCATAAGTATGGCCTTTTTAAAGTTTACAATGTATTTTTTATGTTCATCAAAAAGGCTGCCTGAGCCATCGCCAAAGTCAGGAATAGACATTAATTCATTGGCCACATTCATGGCAGGAGTCATTAAGTCAAGTTCGCCCTTCATAGCTTTTTTAAGCACCATGTCTACAGTTAGTAGTCTGTTTATTTCATTGGTACCTTCGAATATGCGGTTAATGCGGGCATCGCGGTAGGCGCGCTCTACAAGCGTTTCGGCACTGTAGCCCATGCCACCATGTATCTGCACACCTTCGTCTACCACATAGTCCAGCACCTCGCTGCCATACACTTTTAGTATAGCACATTCCGGTGCAAAAGATGCAATGCCTTTAAGCGTAGCTTGTCCTTTGTCCATGCCACCTTCTATTAATGATGCTATGGCATCATCTATATTTTGTGTAGCTCTGTACAGCGCAGATTCAAGACCATAAATGCGTGCAGCCATCTCTGCCAGTTTGTAGCGAATGGCTCCGTACTTGGAAATGCTGCGGCCAAATTGTTGGCGTTCGTTAGCGTAGTGCACAGTCTCTGTCAAAGTAGACTTAGAGCCACCCAATACTCCACCGCCTAGTTTTATGCGGCCTATGTTCAGAATGTTTACAGCTATTTTAAAACCGTTCTGTCTTTCGCTAAGCAGATTTTCTACCGGCACTTTTACGTTGTTAAAAAACACCTGGCGCGTAGACGAACCTTTTATACCCATCTTTTTTTCTTCAGGGTTAAGGCTTATGCCTTCCATGGTGTTGTCCAATATAAATGCCGAAAGATTTTCGTCATTATCTATTTTGGCAAACACGGTATATACATCAGCAAAACCACCGTTGGTGATCCACATTTTTTGTCCGTTAAGAATGTAGTGCTTGCCATCTTCGCTAAGCACCGCTTTTGTTTTGCCACTATTGGCATCGCTGCCAGAGCTAGGCTCTGTTAGGCAATAGCAGCCTTTCCACTCACCACTGGCAAGTTTTGGAATATATTTTTTCTTCAGATAATCTGAACCGTAGTATAGGGTAGGCAGGGTGCCTATGCCGGTGTGCGCGCCATAAGCAACAGAAAAACTAAATCCTGCACCAAGTGCTTCGGTGCATAGCATGGTTGTTTTTAAGTCCATGCCCATGCCGCCAAATTCTTCGGGTACCGATATGCCAAGGAGACCAAGTTCACCGGCTTTGTCCAATATGCTTTGCATAAGGCCTTCCTCCTGATGGTCTATAGCATCTAGCTTAGGCATTATTTCTTGCGCTACAAAATCTTCGCAGGTTTTTTTCATCATCAGCAATTCCTCGCTGAATTCTTCTGCTATAAAAATATCTTGTGATGCAGTTTCACGAATTAAGAATTCGCCTCCGGTGATTG